>JBHOQW010000183.1:0-1134 GCA_042408665.1 Dehalococcoidia bacterium
TGGCCGTGTTCGGCTTCAACATGCTGGGGGACGCCCTGCGCGACCTGCTCGACCCGCGCCTCCGTCGGGGTCGGTGACTGCCGGTATCGCTCTGGCCGGTGGGCGGCTACCATCGGAGTGCTGGGCGGTCCTCACCCTGGCGCGGGCCCTCACCCCCCCTGCCCCCTCTCCCTCGCCAAGAGGGGGAGAAGGAAACCCTCTCCCGCCTTGCGGGAGAGGGTGGCCAAGCGGAGCGCGGCCGGGTGAGGGCCGGGGCCTGCCCGGCCGGGGGTGAAGATCCCACCCAGCACGGATCTGTGACGGGAGGCCGCCATGCTGGACACGCGTACCCGACCGGAGGCCGCCTTCGGCGCCATGCCGGATGCCTCCGGCCTGAACTTCTACGACGCCGACCCCAACCTGGCCCGCGCGCTGCGCCTGCGCCTGGAGCCCGACGTCTTCGCCCACGTGGAACCCATCCTGCGCGAGGCCGGCGAGGTGGCGGGCGGCGAGCTGGACCGGCTGGCGCGCGAGGCGGAGCGTAACCCGCCCCGGCTGGTCGCGTTCAACGCCCGCGGCGAGCGGGTCGATGAGGTGGAGTATCACCCGTCCTACCGGGCGATGGAGCGCATCGCCTTCGGCCGCTTCGCGCTGGCGGCCATGTCGCACCGGCCGGTGCTGGGCTTCACCGCGCCGGCGCCGCACGCCTTTAAGTACGCCCTCTCCTACGTGCTGGTGCAGAGCGAGTTCGGCCTGTTTTGCCCGGTGAACATGACCGACTCGCTCGCCCGCGTGCTGCGCCTGTTCGGCGACGAGCGCCAGCGGCACGTGCACCTCGCCCGCCTGACGGAGACGGACCTGGAGCGGCTGCACCAGGGCGCGATGTTTCTCACGGAGAAGGCCGGGGGGTCAGACGTCGGCGCCTCGGAAAGCGTCGCCCGGCGGGTGGACGGCGGCTGGGAGCTGTGGGGCGAGAAGTGGTTCTGTTCCAACGTCTCCGCCGACCTGATCCTTACCCTGGCCCGCCCGGAGGGGGCGCCGCCCGGCACCAAGGGCCTGGGCCTGTTTCTGGTGCCCAAACGGCTGCCGGACGGCACGCGCAACCGCTACCGCATCGAGCGCCTTAAGGACAAGCTGGGCACGCGCGACATGGCC
>JBHOQW010000187.1:0-1160 GCA_042408665.1 Dehalococcoidia bacterium
GCCATCGCCCAGGAGCAGGTGTACAGCAACGCCACCTGGCAGTACAAACGCGCCCCGGCGACGGGCGCGCAGCCGGCCGTTCCGCCGGAGGCGGCCGCGTCCGGCCCGCCCTACGACGACCTGGTGAAATCGCTGCTGCCGCCCGCGCCGCCGCTGCGCGACCCGACGCTGCAGGACCCGCGCTGCGTGTTCCAGATCGTCAAACGGCACTACGCCCGCTACACGCCGGAGATGGTGGAGCGGGTGACCGGCTGCCCCAAGGAGACGTTCTTGAAGGTCGCCGAGACCATCCTCAACAACTCCGGCCCGGACAAGACCACCTCCTTCTGCTACGCCGTGGCCTGGACGCAGCACACCTACGGCGTGCAGATGATCGGCGCGGCGGCGCTGCTGCAGCTCCTCTTGGGCAACATCGGCCGGCCCGGCGGTGGCATCATGGCCCTGCGCGGCCACGCCACCATCCAGGGCTCCACCGACGTGCCCACGCTCTACCACAGCATCCACGGCTACATGAACGCGCCCAGCGCCCTGCGCCCGCACGACACCCTGGTCGACTACCTCAAGGCGGAGACCGTGCCCACCGCCTTCTGGGCCAACCAGCCCAAGTTCATGGTCTCCTACCTGAAGTCGATGTACGGCGATGCCGCCACCAAGGAGAACCAGTTCGGTTACGACTGGCACCCCAAGATCAGCGGCGATCACTCGCACATGGCCATGTTCGCGGCCATGGCCGAGGGCAAGGTGAAGGGGATGTTCTGCATGGGGCAGAACCCCGCCACATCCCTCAACGCCCGCCTCACGCGCAAGGCGCTGGCCAAGCTGGAGTGGCTGGTCGTCAAAGACAACTTCGAGACCGAGACGGCGGCCTTCTGGTACGCCTCGCCGGAGGTGAAGAGCGGTGAGCTGAAGACCGAGGACATCAAGACCGAGGTCTTCCTCTTCCCCTCGGCGCAGGTGGCCGAGATGGAGGGCACCTTCACCAACACGCAGCGCCTGCTCCAGTTCCATGAGAAGGCCGTCGACCCGCCCGGCGACGCCCGCTCCGACGCCTGGTTCACGCACCAGCTCGCGCTGCGCCTGAAGAAGCTGTACCAGAACAGCACCAACCCGCGCGACCAGGGCTTCAAGAACCTGGTCTGGGACTTCGACTACGACCCCGG
>JBHOQW010000188.1:0-24548 GCA_042408665.1 Dehalococcoidia bacterium
TCCTATGAGCGAGGTGGGCGGATGGATACTGCCGTCACCGTGGCCCTGGTCGAGGGTTGGGCCGGCGAGCTGGAGGCGCTGGCCGAGCGGATCGCGCCGCGCTTTCGGCGCGTCGAGGCCCGCCGCCGGGTGGGCGCCTTCCTGCGCGGGCTGCTCAGCGGCGTCGAGCGGAAGAACGGCTGGCAGTTGGCCGAGCAGGCCGGGGAGCAGCGCCCGGATGGCATGCAGCGGCTGCTGTACCAGGCCCGCTGGGACGCCGACGCGGTGCGCGACGACCTGCGCAGCTACGTCGTCGAGCACCTGGGTGACCCGGGCGGGGTGCTGGTGGTGGATGAGACCGGCTTCGTCAAGAAGGGCCACCACTCCGCTGGGGTGCAGCGCCAGTACTCCGGCACCGCCGGACGGATCGAGAACTGCCAGGTCGGGGTGTTCCTCGCCTACGCCAACCCCCACGGGCTGGGGGCGGCGCTGATCGACCGGGCGCTGTACCTGCCGGAGTGCTGGACCGCCGATCCGGCTCGGCGCCGCCAGGCGGCCATCCCCGAGCAGGTCGAGTTCCAGACCAAGCCGCAGCTTGCCCGGGCCATGCTGGAACGCGCTTTGGACGCCGGGGTGCCGGTGGGCTGGGTGACCGCCGATGAGGCCTATGGCCAGGACAAGCGGCTGCGGGTGTGGCTGGAAGCCCGCAGGGTTCCTCACGTGCTGGCCATCAAGCGCAACGACCAGTTGGTGTCGATGCGGCTTGGGTTCGAACGCGCCGACGAGTTGGTCGCCGCCGCCGATCCGTCGGCATGGCAGACCTTGAGCGCCGGTACGGGCGCCAAGGGCGAGCGGGTCTATGCCTGGCTGGCGATCCCGATCCGGCCGCTGCGGGAGCCCGGCGTTGGCCACTGGCTGCTCGCCCGACGCAGCCTCGACGACGGCGAGCTGGCCTACTACGTCTGCTACGGCCCCCACGCCACCACCCTGGCCGACCTGGTCCGCGTGGCCGGGGCCAGATGGACCGTGGAGTGTTGCTTCCAGCAGGCCAAGGGCGAGGCTGGGCTGGACCACTACGAGGTCCGCCGCTACGACGCCTGGCACCGCCACATCACCCTGTCGATGCTGGCGCATGCGTTCCTGGTGGTCATGCGCACGCGCCAGCACGACCCCGCCCACACAGGGGGCCAGTGAGGACGCAGAACCCGCCGATCTGCTCGTGCCGTTGAGCGTGCCGGAGATCCGCCGTCTGCTGGCGGCACTGCTGTGGCGGCTGGCCGCCGACCCGCCCACGGTGCTGGCCTGGTCGGCGTGGCGGCGCCGTCACCAGGCGCGCGCCCGCCGATGCCATTACCAGCGACGACAAGCCAGAGCCGAGAAACTGCGGCTGTAGTAAATAGGCGACCGTCGCGTCGTCGTGGAGCTTGCCGCGGGGCCACACCGATCCGGTCGGATCGCCGTCTTCTGCCGCTCGGACCTGCCGCAGCAATTCCTGCGGGCCGTGGCTGTCGAGGAGCTTGAACGCCTCCTCCCAGCTCACCACGGCGAAGCGGTCGACCAAGCGGCTCGCGCCGTCGCTGAGCAAGGCAAGAGCACGCACGCCGTCGCACGGCAGGGACCCGGTCACCGCCTCGGCGGCCGCGGCGGGGTCGCCGCCTGCGACCCAAAACCCGCCCGGCCGGTTCCGATACGCCCGCAGGGCTTCGACGTAGGCGCGGTGCGCGGCCCGGTGCGCCGCCGTGCCGCCGGGCAGGCTGTCCATGCGCTCGCGGAGCCCGCTTCCCACCCGCGCTTCGCGCTCGTCGGTGACGACCTCGACGCTGCTGCCGTGATCAACCGCCAGCACCGAGTCGGCCAAGACCAGGTAGTCGAGGGTCGCTGCAGCCTGCCGGACGGCGACGACCGTCGTGGCCGGCGTTCCTGGGTGGGACAGGTCGCAGGTCCGCTCGTGCCGGCGGCGTACCGCCGCGATGCTGTCGGCCAAACAGCCGCGCAGATCCGAGGTGTCGCTGACAGCCAGGCGGGAAAGCAGCGCGGTGCCCAGGTGGCGCACAAACCACGCGACGCCATGCTCGCACCCGCTCTGCGAACCGGGCGGGGTCCCAACACCGTCCAGCAGCACCACGGCCGTCGGGGCGGCGGCCACGAAGTCGTCGTTGGGCTGCTCGGGGGCCGCCGGGATGGTCGCAAGCGAGATCCGCATGGCTCAACGCTGGGCGGCGTGGCGGTACAGCGGACTCAGCAGCTCGACCCGCGTCGGCTCGCGGATGACCGGGTCGTAGTCCACCCCGACCAGCGTCGAGAAGGCACCCTCCCCGGCCTGCTCGTACACCTCGGCGAGCCGGGTGCCGAGCAACCGCACCACGCCGAGCGTGCCGGGCGGGTGGATGCCGGTGAGGATCATGACCAGCCCCCTGCCGTCGGGGCGCACCAGCCGTCCAAGATAGGCGGCATCCCACGGCCGGGTGGGGGCCTGGTCGAGCCCGGACCGATACCGCTCGCCGGTGTGAAGGTCCCGCAGCGTCCACGCACCGTCGGCTGCCTGCTCGAAGCGCACGGCGGGATCTCGGGCGAGCACGCTGGCGACGTCGGGCGACAGCCGTGGGCCGCAGACGACCACCAGGTTGGGCCGGTTGAGGTTGATGGCTCCCCCGAGGGGGACGTGCTCGAACTCCACCGCGAGCCGCAGGGTGCGGGCCAGGTCGGCAAGCCGGTGGGCGGCGGTGAAGTCCTCGACAGCGACCACCGGCCGGGCGCCGACAAGCTCCCGCTTGAGCGGCGTGGCGATCGTGACCTGCCCAACGCCGAGCAGCGTCTGTTCGGGGGCCAGAGCCGTCCGTCGAGGCTGGGGGGACCGCCCTTGTGCGTCTGCGCGGCTCGACCCCTCGGCCTCCAGGCTCGGCCCAAAGAATCCTCCGTCGGCGTGTCGCCATCGGGGCTCGGGATAGGGCTGGGGTCGAGGTGGTGCTGCTCGCCAAGCGTAGACAGAAGGGATGCTGGCGTTGCGGCGGCTCGGCCGCAGGTCCGCTGGCCGGAGCTCGGCGACATCGAACTCGGTGACATCGAACAGGAGGTCGTCGAGTTCGTCGGTCGTCACACCGAGGAGCTCCGCCAGCTTGGGCCGTTGCCAGGGTTGCGGCTCGGTCTTGGCGGCCTCCCAGCGAAGCACCGTGGAGCGCTCAACACCAAGACGCCAGGCGAGCTGCTCCTGGGTGAAGCCGACCGCCCTGCGGCGCTGGATGAGCCGGAGCCGCTTCGATGCCATGTTCCGACCGTGACCTCCCTTCGCCGATCACGATAGCCCACCTGCCATACCTGGTCTGCTACACGACCGCCACGCCGAGCAGCAGCTGTCTGCTGCCGCCCCGAGGGCCGTAGGATGCGGAGAAGATCAACTCGGCTGGTGGCGTGTCGGCGGCGGCAGGCCGCGCCGGATCGACCCGATGACTCGACAATGCACAAGCGCTACGGGTCCAGGTAGCGGGGAAGGCCGGCGCGAAGATGGTGGCTTCCAGCCCGGATGCGGTCGGAGGCCATGGCGCACGCGCTTGAGGTGTTCTTCGATCCCGCCAGCGAAGCGGCGGTCAAGGGGCTGTGGGCTCGGCTTGAGGCGGCCGGGCTGCCGAGCCTGGCCACGCGCTCACACCGCCGACATCGGCCGCATGTCACGCTGGTTGTGGCCGAGCGCATCCAGAGCGCCAGGCTCCAGGATGCCCAGGACCGCCTCGCCGCGACGCACCTGGACGTGACGCTCTACTCGCCCGCGGTCTTCCAGCGAAACGGCGTGCTGTACCTCAGCGTCGTGCCAACACAGGCGCTGCTCTGGCTTCACCAGCAGGTCCACGCGGCGCTGGACGGCGGCCTGGTCGGGTCCTGGGGCACCTACTCGGTCGACGCCTGGGTGCCGCACTGCACGCTGGCGCAGGAGCTTGGCCCCGCCCAGCTCGCCCGCGGGATCGAACTGCTGCACGACGCCCCCATCATCGACGCCCACGTCAGCAGCGCCGGCGTTCTCGACACCACCACCGGCGACCTGCTGCCAGTCGGAGCGCTGCAGCCACACCCGCATCCGTAGGCAGCCTCCCGCGTGGTCTGCTCAGGGTGTCAAGGGCTGGTAGGCGCGAAGCTGCTCCGTGAACTCCCTGACCGCCGCGGTGGCCTGCCCCCTCCCGAGCAGCCCGAGCACCTCTCCCGCCCACTTGCGCACGGTCTCCGTCCGCTGCTCTGGGGGCACGCTCATCACCGCAAGGCATAGCCGGGCGGCCTCCTCCGGTTCGGGCCACCGCCGCACCACCAGGGAGGCGGCCAGGTTCAGCATCGCGTTGCCCCAGTCCTCAAAGCACCTGCCCGGCAGGTGGTGCAGCGCGACCGCCTCGCGCGCATAGCCCTCGGCCCGCTCGCCCACGCCCAGCCGCGCCAGCGTGCTTGCCATAGCCGACAGCGCCGCCGCCGTGGTATACGGCGAGTCGCCCGGCTGGACCGGGAGATCCATCGCCTGCGCCTCCATGACAGCAAGCGCCTGCTCCGCCTGCGGGCGATCTCCCAGGGCGGTGTAGGCCCTGGCGGTGTTGGCCGCGATCCGGGCCCGGCTGTAGGGCGTCGCGTAGCGTTCAGCAGCCTGCAGGCACTCCAGCGACCGCTCGTACTGGCCGGCGTAGAACGCGATCGTGCCCTGCAGGGTCTTCACCGAGGCGCACAGCACCGGCTGCCCGACGTCCTCGGCGTACTGCCAGGCGAGCGCGGCGTGCCTTCGGGCGGCGGTGTAGTCGCTCATGTTGAACGACAGCCGGGCCAGGAAGTAGACGAGCTGGCCGCCGAGCAGGATCAGATGCGCCCGGTCCCCCAGGCTCTGGCGTCCGTCGAGGAGTTGCTCGACCTGGAGCCAGTCGTCCAAGACCTGCGGGAACAGCTCAGCGTGGGCTACGCCGACGCATTCCAGCGCGAAGCGCTCGACGTCTTGGTCAAGCTCATCCATGGTCCGGAGATCAGGGATGGTGCGCTTGCGCCCGGCCGCTGCCGCCGCCATGGCCGCCGTGTCGAGCAGCCCTCCCCTCGATGACGCCCCGAGGAGGAATCTCTGGCGCTCGCCTGGCAGTTCCATGACCTCCGACAGGAGATCGTCGAGCTCGTCAGCCGTCACCTCGAGCAACGCCGCCAGCTTCGGCCGAAGCCACGGCAGCGGCTCGGTCGCAGCAGCCTCCCAGCGCACCACGGTCGAGCGCTCGACACCCAACTGCTCGGCGAGCGCCTCCTGGGTAAAGCCGACCGCCCTGCGGCGCTGCACGAGGCGTTGTCGCTTGAACGCCACGTTTGTCTCACAACCTCCCCTGTCGGGCACCAAGATAGTCGCTTTCCAGGCCCGGGGGCTTGGCGCAGCTCAGACGGGCAGATGCGCCATCCGTGCGCCATTTCCGCCGCACCGATGCTCTGGCCCCACGCACACATTCGCCGTTGGCTCCCGCTTGGCGGTGGTCATGCCAGACGAAGGGAGGCCTGGTGCAGGCGCAGACGCGCAGGCAAGGCGCAAGTCCTCCACTCGCAGAATAGAAGGAGGGCAGTGACGGACCAGCACAGCGCGCCCGCCGGGAACGCGCCTGCCGGGATCGACACGAGCACGGCGAGTCCAGCGCGGGTCTACGACTACCTCCTGGGCGGCAAGGACAACTTCCCTGCTGACCGCGAGGCCGCCGAGGCAATCCTCGCCCTCGCCCCCCAGGCAAGAGAGGTCGCCCGCACCAACCGCGCGTTCCTCCAGCGCGCCGTGCGGCTGCTCGCCAGCGAGGGCGGCATCCGCCAGTTCCTCGACATCGGCACCGGGCTGCCCACCCAGGGCAACGTCCATGAGATCGCCCAGCAGGTGGCGCCAGACGCCCGCGTGGTCTACGTCGACCACGACCCGGTCGTCTACGCCCATGCCAACGCGCTGCTGGCCAACAACAACCAGACCACCATCGCCATCCAGGCCGACCTGCGCCAGCCCGATGCGATCCTGCAGCACCCCCAAGTGCAAGAGCTGCTCGACTTCACCAAGCCGGTCGGGCTGCTGCTGGTGGCGGTGCTGCACTTCATCCCCGACAGCGACGACCCGGCCGCGATCGTGGCGCGCTTCCGCGACGCCATGGCGCTAGGCAGCTTCCTGGTCGTCTCGCATGCCAGCGGCGACTTCGACCCGAAGTTGGCCGCCAAGGTCGCCCGTGTCTACCAGCGGGCGAGCGCGCCGCTGGTGCTGCGCACCAGGGAGCAGATCGAGCGGCTGTTCGACGGGTGGGCGCTGGTGGAGCCGGGGCTGGTGGAGGCGGGGTGCTGGCTGCCCGACCCCGACAGCACCCGGTCGGGCCGTCGGGATGTCCCCGCGGGCTACGCCGGGCTGGGCTGCAAGCGCTGGGCGCCGCAGCCGCAGCAGCAGCGGCCGGGCCGCTGCTGAGGTGAGGGCGGCGTGAGCGTGCGTAGCGTGAGCGTGGACGTGGAGACATCGGCTGGAGCTGGAGGGGTCATTGGCAACGTCAGGGTGACGGGCGCACCTCCCGGTCCCGGTCCCGGTCCCTACGGGTACGGGAGGAGGGCTCGCTTCGGGCTGCGCTGCCTTCAGCCCGGCTGGTACCGGTTCTGGTGCGACCAGGTGGCGTGCGGCCACCTGGTCGTCGAGGGCGCCTGGAGCCTGATCGCGCCCTATCACGCCGCGCATCTGGTCGGCCAGGCACCGTGCCAACGGGTCGAACGAGAGCGCCAAGTGGCTGATGCCAAGGCTGACGCCAAGGTTCCCCTGCCCGAGCATCCATACGGCGAAGGCTGATGGGCCAACATCCGCCCGCCCTCGGGCAGGGGAGCGCTGGCGCCCCGAGGGCGACCGGTCACCGGGCACGGTCCCGGTTCCCGGTCTCCGCAACCCTCGGGGCGCCACGCGACAAGCTCCGCGACAGGCTGCACGACAGGCTGCCGGGCCAGGCATGCTCCCCACCATCCCCCAGACTCGTCACGGTGACCGTCGAGGTGCTGACCGCCGCCGCGAGCCGGCTGCGCCGGCTGGTGGACCTGCTGGCCGCAGCCCGCAACGCCGCCGAGGTCAGCCGGCTGCGGGTGCCGCGCGAGCTGGCCGGGATGCTCCGAGGGCTCAACGCCTGGACGCTGAACCTGGCGTCGTCTGACACCCGGCACGGCCTTGGCCTGGGCAGCAACGGCGACGGCGACGGGACCGCCACCGGCAGCAGGCAGGGGGGACCATGAGACCATGCGACGGCGGGTCGGCGAGGCGGCCCGGCCCCGATGAGCTGATCCCTCTGCTTGACCGCCAGCAGCTTGGGGCGCTCCGCCTGATCGCGCAGCACCAGGGGCGGCTGCCGGCCAGCAGGCTTCCCCGGCTGCTGGTCGCCTCGCTGCTGGCAGCCCGCGCCATCCAAGCTGGTGTCCGGGGCGGCGAGGTGCGGCTGACCCACCTCGGCCTGCTCGCGCTGCTCCAAGCCGAGGCAAGCGCCAACCGACAGCGACAGGTTGCCGAGCGGGCGCTGCCATGGTGCGGTGCGCAGCATGCACGTCCAGCCCTCGCCATGACGGCGCGGCCCTCGCCCTCGCCCTCGCCATGACCGGGCCATGACCGAGCAGCACGCCACGGCGCCCGTCAGCCCGATGCCGATGCCGATGCCGATGCCGATGGACAGCGACAGCGGCACCGACGACGCTGGACGGCTGCTGCGGCTGGTCGGCCGCATGTCCTGCGAGGAGTTTGCTGCGAGCTTCCGCGACGGCCTGCACGCGGCCGAGTTGCTGCGGCTCATCGCCGCGCTGCCCAGCGACCGGCGCGAGGAGCTGGCCGAGCGTGCCCGCTGCGCGCACCCCGGACCCGGGCGTGGGCAGCCCGAGCGCCGCAGTCCTGGTCCCGACCCGTCCGGCTCTGGCGTGCGGTCGTCGTTTGCGGCTGCGGCTGCGGCTGTGGGTCGGCCGCAGCCACGGCTACCGCTTCAGCGGGATTGGCAGGCGGCCGGGCCAGCCGAGCGGTTCGGGCAGCGGCTGGCTCGGCTGCGCCGCCGTCGTGGCATGTCGCAGGCGCAGCTCGCCAGGGCGCTCGGCAGGTCCAGGAGTTGGGTGGAGAAGGTTGAGCGCGGCGAGCGTCGCGTGGACCGCCTGTCGGTGCTCGCCCAGCTCGCGGCCGGGCTTGGCCTCGACGTCAGGGTGCTGCTTGTCGCGGCGGTCGAGGCGGGGCTGCTGCCAGGGCTGGGGCTGGGCCTGGGGCTGGGGCTGGGGCTGGGCGAGGCCCGGGAGTTGGACGCGATCATGGTCCCGGGGCCACGGGAAGGGCCAGGGGAGGGGAGGGGCGCGCCATGCCGGTGACCGTGGCCCGGCAGAGACCCTCGTCCCGGTTGCAGCCGCCGTACCTGCGGACCGGCCAGGTCGCTGCGCTGTTCGGCGTCGATCCCAAGAGCGTGCTCAGGTGGGCCAAGCGGGGCCGGCTGCCGTGCGTGCGCACCCCCGGCGGGCACCGGCGCTACCCGCAGGCCGCGATCGAGGCGCTGGTGCACGAGCTTGGCGCCGCCTTGCGCGTGGAAGCGGAGGCGTCGGGGCTTATGGCGGCGCTCGTCCAGGCCGAGCACACGCTCCAGCTTGAGATGCCGCCGAGCCGTGGGGCTGGTTGATGGTGATGGCCGCCATGCGCTTGGCACCCGACGACCAGCGGCTGGCCCGGACCTCGGCGCGGACCTCGGCGCGGACCTCGGCGTGGACTCCGGCCACGTGTCGGTGTTGGGCTGCTGGGCTGCTCGGCCGTAGACCGGAAGCACGAACACGCGACCGAGCACGACCACGAACACCAGTCACGCCTGGGGGGGCACCACTGAACGACCGCACCGACGGAGACCGACACCACCAGCACGACCACGATCATCAGGACCAGGGCCACGAGCAGAGCCAGGACGCCGCCGCGTTCGCGGGCCGCCTGGAGCAGCTCCTGCGGCGGTATGCCACCGGCGCGCACGCCCACCGGCTCTACCGCGACTTCACCGGCTACGACCGAGACCTCCGCCGCGCCATCCACGCCATCGACCCCACCGCCGCCAGGGCGAGGCCCGACAGCATGCACGGGCTGCTTGACGGGCTGCTGCGGCTGCGCATCGTGGCACTGTCGCACGCCGGCACGATCGCGTTCTTCGACGGCGGCTGGCACCAGCCCGCCGCGAGCCACTTCGACGAGCTTCGCCGCTGCGCGGCCGCGCTCGGCGACGCCGACGCCGAAAGCCACGGCATGGCCAGGGAGGCAAGCCGGCTCATCTACGCCAGCCAGCCCCAGGACGCCGCCGAGCTGGCGACCGCGGCGCTGGCCGGCACGGCCCGCGATCCCTGGGCACGCGCCGACCTGCACTGCCACCTGGCCGACGCCCACGCCGCCCTGGGCGACGCCGACGCCGCCCTCGCCGCGCTGGCGCAGGCACGGCAGGAATGGGCCGCCGCCGTCGACGCCGAGCTGGCGGGCGGGCCGGGGCGGCCGTTCTACCTGCCCCGCTTCGACGACCGCCAGCTCGACGGGGTGGAGGGGGCGGTGCGGCTGCGGCTCGGCGGCCAGCACATCACGCCACAGGTGGTGCCGCTGCTGCGGCACGCCCTCGGAGGGTTGGAGGCCAAGCAGCCGGAGCGGGCCACGGTCGCCGCCGACCTGGCGCTGGCCTACCTCCTGGTCGACCTGGGGCAGCCGGATGCGGCGGGGCCGCTGCTGTTCGAGGCGGCGCTGCTGGCAAGAGAGATCGGCTCGTTCGAGCGCCGCCAGCGGGTCATCCGCGCATGGCGGGTCTTCACCGAGCGGTTCCGACGAACCAGCGCGTGGGACGAGCTGCGCGATGCGCTGTGGCTGCATGGGCTGCTGCCCACCGACCCTGGACCCGATGCACAACTGACCTGACCCGACAGCCGAGCGGGCACCGGTCTGCGCCGGTGCCGAAGCCAAGGAGGGGAGGATGCCCACCCACGCCAACCGCACGACGCACGCCGACGCTCGGAAGGTGGTGAAGGAATAGGCGGGACGCAGAACTCTTCCCGTGAAACGGACGAGATCATCACACCTCTGCGTCCTGGTCAGGGAGCCCCCGAGGGCGCGCCGGCACTCACCCCCGAGCCGAGCCCGCGCCCTCGGGGACCCTGCCACCCGCTGCGGTGCTCGATCATTGTCATTGGCAGCAGTCATCACGGCTGCCTACGTCAAACCGCAGGGGAGGCCAGCGCCCCGGCGCAGTGGACCACGCCGGGGCGCTGCGCCGTCCCGCATGGTCCTTGCCTTGCCCGTTGGTGTGTCTAGGGCCTTTTGTGCGATCCGGACGCCATGCCAATGCCAGGAAGTGACGAGGCTCCAGGCAAGGAGGTGGGTGAGCTGAGCGGTCCGGCACACGCCGACGCGGCATTCGAGGACCTGCGAGATGCCGTCGATGCGGCGCTCAAGCAACTCCTCCAAGTCCGGTCCCCCAAGCCTGCCCGCGGCAGAGGCTGGACGATGCGGGTCGTGCGGTGGCAGGAAGCCACCAACGAAGGCGTCAGCAGCCCGCGAGGGCTCAAGGTGAGCTGCGAGGCAGGGCTGTCCGCCAGGCTCGAAGCCTATCTCGACGACCGGCCGAAGACCGCGTTCTACGCGCCGGGCAGGCGGGGGCCGATCGCCACCATAAGAGGCTGGCGGACGCTGCGTACGCGACCACGGTATGACCAGCATCGGGGGTTTCTCGGTCCCTAGTTCAGCGACGTTGACCGCCCACAGTCGGGAAGAGCCGCTCTACAGATCGATCGGCGTCGCAAGGAGTAACGCCGGGTTCCTCGGGGATGGAGGCGGAGGTCCCGGCTGGCTGGGTAGGAGCTGTCGGGAGAGGTGCACGGCGGTCAGGGTGCCCGCTGGGCAGCGGGCACCCTGACCGGGTTCGTGGTTGGTGGCGTTTGGGTTGCCGTCGACGCGGACTCGGCTTACCGGGAGACATTCTGGTCGTGGCCATCGCCGAAGATGGCGGTCGGGTCGGGATGGGTGCTGCGGTGCAGGATGCGCCAGCCGTCGCCGACCGGCCCCCGGGTCTCGACGACCTGCTCGGCCAGCCAGCCGAGGTCGCGCGGCTTGGCGAGCTCGACCAGCAGCACCACCGCGACCTGCCGGCTGGTGCCCTCGCCCGCAGCCCGGACGGGCGTGCCGGCGGCCTGGCGCAGGGTGTGCTGCCAGCGCCACAGGTCGCGTTCGCAGAACAACACGGCGCCGGGCGGGAAGTTGCCCAGCTCGATGGCGGTGACGATGTGGGTCCAGACCTGCTCGGCGAGGTCGGCGACCGCCTCGGCGAGGTCGCCGAGGCGCTGCGGCTCAGTAGACTTGGCGTGCATCGGGAACCTACCTTCCTGATGCAAGGCTTCCGGGGGCGCGGGATCGCCCCCGGAAGCGCCTTGCGGGGTGGATGCCGGGCTGCTGAGACTCAGCTCGTCGTTGCCGGCGCGGTCGCGGCCTGCGTCTCAACGGCCGGGGTGTCGGCGTTCGGCGGCGCCAGGGTGTAGCGGCGTGGCTTGGCGCTGGTCTGGATGGTCTTGCCCTGCTCGGTGAGGGTGACCAGCGCGTTGCCGACGGCGCCGGCGCTGCGGCCCAGCTCCTTGCCGATCCGGGTCGGGGTGAACTCCTCCCCCGGCCGCTCGGCGAGCCAGGCGTGGACCAGGTCACGCAGCGCCCCGGGGCGCAGCCGCGGGCCGCTGGCGTCGGCGTCGGCGCCCTTGGCCTGCCCGGCGGGCGGCGCCTCGGGCTCGGCCTCGGGCTCGGCCTCGGCCGTTGCGGTCTTGGCGCCGGGAGCCTGACCGGCGTCTTGGACGCCATGATCGGCGTCGCCAGCGGCCAGGACGGCCACGTCGGGCTCTGGTGTCGAACTGGGGGCGGGCGGCTGCTCAGCGGGGACGGCGTCGGCCGAGTCGGCATCGGCCTGGACGGCCTGGGTTTCCGCCTGCTCCTGGTCGGCCGTGCCGGTGCGGGCGCCGTCGATGGTGAGCACCCAGCGGGCCGCAGCCCGGTGGGCCTGGCCGGGGTGGGTGGTGTCGCGCTGTCGCAGGGCGCGGCCTTCGGCCTCGAGGCTGGCCAGGACCCGGTCGGCGGTAGAGCGGCCGATGCCGGCGAACTCGGCGAGTTCGGCGGCGGTGGCGTCGGGGCGCTGGCGCAGCGCGTACAAGATCGCGGCGACGGCGGACCGCTTGGCGCCAGCGGTGCCGGTGCCGGTGCCGGTGCCGGTGGCCATGTGCGGCTCCTTTCGGTGCGGGTGGTTCCGGCGTCCAGGACCTACCTCGACCACCGCCACTGCCTCAAGGCATAATTGCCCTCGTGACCTGGGTGTTTGCCCATCGGCGATGAGCCGGGCCCGGCGCCTATGGGCGACCGCCAGCGATGCCGGGCCGTCGAAGGTGCGGGCGCCGGTGGGGCGCCCACGGCGGCCTGTGGGCGCCGTTGGGCGCCGACCCCGACCACCTGGGCAGGGTCGCCCCGTGTGGCGCCCACAGGCCGCCGTGACGCCGCCATGCGCGCTGCCGGGGCGCCGTCCTCCAGCGCGGGGGGTCGCCCTGTCCAGGTCAGCCTGCTCCCGCTGCCCAGCCAGGCCAGGCGGCCCGTCACGTCGCTGGCCTGGCCGGGCAGCTCCCTGCCCGGGCTCCTCGGCCCAGTGGTCGCCGGCGCCTCAGCAGCCTGCCGCCGCAGCCTGCCGTCGCAGGACGCCGTCGCCCAAGTGAGGGCGTCGAGCTTCGCCGCGTCGTTGGTCGCTGCGGCGGCCGGGGCGAGGGCAGCTTGGGAAGCGTCAGGCGTCACCGTCGACCGGCGCGGGACTGACGTGCCAGCGTTCGCCGACCAGCTCGACCACGGTCGCGCCGGCCGAAGATGCCGGAGATGCCGCGAGGCCTCTGACCTTCCTGCTCGGGCGGCATGCTGCTGGTTGCCGGCCCTGGCTGCGCCTAGGGCGATGCGCGAAGCAACTCATCCCGCAGGCGCAGGCGGCGGGCCGCGTCGGTCGGGTCGTCGTCCAGCTCGGCCATGCGCAGCTCCAGCCGCCGGAAGGTGCGGCGGACCTCGTCCGGGCGGCCGAGGCGGGCGTGGAGCCGCATGATGCGCTCGTACAGCTCCTCCTTGTAGGGGTCCCAGCGCACGGCCTGGTCGAGGACGTCGAGCGCACGGTCGTGGTCGCCGGCCTGCTCGTGGAGAGCGGCGAGGCGGCCGGCGGCGTTGACCGCCTGGCGGCGGAGGTCTTCGCGCTCGGTGAGCGCCCACTGGTAGTCGGCGCCGTCGAGCAGATCGCCCTGGTAGGCGGCGAGCGCCTGCTGGAGCGCCTGGGTCTTGCCGGCCGGGTCGGCGGTGGCGACGGCGCGGGCGAGGGCGTGCTGGAGGCGCCACAGGTCGCAGCTGACCAGGTCGGGGTTTGCCTGGTAGCGGTCGACGACGCGGGCGATCACTGCGACACCGGTGCCAGTGGTCGCTGCGCCGGCGTCGACACCGGCGTCGAGGACGAGGTCGAGGTCGGTGGCTGGGCGCAGGACGCGGCGGAGGTTGCCCAGCACCGCCTTGAACCACTGGACGCCACGGTCGGGGTCGATCTCTGGCCACAGCGCCTCGATGGCCTGCTCGCGGGTGACCCCGCTGGGGTGCAGCAGCAGGTAGGCGAGCAGCTCGTAGGCGTGGGAGCGCAGCCCCTTGGCGAGCTGGCGCCCGTTGACCAGGAGCTGGAGCGGGCCAAGCACCCGGACCTCGACCGGTGGGGCGGTCCCGGCCGGCTGCGCGTGCGCGCCCAGCCTCCCACCCTCGGCCTCGCCGGCTGCTTCGGCCTGGTCGGCCTGGTTGGCGGCTTGGCCGCTGGCAGGCTTGGCGGTCGGCTCGGAAGCGGCCTGCATCTGCATGGCGGCTGCTGGCAGCAGAGGCACGGACTCGGGCTGGCGTGCTTGCGGTTCCCCGCCGCCCGGCTCTGGTTCCGGCTCCGGTTCCGGCTCCGGTCCTGCTCCTGGCTCTGCGCCGCGGCCGGCGGCGATCACCCGCAGCAGCTCGCCGGCCTCCTCGACGCCGAGGACGTACAGGCGGGCGCCCAGCAGCTCGGGAAGGGCCCCGTCGGGCCGCAGGGCGGTGACTGCGCCGGCCTGGTCGCCGGTGACGGTGGGGCCGGCCGGGTTGGGCCCGAGCAGGATGGCGCCGATGCCAAGGCGGCGGCCCATGCGGAGCACCGCCTCCAGCCGTGGCCCGTACGAGTGGGGCTGACCGCGGTCGTCGGCGAGCAGGTCGGCGACCAGGACCAGGGTCGGCAAGGGCTCGGCGGGGTCGAAGTCGGCGTAGGCGGCGACGTCGGCGATGCCGTGGTGGCCCAGCAGCCGGGTGCGGTGCAGCAGCTCGACTTCCAGGGTCGTCAGGGCGGCGTCGAGGTCGGCGGCGATGGTGAGGCCGGGGAAGGGGGAGGGGCGGGGGGTGGGGTCGCCGAGCAGCTTGCTGGCGAGCGCCGGGCCGGCGACGAGCGCTTCGCTGGTGTCTGGTCGAGTGGCGCCCAGCAGGGCGGTGAGGATGGCGCGGGCGGCCGGCAGGGCGCTCGGGCCGACGAGGCCGAGCCCACCGGCGGCGAGGTCGACGCGGAGGCCGACGTCGAGGCCGCCATCGGGTGCGGCCTCGGCCTGCTCGTGCTGGCGGCCCGCATGGGCGATCTCGACGATCCCGTCAGATGCGCCGGCTCCAGCTCCAGGCGGGAGGGGGATGCCGGAGCCGGAGCCGCCGCTTGCGGTGCTGGACGGGGGCTTGGACGCCGACCGCGCGTCGGCGCCGTCGGTCTGGCCGTCGGTCTGGCCGTCGGCTTGGTCGGCGCCGGTGGTGGCCCGGACCAGCCGGCGCACGGCGGGGGTGACGAGCGGGTCGGTGTGGTGGAGGCCGGGCTGTGGGTCGCTGAGGCGCTGGCGGCGCCGTCGATGGAGGAAGGCGAGGGTGAGGGCTGCGGTGATCGCCGCGGCAAGCGAGGGGCCGACCACGCCGCCGTCGGGCAGCCTGATCGCTGGACGGTGCCGGCCCGCGGTCTGGTGGGCCGGGGCTGCCGGCGGCGGCTGGTGGGCCTGCTGGGCCTGCTGGGCCTGCTGGGCGTCCTCATCGGCGGTGGGTGCCCTGGGCGTCGGCGCCGTCGGCGTGGTCGTGGGAGGCGGGGCAGTCATCGGCGGCTGAGAGGGCGCGGGCGCGCTCGCCGCCGCTGGCGGCGCGGGAGCCGGCGGGGAGGGGGGAGCAGGCAGCAGCAGCACCCAGCCGGGCAGGATCAGCCCGGCGCGGTGGAAGATCCGCCCGCCGCCCATGTCGCGGCCTCGGTTGAGCGCCCAGATCTCGTGCCAGCGCAGCGGGTCGCCGAGCCGCTTCTCGGCGATCCGCCACAGCGAGTCGCCTGGCTGGACGGTGTAGGTGACGGTGGGCCGCGCATGAGCGCCGGCATGGAGGTGGGAGCCGGCATGCGCCGCCGCCGGGTTGGCGGTGGTCGCCGGCGGTCGCGGGTCGGGCGGTGGAAGCGGAGGATGTGAGGAGCCGTCCCCGTCGCCGTCCTGGCCAGCGGCAGGCACGGCGGTGGGCGGCGCGGCGACCCGCAGCAGGGCGCGGGTCCGCTCCCAGGCGGGCGGCGCTGCTGCCGGTGCCGCGATGCTGGCCTCCCGCACGGCGGCCGGGGCGGGCCGCGTGGGGGCGGCGGTGGGCGGCTGGCCGACGGTGGAGGCCAGCAGGCTCATCCCCACGGCTGCGTCGACCAGGTGGCGCAGGCGCGGCAGGGTCACCAGCTCGGTGGTGGCCAGCAGCAGGCCCGCGCCGGCCACATGGAGGCGCGCGGCGGCCAGGGCGAGCATGCGCAGCACGCTTACCAGCGCCAGGTAGGCCCACAGCGCCCAGGCCAGCAGCGCCAGCAGCCGCAGCAGCGGGTCGAGCGGCATGTACTGGAGGTGCAGGCTGGTGCGCAGCCACTCCCAGGTCGGCAGCCCGGCCAGGCTCGGCGGGCCCGCCGCGGCGCGCAGCAGCACCGGCAGGCCGGCGACGCTCACCGCCAAGCCGAGGAACGCCGCGACGCGGCGAAGCCGGCTCACCGCCGTGTCCTTCGGGTCACTGGCCGATCACCGCCTGGCTCTGGGCGACCTGGAGGGTGGCGGTGGCGGTGCGGGTGATGGGCGGCAGCGCAGTCCATGGGCCTCCCGGCGTGCGCCAGCGCACCGCGAATTGGAAGGTGCAGGCCACGGTCGCATCCGGCTGCGCGGTTTGGTAGGTGTGGGTGATGTCGGAGTGGGCCGGGTAGGCGCGGCCGAGGTCGTGGCTGGTCATCGTGGCCCCGTCGCCGAAGTCCCAGTGATAGGCGGTCGGGGTGGCCTGGATCTGGACGGTGACACCGAAGGCGGTGACGGCTTTGGTGAGCGGGCGGCCGTTGTAGCCGGCGTACCAGAACCAGGTCGGCAAGCCGGTGAGGCTGCGGATGGGGTTGGCCTCGATCCCGCCGGCCGGAATGGGGAGCCGGTCACGAGCCGACAGGGCGAGCTGGTAGGGGCTGACGGTCTGACCAGGAAGAATCGGCTGGCCGTTGGCGCCAACCCGCAGCCACACGAAATCGAAGTTGGTCCCACAGGAGACCTCGAACAGGACCACGTCGGCCGGGACATTCTTATCCTTATATAGGCCAGCGATGCCCGCGCCGATGCTCACCGGCTCGATAGTGCAGGACGGGCCGTCGCTCCGTCCGCTGCCGCCCACGGCGCTGCCCATCCCGGTCGCGGTGGCGTTGATCTTCACTGGGACGCCGTTGGGGTCCACCCCGACGGTGATGGTGTGCTTCCACTTGTAGGCGAATGCTGGGCTGGCTTGGAGCAGCAGCAGGCCCACGACCAGGCCAGCCAGGATGGCGCATCTGCGTCGCGTCATGGCGCCCTCTCCTCGACGATCTCGACGACCTTCCAGGTGCCGTCGAGGAACTTGAAGTTGCGATGCTCGCTGAACGGCTGGTTGGGGTCGGGCTCGGCCGGCTGCCCGGTGGCGGGGTTGAGCACCACGCTGTGGTTGACGCCTTGGTCGGCGACGACCCCATCGGTGGCGTTGACCAGCAGCACCTTGGGGTGGTGCTGCACGCTGATGCGGACCGGCTGGTGCTTGGCCCTCTGCTCGACGACCTCGGACTGCACCGCACGCAGCGCATCGCCCGCGAATGCCGCGGGCAGCTTGCTCGCGTCCAGGCGGCGCAGCGCATCGGCGTACACCTGCCAGGAGCGGGTGAAGGCGGCCAACAGGACCGCCGATGGCGAGCGTGCCGGCAGAGTGGTCCGTGCCACGCCCGAGGTCGTCGGCGCCGGATGAGCGACGGTTGTCGGCGGACTGTGCGCGGTGCCGCCCTGGCAGCCGGTGAGCAGCACGGCGGCGAGGGCGACGGCCAGCCCGGGAGGCAGCGCTGGAGCGACCTGGCGGTGGCGGAGACGGGGCTTGGTCATGGCGAGGGGGCCTCCGGGACGGTGATGCCGGTCTCCGGGTGCGCCGCGGCGCGGGCATCGACCTCGACGGGGCCGACGCCGAACGCCCCCAGGATCGGGGGTCGGACCTGCTCTGCCAGCGTGACCGTGACCGTGGCGGGATCGGCGGTGACCACGGCATCGCCGGAGAACCCCGTCGTGTCGAGGAAGCGGCTGGCCGCGCTGCGAGCCTGGGCGGGGTCCAAGCGGACGACCTGGCCGTTGCTTGCCCGGTAGGTCGCCTGGTCGAGCGCGCCAGCCCCGGCGCGTGCCGCGCCGTCGGCGGCGCCCTGCAGGTCCCTGCGGGCGGTGAACACCAGGCCGCCGTCGGCGACCAGGCCGAGCAGCGCCAGCAGCCCGAGCAGCAGGACGGCGACGAGGACCGCGACCTGCCCGGCCTCACCGTCGCGGTCGTGGTCGCGGCCGCAGCATGGCTGGCGGCGTGACGGGGTTGGCGAGACGCTGGTCATCGGCTGGCGAACGGGTCGATCGGCTGGGCCTGGCGGGCGGTGAGGGTGAGCTCGCGGGGCAGGACGCCGAAGCTCGGCAGGTCGGCGAGGGGGATGCGGTAGGTGGCGGTCACCACCACGCTGCCGCCCCGGGCAAAGCCGCCGGGGTCGACGGTGACGGTCAGGCGCGAGGGGTCCATGCCGTAGCCGCGCGCGGCGGCTTGGGCGCTGGCCTCGCCGAGGGTGACGGCTTGCGCGGCGTTTCGGGCGCTGACCGCGCTGCGGGCGCCCTCGCGGGCGACCCCGGCCAGCGCCGCGCGGGCGGCGGTCACCCTGCCGATGCCGATCACCGCCGCGATCACCAGCAGCAGCACCGGAGCGACCAGCAGCAG
Source organism: Dehalococcoidia bacterium (assembly GCA_042408665.1). Lineage (GTDB taxonomy): Bacteria > Chloroflexota > Dehalococcoidia > CAUJGQ01 > CAUJGQ01 > CAUJGQ01. The sequence goes on from JBHOQW010000188.1 coordinate 18,263, forward strand.
CTCCAGGGCCGCGTTGCCGCCCTGCCGGTCCCGGCGATGGTCCCTGTTCCGGTGTCGCAAGCCTGGCGGGATCATGGCGGGGTGCCCCCAATCGGCGTCGGGCGGAAGCGTTCAGTGAAGCTGCGGCCGGTGGCGCGCAGGCGCAAGGCCGACACGAGCGGCAGCAGCGGGCGCAGCTTGGCGGTGACCGACACGGTGGCGACCTGCGGGGTGCGGGTCGCGGTGACGGCAGCGCCCTGGGCGGCCTGCCCGAGACCGGCCCGCAGCAGCTCCAGCGCGCGCCGCTGCCCGGCGGTGGCGGTGCTGTGCTCGGCGGCGGCGAGCCGGGCGCCGTCTTGGGCGGCGGCGAGCACGACGTTCTGCGCGTGGTACCACAGCGCAAACTGCACCATGCCGAGCACCAGCAGCATGAGCACCAGGGCGACCAGCGCGAACTCCAGCGTCGCCGCGCCCTGCGCCGGTTCCTGCGCCGGTTCCTGCGCCTGGCTTCGCGCCGCACCCAGCGTCCGCTCGGGGCGTTGGCCGGCATGCGCGAGCGCGGCGGCTGGTTGACGGCGACGGTAGTGTGCTGGCATGGGAAGGGCCTGGCCTGGTGTCGTCAGATGCCGTTGAGCGTGTTCGTCAGGCGGGTGAACAGGTTGGCGATGCCGCCGAAGAACCCTTGGATGACGGCCAGCAGCACGATCACGGCGACCGCGGCCAGCACGATGTACTCGATGTAGGCGGTGCCGTCTTCCTGGCTATGGTCGGCGATGCCTGGCCGCGTGAGGACGGGCGCGAGCATCGCGGCGGCTGCGGCGGCGAGGGCGCTGGCAAGGCGGGTGCATGCCCGCCATGCGCGAACCACGGTGAATCCCTCCTCTGAGCTCTGTCTTTGTGGAACTGACGCCATGGGTTGCTCGCTGTGGGGTGCTGCGGGGTGCTATGGGTTGGAGATCCGAAGCAGCGCGGTGGTGGCCGGGTAGAGGACGACGAGGAAGAAGGCGGGCAGGATCAGCAGGCCGATCGGCAGCAGCATGGTGACCTGGGCGCGCTCGCCGGCCTCCAGCAGCCCAAGGCGGCGGCGTTCGCGCGCTGCTGCGGCCTGGGCGCGCAGGGTCTCAAGCACCGGGGTGCCCTGGCGGGCGCCGGCCTCAACCGCCCCAGCCAGCGCGGCCAGCTCCGGCAGGTCGGCGGCCTGCGCGAACTGGTGGAGCGCGTCGGTGCCGCGGGCGCCCTCCAAGCGGGCGCGGGCAAGCCGGGTCGCCAGCTCGGCGAAGAAGGGGCCGCTTGAGGCGGTGGCCGCCTCGGCCAGCGCCTGCTCCAGCCCCGCGCCGGCCGCGATCGCCAGCGCCAGGACCTCGGTCGCGGTGCCAAGCCCATCCAGCAGCTCCCGCCGCCGCCTGGCCACCCGGGCGGCAAGCCCCGCGTCCGGTCCCAAGAACCCGGCGACGGCGCCCGCCAGCCACGTCCAGGCGGGCCACGGCCCGAACGGGGTCAAGCCGATGGCGGTGCAGGCCGGCAGCAGCGCCAGCCCCAGCAGCGCGCCGGCCAGCTTCTGGCCGATGAACACGCCAAGCCCGCCGGGGTCCCCGGCCGCCTCCAGGCGCCGCTGGGCCCGCCGGGGACGCAGCCCCGCCAGCGCGGCCAGCCACAGCGCGGCGCCGCCGACACCGCGGAGCGCCGGGACCAGCACCCGGTTCAGGCCAGGGGTGGCGAAGACCTCGGGCGTGGGCGGCGGCGGGGATGCGTCCGGCCGCAGCGCCTCCAGCCGGCGGGCGAAGCTCGGCCGGGCCCGGCCGGCCGGCTGCGCGGTCAGCAGCAGCAGCATGCCGACTCCGGCCAGCGCCGCCCACCCCACCGCCTGGATCACCGCACGCCTCCCGCTGCTGTGCCGGTGCCGGGCAGCAGCCGCGCGGCGGCCGGGGGCCGGGTGAGGGCGAGCATGACCGTGTAGCCGGCGACCACCAGCAGCGCGGCCAGGGCGAGCACGCCCTGCCCGCTGGGGGTGGCGAAGGGGGCCAGGTAGGCGGGGTTGGCGCGGCGGATCGCCAGCAGGATCAGCAGCGGCGCGGCGGCGACGATCCGGGCGGTGAGGCGCTGCTGGGCCTGGCGGGCGCAAGCCTCCCGCAGCGTCTGCGCCTCCGCCCGCACCGCCACCGCCAGCGCGTCCAGCACCCCGGCGACGTTGCGGCCGCCCAGCCGGGCATTGAGTGCCAGGGTGGCGGCCAAAAGGTCCGCGAGCGGGTCGCCGAGCCGGCCGGCGAAACGGGCCAGCGCTTCGGGCAGGCCGAGCATGGTGGTCTCGGCGGCGAGCCGGCCCAGCTCACCACGCAGGGCGGGCGGCCCCCAGCGGGCCTGCCCGCCGATCGCCTCGGTGATGCCGAGCCCGCCGCGGACCGCATCGCGCAGCCCGGCGGCGACCGCGGCGATGGCCTCAGAGCGCTCCGCGCGGCGGCGGGCCTCGGCGTGGGCCCTGATGCTCCTGGGTACGAACGCGCCACCGACCGCGCCGACCAGGACCGCGACCGGCCAGCCGGTCAGCAGCCAGCCGGCCAGGCCCCCGGCAAGGCCCGTCCCAAGCGGCGCGGCATAGGCGAGCAGCGCAGCGGCCCCCAGCGGCTGGTGGGGGCGAAGCAGCGCGTCGGCGAGCAGGAACAGGCCCAGCCCGGTCAGGGTCCCCGATCCCAGCACCAGCATGGACATGGCGTCAGCGCCCCCAGCCCACGCCGCCGCCCACGCCGCCGTCACTGGCATTGGCGCTGGTCAGCCAGCCGCGGAGGTCGAAGCCAGCGGCCTGGAGCCGCTCAGCCGCGCGGGACTGCACCCCGGTCGCCACCGGGACCTGGCCGGGTCCCAGCGTGGCCAGGGTGTTGGTCAGCACCCGGCCGCCCTCGACCCCGGCGACCTCGGCCAGCTCGCACAGCACCCGCCGCCCGTCGCTCAGCAGCTTGAGCTGGCAGACAAGGTCGACGGTCTCGGCCAGCATGTCGGCCACGACCTCGTCCGACAGCGACTCCTCGGCCATCTTGGTGTAGATGCGGAGCTTCGACAGCGCCTGGCGGGCCGAGCTGGCGTGGATGGTGCCCATCGAGCCCTCATGGCCGGAGTTCATCGCCGAGAGCATGTCGAGGGCCTCGGGGCCTCGGACCTCCCCGACGATGATCCGGGTGGGCCGCATCCGCAGGGCATGGCGGACCAGGTCGCGCAGCCGCACCTGCCCCAGCCCCTCGACGTTGGCGAAGCGGGCCTCCAGCGCGATGCAGTCGGGCAGGTGGCGCTCCAGCGCCAGTTCCTTGGTCTCCTCGATGGTGACCACCCGCTCGCCTGGGGGGATGGCAGCGCCGATGGCGTTCATCGTGGTGGTCTTGCCCGAGCCGGTCGGGCCGGAGAACATCACGTTCAGCCCCGCCACCACCGCGCACTCCAGCAGCTCCCCAAGCGGCGGGGTGAGCGTGCCCAGCCGCACCAGGTCCTGCACCGAGTGGGCCAGCAGCCGGTGGCGGCGGATGGTGACGCAGGTGAACGGCGCCAGCGGCGGGCAGATCGCGTGCAGCCTGGAGCCGTCGGGCAGCCGCGCGTCGGCGGCCGGGTTGGCCTCATCCAGCCGCCGGCCCGCAGCGGCCATAGTGCGGCTGGCGAACGCGCGCAGCTCCGCCTCGCCGGCGAACCCGGTGGGGATCTCCTGCTTGACGCCGCCCGCGCGGATCACGAACGCGCGCTCATGCCCGTTGACCATCAGCTCCTCGACGTCGTCTTGGGCCAGGTAGCGCTCCAGCGGCCCCAGCCGCAGCAGCGCGTCGAACACTGTCTGGCCGACTTCTTCCAGCACTTCGTCGCTGAACGGCGGGCTGCCGGCGAGCACCCGGTCGCGGTTGGCCTCGGCGAGCTGCTCGGCGATCGCCGCCCACACCCTGGCCTCGTCGTCGGCCGACGGGGACAGCAGGCGCTCGGGCCCGAGCGCCTGCGCCAGCTCCCCGGCGACCGCCGCCCGAAGCCGGCCCACCAGCGCCCGTGCCGCCGCCGCAGCCGCCGCGTCGTCGGCGACCGGCCGGTCATCACCGAACGCGCGATCGCGCGCACGCGGCGCCAGCGGCTGTGGCCCAGCCGCACCATCGGTCCCGGCCCGCCAGCCGTCCAGCTCCGCGCTCATCGCCCCAGGTCCCGTCCAGCTCCAAGCGGCGGCGGGCCGCCGACCTGCTGGCCTCCAACCTGCTGGTCCTCGACGGCCGCGCCGCCCCTGCTGCCCACGACCGGTGCCGCCGCCGACGCAGACCCTGGCACCGGCCCTGGCGGCGGCTTGCCCTTTAGCGCGCGTCTTGTGCCTGGCCGGTCGGCTCCGGCTGGCGTGCTGGCGGCATCGACGTCGACGGCCAGCAGGTTGGCGGCTAGCCGCGCATACGCCCGCCCCAGCCGGCCCCTGACCGGTGACGCGGCCGCCTCGACCGCGCGGCGCACCCGGCGCGGGCTTGCCGGCACCACGCCAGCCAGCGGCCGCCCGAGCACCTCCGCCAGCTCCACCAGATCCCCCAGCCAGCGCCGCCTGGCACCCACCGCCACCGGCACCAGCCGCGCCGACCCCGCCCTGCTCGCCGCGTCCAGCGCCCGGCGGGCCGCCAGCGCCCCCAGGTAGTCCGGGCGGGCCGCCAGCACACTCCGATCCGCCAGCTCAAGGAGGCTGGCGGCCACCGACCCCGGCAGCAGCCGCCCGGCATCGGCCACCACGACCTCCAGCTCCACCAGTTCCCTTGCGGCAGCGAGGACCCGCCGCGCCAGCGCGGGCGACAGCAGTCCCGTCTCCGTCCCGCCGTCCGCGGCGGCCGGGCGCGGCAGCCCCGGCAGCACCCACAGCCGCTCGCCGACCGCGACCGTCTCGGCTGCGACCTGCTCCGGGCCAAGCGACGCGCTCACAAGCGTCAGCAAGACCAGCACGCCCCGCTGCGGATCGACGGGAAGGTGCGCCGCCACGTCCCCGCCCGCCGGGTCCAGGTCGGTCAGCAGCACGCAGCGGCCCCCCGCAGCAAGCGCGCCCGCCAAGCCGACTGCCAGCGTGGTCGCCCCAGGGCCGCCCTTGCCGCCCGTCACCACCACCAGCCGCGCCGCCACCTACCCGGCCCCCTGTGTCCCCTGGGTCTGCTGGGGGCCGCCGAGCACGGCCAGATCGATCCGCCCCGCCGCGCCTGCGCCAGCAGCGGCGCGTCCGCCTTCGGCACCGCCAGGCTCACCACCAGCCTGGCCGCGCCCGAGCTGTCCGGCGACGAGGCACTCACCGCCAGCACCCGCACCGACCCAAGCAGCACCACCGCCCGCGCCTCACCGGCTGCGGCGGTGGTCCGTGGCGAGGCGATCACCTCGACCAGGTCCCCGGCGCGGACCATGCCACCGGCCGCCTGCTCCACGGGCACCGCCACGCTCATCGCCACCTCGCCCGGCCCGACCGGCGGGGCCGGCGCCACCGAGCCGGGCGCCAGCACCTGCCCGGCCGCCAGCGGCGCCACCGCCATGTGCCCCACCACCTGGTCGCGAGCGTCCGGGCCGAGCACGGCGACCCCGGGCGCAAGGCCCAGTTCCGCGACCCGCACGTCGCCGGCGCCGATCACCTGGCCCGCTGCCACCGAGCGGGCCATCACCAGCACCGGGACGTGCTTGGCCAGGTGGCGGACCACGCCGAAGGCGCCGAGCACCCCGATCAGCAGCGCCAGCAGGCCGACAAGGACGCGAAGGTCGACCCGCCGCATGCGGGCGGCCGAGCGTGGCAGGACCGTGCTTGCCATCAGCGGCACCCAAGGCCGCTACCGGCCGACCCGCCGGCCGTCGTCGTGGGGCTCGTCTGGGACCCGCCCGTGCCTGACGAGCAGCCCGCGACCACCACCACCAGCGGCAGCACCAGCACCAGCGGCAGCGCAGGGACCACGGCCCGGCGGGCGCCGAGGCGCCTCACCAGGGCGGCCGAACCTGAGCGTGGCAGGGCCGTGCACACCACCACTCAACTCCCACGGCGAGGGGAGGCCGGGGAGCCTGTCGGGGGACCCATGCACGCGACGGGGGATGCATGGGCTGCTGCCAGAACCTCACGGCTGGTCCGGCGGCTTGGTCCGGCAGAACCTGGGGCCGCCACCTCGCTTGGATTGCCTAACGAGAATGACCGAGGGAGTTTGTACACCCTCGCCTAACGCCGATTTCCATGCAGCTTCTTCGACCCTGGGTTAGCTGAATTCGAAGTGGAGGCGCCGACCCTGCCACCAGGGGATGGTGGTGTTTGGCGGGAGGCTGGCCTGGCGTAGGACGGGTGAGTAGGCGCGGCGGT
>JBHOQW010000140.1:0-15457 GCA_042408665.1 Dehalococcoidia bacterium
GATGGGCACGAACCCCGCCTTCTGGAAAGCGCGCTGGGCGCGCACGTTCCAGTCCAGGGTGTTCAGGTAAATGCGGCGCAGGTTGGTGTGGGTGAAGATGTAGCGGAGAAAGGTCTTGACGGCGTCCGTACCGTAGCCCCGGCCCCAGTAGCGCTTGTCGCCGATGGTAATGCCCAGCTCGGCCTCGCCGCGGCGGTCATCGATGTTGTAGTACATGACGTTGCCGATGTGGTGGCCATCCAGGTCCTCGATCGCGAACACACGCCGGAACGGGCTGGGATAGCGCAGGTCGTCGGTGTAGGAGGCGAGAAACTCTTTGAATGAGGAGCGCAGCGGGGTCGCGGCATCGAAGCTGGCCAGTTCCGGGTCGCGCCGCCATTCGTAGTCGGCCTCGGCGTCGCTCAAGCGCTTGCGCCGCAGGCGAACCAGCTTGCCGCAGGCGACTTCATCTTCCACGGCTGTCACGTGTCGCCCTCCCCCCGGCCGGCCGTCTGGCGCTCGGCGATCATGGCCGCCGCGCGCCGCACCAGTTCGGCCTCGTTGCTATAGGTGAGGAGCCGCTCCGCCTCCGCGATCGGGAACCAGCGAACGATATCGTATTCCTGGTCGTGCTGCTCGATGCTCCCGCCCACCGGAGTCATCAGGTAATAGTGGACCCGTTTGTGGAAGCGCTTGCCCAGCTCCGGTCGGGTGAACCAGTACTCGATCTCGCCCACCTTCCCCTCAATGCGCACGTCCAGGCCCGTCTCCTCACGCACTTCGCGGCGGGCCGTCTCCTCGCCGGACTCGCCGGGCAACGGTGTGCCCTTGGGTAACCCCCAGATACCCGGCTCGCTGCGGCCGCAGAGCAGAATTTCCACCCCCTGCGCGCCGTGACGGTACACGATCCCGCCGTAGGAGACCAGATGCTCGACTGCCAGCCTCCGGCCGGGCTGCTTACCGGTCGCCATTCCGTCCATCCTGGGCCAACCAGGAGCGTCCCGCTGTGGCCCCGGAACGGAACCCAGACCGCCGCGCGCCGGCGCCCGTTGCCGGTCCTCCTGTGCCCTACGTCCATTCTAGAGCGTGAGACCGAGTGGGTCGTCGCCGAATTCGGCCTGCTCCAGCGCCGCCTCCACCGCCGCGCGCACCCGCTCATCGGCGTCGGTCAGCCGCCGGCGGAGCAGGTGGATCGCCTCCCGCCCGCCGATCTCGCCCAGGGCCTGGATCGCCGCCTCCTGCACCTCGCTGTCCTCGTCGTCGAGCAGCGGGGCCAGATACGGCACCGCCTCCAGGTCCTCGATGGCGCCGAGCGCGCCGGCGGCCTCGTAGCGCAGCTCCGGATCCGCGCTCGTGACCTCCTGGTACAGCGTGGGCAGCCAGTAGCGATCCGCGCTGCGCCCCATGGCGTGCAACGCGCTCACGACCAGGCGGGGGTCTCCACTGGTGTACGCCCGTTCGATAATGCCGCGCACCCAGGGTTGGCTGCAGGCGCCGATGGCCTCCACCGCCCGGCCGCGCACCTCGGCGGTCTCGGCCGGGTCGTCGATCACCGCGCGCAGGGTATCGGTGATACAGACCGCGTCCCCGGGCCGCACCTCACCGAACTCGGCCAGCAGCACGAAGCGGCCCAGGGCCAGCGCCGCCGCCGCGCGCACGCCCACGTCTGGGTCGGAGCGCACCAGCCGCACCAGCTCCGGGATCACGTCCCGCTCCTCGTGCTCCCACAGCCCCTCCACCGCCAGCCGGCGCGCCACCGCGTCCGCGTCGCGCAGGGCGGTCAGGAACACGGCATCGAAGTCCAGCTCCGGGTTGTCCTCGGCCAGGGCGGTGAGGCGCTCCAGCACGGCGCGCCGCCGTTCCAGCGGCAACGTGGGCCAGCAATCGGCCAGCACCCGCCGCTCTTCCTGGTCCAGATGGCTCAGTCGGCTGAGCCCCGCCGTCTTCAGCGGCCGCTCCAGGTCCGCGATCTCGCGCAGATACGTCTCGATGCCCATGCCTATCCTACCCGCGGGCCCCGCCCTCGTCGGCCGTGGCCACGCTTACCCGCTCAAACAGGATCGACGGGGTGTACAGCCCGGCGCCCACCCAGCGCGCATCGCTGCCCAGCGCCCCGATGCGCCGGAAGAGCTGGTGCACGTTGCCAGCGATCATCGTGTTCTTCACCCGCCCCACGATGCGGCCATGCTCGACCTTGTAGCCCAGCACCACGTTGCCGCCGAACTCCCCGCCCAGGACGTTGCCCTGGCCGGCGCCGATCACGTGCTCCACCACCAGCCCCTCGTCGATGCCGGCGACCAAGTCCTCGAACCGGTGCTCGCCGGGCTCGATCACCACCGCGGTGGCGCCGATCGACGGCTGGGAGGCGAAGCCGCGCTGGGCGCTGGCCGTGCTCTCCCGCCCAGCCATGCCCGCCGTTTGCAGGTCGTACAGGAACGTGCGCACCACGCCGCCCTCCACGAGCACGTTGCGGCGGGACGGCACCGCCTCGTCGTCGCAGGGGCGGCTGGTCGGCCGCCAGGGGAGCAGCGGGTCGTCGACGATCGTCAGGCGCCCGTCGTACACCTGCGTCCCGAGCGACTCCCCCAGCGGTGACGCCCCCTGCAAGACGATCTTACCGGAGAACGCGACCAGCAGGGGCGCCAGCAGCGCGCTCCCCACCCCGTCCGGGGTGAAGATCACCGGCAGCTCACCGCTGCGCACCGGCACGTTCTCGCGTGCCCGCTCTAGTTGCGTGAGCGTGTGCTGCAAGATGCGTGAGACGTCACGGATGGGCCGCGCCGAGACCTCCTCGTCCCCTACCCACAGCATGTCGGTGCCGCGCACGCGCTCGCCGGTCACACCGACACGGAACACGGTGCGCCGGTAGCTCACGTCCGTGCCGGCGGAGTTGAGGATGCGCACGCGCTGCACGGTGCGCCGGACAGCGGCGTCGCACACCAAGTCCGGCGCCGCGGCCAGCACGCCGTCGATGAGCCGCTGGCCGAGCGCTACCATCTCGGTCAGGGGCACCTCCACGGTGGCCGCATCGAACACCTCCACCGTGGGGTACTCGGCCATGGCCGGCATGTGGAACCGGGCCTCGGCGCCGAACGCCGCCACCTCCAGCGCCATGTCCACCAGGGCATCGGCATCGCCCGGGCGGGTGGAGGCGGCGAAGCCGATGCGCCCGTTCTTGATCACACGCAGGCCCACGCCGCGCATGTGGCGCGTCTGCAACAGCTTGAGCCGGTTGGCCTCAAACGCCACCGGTGTCTCCTCGGTCTCAGAGACGTACACCTCAGCCTCATCGGCGCGGCGGCAGGCCAGATCGAGCACGGCTTCGGGGTCCATAGCGCCTCTCTCCCAGGGCAACGGGCTGAACCGAAGGGGGACGCTGCGGCACAGTTATCGTCCGCCGACCAGCACGTTGCGGATGCGGATGTGCGGCCCGCCGTTGCTGACCGGGAGGGGCACCTGACCGCCCTTGCCGCAGCCACCGCCCTGGTTCATCACCAGGTCGTTGCCCACCATGTCGATGTTGCGCAGGGTGGTGAAGAGGTTCCCGGAGAGCACGACGGGGCGGAGCAGCTCGGCGATGCGCCCGTCGCGGATCATGTACGCCTCGCCCGCCGAAAAGGTGAACTGCTCCATGGTGGTGGTGCCGCCGTACCAGTTGGCGGCGTAAATCCCTTCCTTCACGCCCTCCAGCATGTCCTCCAGGCGGGCCTCGCCCGGCTCGATGTAGGTGTTCGTCATGCGCACGATGGGCGGGAAGCGGTAGTCCAGGGCACGGGCGTTGCCGGTGGGCCGTTCACCCATCCGTGCGGCCGTCTCGCGCGAGTGCAATCGGCCGACGAGGATGCCCTCACGGATGAGGTCCGTCTTCTGGGCGGGCGTGCCTTCGTCGTCGTAGGCGTAGCTGCCGCGCAGGCCGGGTACGGCGGCGCCGTCGACGATATTGAGGTGCCGCTCGCCGAAGCGGGTGCCCAGCCTCATGATCTCCTGTAGGCGCGGGTTTTCGTAGATGTGGTCGGCCTCGGACAGGTGGCCGAAGGCCTCGTGACAAAACACGCCGGCCAGGATAGGGTTGAGGATCACGGTGTACTCGCCGCCCCTGACGTGCGGCGCCGCAAGAAACGCCACCGCTTTCTCCGCCAGGCCCTTCAGCTCATCGGCCAACGTCTCCACGAAGGCGTAATCGTTGAGCGCACCCAGGCTCAAGCTGGCCTGCTGGACATCGGCGCCATCCCGCGCCTGGACGGAGGCCCCCAGCGTAACGTCGATGCGGCTCTGCTCGATGTACGCGCCCTCGCTGCTGGCGAACACCACCCGCCGGTAGGTATCGGTGTACGCCAGCGTGGCGGTGGCGATCTTCGGGGTGGAACGGATGAGGTCCATGTAGCCGTCGAGCAGCACCTTCTTCTCGGCCAGGCTCACCGCACGCGGGTCTTTGCCGATCGTGGGCAAGACCACGTCCACGTGCGGCTCGACCGGCGCGAACCGACTCTCCTCACGGCCGGCCACGCGCGCCTCCTCCACGGCCAGCGCCACAGCGCGCGGCAGACCCTCCAGATCGTTAAAGCTGACGAACCCCCAGCCGCCCCGCACCAGCGCCCGCACGCATCCGCCGGCGCCGCGGGTGCGCGCCACCTCGTCGAGGTGCCGGCCACGGTAGGTGAGGCGGGTATGCTCCGACTCCTCCACCCGCACCTCGATGTACTCGGCCGCCTGGCCGCGCAGCACATCCTCGATCAGTCCCCGCATGGTGAGCCATCCCACGTCCGCGCCTTCGCTAGGCGCGGGTGCCGCATCAGTCTAGAAACACCCCCGTTGCCCGTCAAACCGCTGCCCCGCCCCTGGCGGACCAGCCCGAGCGGCGAGCGCACCGTGGCACGATGCATCAGCGGCCCCGGGGCCGCGGCAACGGCCCAATGAGGAGCGCCACGGCAACCACGACCGCCAGCGTGGCCACACTGACGGCGCCCCCCACGCGCAGCGGCTGCGGCCGGAACTCGAACACCACGCTGTGCATCCCGGCCGGCACGGCCACCGCCCGAAACAGGCCGTCCGCCCGCAGGAGCGGCGTCGGCTCGCCGTCCAGCCGCGCGCGCCAGCCCGGGTAGGCCGAATCGCGCAGGACCAGCACCCCGGGAGCGGCGGCCGCCACCAGCACCTCCACCCGCTCCGGGGTATAGCGCGCGATGCGCACCGCATCGGCGGCGATCGCCGACCCGTAGCCGCCATCCCCCTCGGGAAACACCGGCGCGCGATCCAGCACGACCGTCCCCGGTGGAAGTTGGGCGAGCCGGGCGATCGTGCCCCCCACGTCCGGATCAACGGTGAAGGCGTGGACCAACGCGGCCCGCGGCGGCCGGCGCGCGTCAACGTACAGCGCCGGCACCAGGCCTGGCACGGGCTGAAGCGTCCGGTCGAGCGGGATCGGATAGGCGGCGCCGTTGCGCTCGTCGTACAGCGTGAGCCCGCGCAGCACCAGCGTCGCCGGGCCAACGGCCCGCAGCGTGAGGCTGCGGAAGAGCGCCGCCCGGCCCAACGACTGCTCGCTCACCACCGCCGTGCTGTCGTCGGGCAGCACCACGCCGCCGCCCGGCGGCACCCGGTCCGCGGCGGCCGTATCGCTGCCCGCGAGCAGGGTGCGACGCCGCACGCCGCCGCGCGCCTCGACCACGCTCAGCTCCGCCGCTGGCTGGCCATCGTGGTACGGGCCAAGCAGCGTGGTCAGCAGGGCCACCCCGGTGGCCGGCCGCTCACCGGTCAGTTCGACCTGGTAGGTTGAGCCGGGCGGCAACGTGATCGCCGCAGCGGGAACGAACTCCAGCGGCCCCACCCGCACGGTGGGACGCGACGGGGCCAGCACGTGCGTCACGCCCAGACGCGGCCCCAGCGCCCCCTCCACGTCGGGCAGCTCGCCGAGGGGTGTGGGCGCCCCGCCGGCCGGCCCGACGGCGCCGAGCGCACGGGCCACATCCCATGGCGGAATCAGCGCGGTGCGCAGGCCATCCAGCGTGTTCACGCCGTCCAGCAGGCCGGCATCCGGCGCGAGCCGATCACGGCCGGCGCGCGCCGCACGGTAGTCCGCCAGCCACGGCACGACCTCCTCCTCCGGCGCGTCGCCCACCCGTGCCAGCCGCACCGGCTCAGGCGCGTCGTGCACCAGCGCGGCGAGCGCAGGGCGCACCGCGAAGGCGGCGCGGTCGGCCAGGCGGGTGAACGGGAGCTGGGCACCCGCGACCACGACCTCGGCGATCGCCCCCCCGGCCACTAACAGCGCGACCCACCGCCGCGGGCGCACCGCGGGCAACAGCAGGGCCACATCCAGCGCCACCACCCCCAGCCCGAGCCAGATCTGGCGCACCCCGGCCGAGGGAAGCGACACCGCCTCAAGGCGGGGGACGAGCAGCCAGGCCAGGCCCAGCACGGCCAGGGCCAGCACCACGTACGCACCGGGGCGGCGCCAGCGCCCCGAGACGACGCGCCGCTCACCGCCCGGCCACAGGGCGTCCAGGCCGGTCGCCGCCGCCAGCGCCACCCCGAACCCCACCAGCATGAGGCCGCGCGCGGGCTGCGAGAAGGGGAGCCCGCCAGGCACTAGGGCGTAGACGGCGCGGAAAAGGGGCGTGGCGCCCGCCAACGCCACCAGGAGGCCGGTCGCGGCGATGAGCAGACCGAACAGCGCCGCCCCGCGCGCCGCGCGCCCGCCGGCCACCGCCAGCCCGAGCGCGATGATGCCGGTGTAGCCGATCAGCGCCCGTTCCGGATTGTCGGCGAAGCCGGGGAGCAGCGCCCGCGGCAGCAGCTCCACGGGCAGCGCACCCCGGGAGAGATCGGCCACGCGCAGGCTCGACATCAGCATGGAGTGGCGGTACAGCTCCCACGAGGGCAGGAGTTGCACGGCCGCCAGCGCCGACGCCAGCGCCACGATGCCCGCGCCGGTGGCGCCCGCCCGGCCCACGCCGCCCAGCCAGCGTCGCACGCTCGTCCAGCGGCTATTGCCGGCGACAGCAGCGGGCGCCACGGCGTCCCAGGCCAGGACCAGGGCCAGGGCTAGGAGCGTGAGGGCCGCGATCTGCGGAGCCCCCGCCAGCACCTGCAGGGCCAGCGCGACCGCCGCCAGGCAGACCCCGGCGAGAAACGCCCGCCGGCAGGCAAGGAGCGCACCCAGGAGCACGAGCGGCAGCCAGGCGGCCGCCTCCGGGATGTTCGGTTCGACCGCGTTGGCGCCGAGAAAGCCGCCGAAGGCGAACAGAGCGGCACCGGTCAGGGCGGCAGGCCGCACGAGGCCCCACCCACGGTGCAGTAGAAGGTACATTCCAACGGCGGCGAGCAGGCCGTGCCCGGCCACGGACAGGGCCACGGCCTCCGGGGCGTCGCGCCAGCGCAAGAGCAGGTTGGGCGGGTAGAACACCGCCGCCTGCGGGTCGGCCTGGAAGGGGACGCCGGTGAACAGGTACGGGTTCCACAGCGGCAGGCGCCCCGCCCGCAGGGCCTCGGCCAGGTACTGGCGGTAGGGATAGACCAGACGCATGAGGGTCGGGTCGGCGGCGATGCGGCCGCTGAACAGCAGGGCGCGGTAGAACAGCAGGTCCACCGCGAGCAGGAGGAGCAGGGCAAGGGTATCGGCGGCCGGTCCGCCCCAACGTGTCGGGGGCCGCCATCGCGGCGCCCACCGCGGCCGGCTCGGCCATCGCCGGCGCCTCGTTGGGGACGCCGCAGGCGCGGGTGACACGGAAGCAGGGACGGCCATGGTCCCGGCCTGTGTCTCACCGCGCGCCGCATCCGCCTCGGGCGGCGGAACCGGACCGGGCCATTCCGCGCCGGCCACCGCGACCGGCGTAGGGCCGGGTGACGCGCCCCCGGCCCGTCGACGACGAACGATGCGGGTCCACCTGCTCACAGACGCAGCTCGGCGCGGGGCTCGCGCTCCATGAGCGACTGCGCCGCCTCCGCCGGGGGCCATGCCTCGAACAGCACCCGGTACATCGCTTCCACAATGGGCATCTCAACGTGATGCCGGTGCGCCAGCTCCCGCGCGGCCTTCGTGGTGGGAACCCCTTCGGCCACGTGCCCCAGCCGCGCCAGGACCTCGGCCAGCGGCCGCCCGCGTCCCAGCTCCTCGCCCACCCGCCGGTTACGGCTGAGGGGGCTGGCGCAGGTCGCCACCAGGTCCCCCAGGCCGCTCAGACCGGAGAAGGTGAGCGGGTTGGCGCCCATGGCCACGCCCAGGCGCGTGATCTCGGCCAGACCGCGGGTGATGAACGCCGCCTTGGCGTTGTCCCCCATGCCCAGCCCATCGGTGATGCCGGCGCCGAGGGCGATGATGTTCTTCAGGGCGCCGCCCAGCTCCACCCCGATCACGTCGTCGTGGGTGTAGACGCGAAAGCGGGGTGTGGTGAGACAGGCCTGCACCCAGGCCGCCGCCTGGGCGTCGGTCGAGGCGGCCACGGTGGTGGCCGGCAGCCCACGCGCGATCTCCTCCGCCAAATTGGGGCCGGAGAGCGCCACTACCGCGCCCGCGCGCCCCTCACAGACGGTTGTGATCACCTCGCTCATCCGCAGGCCGGTGGCCACCTCGATGCCCTTGGCCGCCGAAACGACCGTGCAGCCCCGCGGCAACCAGCGCACCAGTCGCTGCACGTTCCCGCGCATGGACTGGGCCGGCACGGCAAACACCACCGCGCTGACGTCGGCGAGCGCGGTCGGATCGGCGGAAATCGTCACCGACTCCGGCAGCCGCACGGCGGTGGTGCGGGCCGGATGCGTCCGCTGCACGGCGACGACCGCCGCCTCGTGCTCGTCACGGGCCAGCAACGTGACCGGGAGCCCGGCGCCGGCCACATGCTGGGTCAGCGTGAGCCCCCATGCCGTCACCCCGACCACCGCCCACCGTTCGTTTCGCATACCCTCCACCGGATGCGGCGATAGGGAGCGGATCAGCGGCCGCCCCGCCCTCCGACGCTGTCGGGGTAGACTCCAGCCCGGCCCTGGCCCTCACCCCGGCCTTCGGCCACCCCTCTCCCGCATGCGGGAGAGGGGCCGGGGGTGAGGGCGGTCAGCCGGGGTGGCGGTGAGCCGGGGCGGTCACCCGAGTGGGTGTACTCCCGGTTCGCGGGGCGGCGGCCACCGCCCTGGCCGATCTTCGGCTCGGTGCCGGCCAGCAGCCGGCGAATGTTATCCCGGTGCAGCACCACGATCAACGGGCCGGCCACTAGCGCGAAGGCCGCGTACGGGGCCGGGGCCCAGCCGATCACCACCAGCGCGAGCAGGATGACGGCCGTCATGGCGGTGCCCAGCACCGACATCAACGACACGTACCGCCACGGCAGGAGGATCAGGGCGCCGATGAGCAGCATGACCGGTGTGAGGGCCGGAAGCAAGGCCACGGTGGCGCCGAAGGAGGTGGCCACGCCGCGGCCGCCGCGGAAGCCGGCGTACAGCGGCCAGTCGTGCCCGGCGATGGCCCCTAGGCCGGCGGCCACGGGCGCCCAGGCACCGTCCGTGACCTGCTGGGCCAGCAGGACGGGAACCACCCCTTTGAGCACGTCACACACCAGCACCACCGCCGCCGGCCCCCAGCCCAGGGTGCGCAGGGTGTTGGTGACCCCCGTCTTGCCGCTGCCGTACTCGCGGATGTCTACCCCCTTGAGGATGCGCCCCACCAGCAAGCCCGTCGGCAGGGAGCCGAGCAGGTAACCGCCCAGGGCGAACGCCAGGCTGGTCCCGACCATCGCGCCACCGCCTCAGTGTGGTTCCGCGGAGGAGGGGGTGCGCCGCTCCGTGCTGCGGCCCGCCCCCGCCTTCCGATGCTCCGCGTTCGTCGCGCGGCCGTCAACCTCGCCGCCTTCGCCGCGGCTGCGGAACACCAGGCGGATAGCGGTGCCCTGGAAGCCGAACGCCTCGCGTAGGCGGTTCTCCAGGTACCGCTCGTAGGAGAAGTGCAGGAGCGAGGCGTCGTTGACGAAGAACACGAAGGTAGGTGGGCTCACCTCGGCCTGGGTGACGTACAGCACCTTCAGCCGTTTGCCCCGCACGGAGGGCGGCGCGTGTTCGGCCACCACCCGGCGCACGAGACGATTGAGCTCGCCGGTGGGCACGCGCTTGATGCGTTCGCGCCCCACGGCCAGGGCCAGGTCTAGGAGCTCCCGCACACCTTCCCCCGTCTTCGCGGATACAAAGGCTATCGGCGCCCACGGCACGAACTTGAAGCGCGCCCGCACGAGCGCCGTCAGCCGCTCGCGCGCCGCCGGCCCCGGCGGCAGGAGGTCCATCTTGTTGAGCACCAGCACGATGCCGGTGTGCGCCTCCTCCGCCATGCCTACGATGTGGGTGTCCTGGGCGGTGGCCGGCTCGGTGGCGTCCATCACGCACAGGGCCACGTCGGCGCGGGCCAGCGCCGCGCGCGCACGCTCCACGCTGTGACGCTCCACGCCGGGTTCGATCCGTCCCGCACGCCGGATACCGGCGGTGTCCAGCAGCGTGATCGTCTGCCCCGCATACTGAATCGAGGTGTCGATCACGTCGCGGGTGGTGCCGGGGATCTCGGACACGATCACCCGCTCGTCACCCACGATGGCGTTGAGCAGGGCGGACTTGCCCACGTTCGGCCGGCCGATGATCGCCAGCCGCAGGCCTAAGCCCTCACCCCCAGCCCCTCCCCCGCTCGCGGGGGAGAGGGCCTGCCCCGGTAGGATCGCCAGGAGTTCGTCCAGCAGCTCGGCGATGCCCACGTCGTGGTAGGCGCTCACCGGCAGGGGATCCCCGAAGCCAAGCTCGTAGAACTGGGTCACCTCCAGCTCGCGTCGGGGGTTGTCCACCTTGTTGGCCACCAGCAGCACCGGCTTGTCCGTGCGGCGCAGCAGCTCGGCGATGTCGAGGTCGGCGGCGGTGACGCCCTCACGCGCGTCCACCACGAACAGGATCGCGTCCGCCTCGGCGATCGCCTGCTCGATCTGGCGCCGCACCAGGGCGGCGAAGGGGCCTTCGCCCGGCGCCTCCAACCCACCCGTATCGACCAGGCGCAGCGTCCGCCCCCGCCACTCCGTTTCGCCGTAGACTCGGTCACGGGTGGTGCCGGGCAGGTCTTCCACCAGCGCCCGCCGCTGCCCGACCAGACGGTTAAAGAGCGAGGACTTGCCCACGTTGGGCCGTCCCACGATGGCCACCAGCGGCGGGCGCGCGGGGGACCGGTCGGTGTGCGTGTTCATCGACGCCTCCGCCCCCAGCGTAGAGCAGCCGGCGGCGGCGCGCATCACCGCGCCGGCGTGATCGTCAGCTCCACCCGATCGGGCACCACCCCTTCAAGCTGAAGGGTCGGCGGCAGGGTGACCCGTGGCTCCAGCCGGTGGGTCCCCGGCCCCAGGCCGGCGGCATCCAGCACCACGGTGATGTCGGTGGCCTTGACCTGGACCACGTCTGCCAGCAGGCCGCTCACGTTGACGGCCACCACCGGGGTGCCGAGCTGGGCGGTGAGGCCGGGGGCGAGGTTGATCACGCGCGGCACCACGGCCACGGACCCCGGCGCACGCTCGGCCCGGATGCCGACCTGGGCCACCACCGTGGGCTGGGAGGTGGTCACATTGGGCGGCAGTTGCAGGCGCACGGGCCGCACCACGTCGGCGGCCGCGCCGTCGATGTCGACCGGCTCGGTGGAGACGCCGGCGAGCTGGTTGATGTCGGTCAGCGGTCCCACCACCGCCACCACCGGTGGGTCGGCAAGCAGCGAGGTCACCGTGTAGCCGGTCTTGGGCCGGCCGCGGAAGCGCACATTGACGACGACGTCCTTGGTGTACAGGTTCCGTTTGATGCGCACCGTCACGCCCACGGTCGCCGGCTCCAGGCGCACGTTGCCGACGGTGCGGCCGTCGCGGTCGCGGGCCTCCAGCGGCACCGTGCGGGAGAAGGACACCGTCTGGCCGTCGAGGTTGATATCGGCGAACACCGCCTGCACGTCGCCGACGCTGCGGCGGGTGCCGGCGACCTCGACGTCGGTGTGGTCCACGGTGATCCCTTCCACCTCGTAGCCTTGGGGCAGCGCGCCGCCGGGGCGGACCTGGACCTTGAAATCGCGCCGCTCAATGCGCTCCAGCGTCACCTTGACGTTCTCGACCACCGGCTCGCCGCGCAGGCCGCGTGGCACATCCACCTCCACCCGCGCGTCCACGGTGTACTCCTGCTGGCCCTCACCGGCCTGGCCGCGCTGGGACACGTCCACGTTGGCGGTCACCAGCTCCGGCCGCAGCTCGCGCAGGTCGCGCAGCGGGCCGGAAACGGCCACCAGCACCCGCTCCGGGCTCACGCCGGCCACCAGGTAATCACGCGGCACGCCGTTGACCTGCACGCGCGCCTCCACCGTGCGCCGCTCCACCGGGTTTTCGCTGTTGGTCACCACCGCCCACAGCACCACCGCCATGGCCAGTGACAGCCCGGCGAGGGCGATGTTGCCGGGTGCGGCCGCCGCCAGCCGGCGCAGCCTGGCCAGCCGCTGCCCGCCGCGCCCGCCGGTGGTCACCGCACCACCTCCTCTTCCTCCTCTTCCTCACCTTCACCCGCTCCCACCCCCAGCCTGCCCGCACCCCGCCCGCCCGCACCCACCCTCACCCCCGGCCCTTCTCCCGCATGCGGGAGAGTGGTGGCCGAAGGCCGGGGCGAGGGTGGGGTGAGGGCCGGTGCGGGCCTGAGCCGGACGGCGGCCAGCCACCGCCGCCAGCCGCGATGCTGGCCGGAGCGGCCGAGCGCGCTCGCCAGCACGGCGCGCAGGCGGTCGTCGTCCAGTTTGGCCACGAGACGCCCGTTGGCGGCGATGGAGATATCACCCGTTTCCTCGGAGACGATCACCGCCACCGCGTCGGTGCGCTCCGTGACGCCGATGCCGGCGCGGTGGCGGGTGCCAAGGTGCCCATCCAGCGGCGCGTCTGAGAGGGGCAGGGTGCACGCGGCGGCCACCATGCGCCCATCGCGGATGATCAGCGCCCCGTCGTGTAGGGGCGCGTTGCGGAAGAAGATGTTGGTGAGTAGGTCCACGGACGGGGCGGCATCGATCCGGCGGCCGGTGGCGATGTACTCCTCCAGGCCGGTTTCGCGTTCAAACACGATCAGGGCGCCGTGCCGCTTGCGCGACAGCTCGGCGCACGCGCGCGCGACGGCGTCGATCAGGGCGTCGACCTCGGCGGGAGCCGGGGCGCCGCGCCCGCGCAGCGCCGGCACCCGGGTGCGCCCCACGCGCTCCAGGGTGCGCCGGATCTCGGGCTGGAAGATGATCGGCACCGCCACGAACAGCCCGGTGAGAATATTCGTGCGCAGCCACTTGAGCACGGTGAGGTCCAGCGTATCGGCCACCAGCGATGCGACCACGAAGATGATGAGGCCGCCGCGCAGCAGCGCCATGGCGGTCGTGCCGCGCAGCAGTTGGAGCAGCGCGTAGAACATGGCCGCGATCAGCAGGATGTCGACCACGCTGCGGGCGTCGATCTCCGCCAGGGTGTCCAAGAAGGTGCGCAGGAAGTCTGGCATGGCAGTTGCGCGCTGATGATCGAGCCCTCACCGACGCCGGGGATGAGGGCCCGTGCGGAACGAGGAACGAGCGGGAGGCGGCGTTCTCGTTCCTCACCCCTCGGTTCTCGCTCCTCAACCGGTCACGCGGCCACGCCACCCAGGATCAGCGCCAGCAACGCCTTCTGGGCGTGGAGCCGGTTGCCGGCCTGCTGAAAGACGATCGACCGGGGCGACTCGATCGCCTCATCCAGGATCTCCTCGCCGCGGTGGGCCGGCAGGTCGTGCATGATCACGGCGTGCGGGGCCGCCTGCTGCATGAGCGCCAGGCTGACCTGGTAGCCGGCGAAGTCGCGCTGGCGCCGGACGCGCTCGTCCTCCTGGCCCATACTGGTCCAGACGTCAGTGTACACCACGTCCGCCCCGCGCACGGCCTCCTGGGGCTCGCGGACGAGGCATACCTCGCCGCCGCTGGCGTGGGCGTAGGCGCGGGCGGACTCCACCACGTCGCCGGGCGGCTCGTAGCCGGCGGGGCAGGCCAGCGTGATGCGGCCGCCCAGCATCGCCACCGCCAGCATGAGCGAGCGCGCCACGTTGTTGCCGTCGCCGATGTAGGCCACCCGCACCCCCGCCACGGTGCCGAACCGCTCCTGGATGGTGAGCACGTCGGCCAGCGCCTGGCAGGGGTGTTCGTCGTCGGAGAGGGCGTTGATCACCGGCACCTCGGCGTAGCGGGCCAGCTCCTCGAGAGTGCTCTGCGCGAAGGTGCGGGCCGCGATCACGTCCACATACTGGCTGAGCACGCGGGCGATGTCCTTCACCGGCTCGCGCACGCCGATGCCCACCTCTGCCTGCGAGAGGTAGATGGCGTGTCCGCCGAGCTGCTGCATGGCCCGCTCGAAGCTCACCCGCGTGCGCAGGGACGGCTTTTCGAACACCAGCGCCAGCGCCCGCCCCTCGGCGATGCCGGGGCCGTGTCCGTCCCGCTTCAGGCGGAGAGCGGTGTCGATCACCAGGCGCAACTCGGACGGCGTGATATCAGCGAGGGAGAGAAAATCGCGTCCCAGCATCGATCACCGGTCTCTGGGCAAATGTCGGGCCGCGCCAGCATAGCAGCCCCTTGGGGCGCGGGCAATGTGCTGCCATTCGCCGCGCTTGACGCTGTCCTTGGCCTATGTCTGTATAATGCACCATCACGCGACTGTACTGCACCGGCGCCGTATGTCGGCCCTTCGCTCCGGCCTGCTGCTCCCCCTGGCCCTCACCGCCGCGGCGCTGGTGGTGGCGGCCGTCGCCCTGTTCACCCGGCCTGCCCGCCCCCAAACCCTTGTCCTCAATCTTCCCGAAGCGACAAGTACCGCACCGGCCGACGGCCAGTACCGGGTCTACGTCGCCGGCGCCGTCGTCCGGCCGGGCGTGTATCGCTTCCGTCCGGGCGAGCGCGTGGCAGACGCGATCGAGGCGGCCGGTGGCCCGACGCCGGACGCCGACCTGCTCAGCATCAACCTGGCGCGCCGCCTGCGCGACGAGGACCAGGTGGTGGTGCCACGGCAGGGCGAGACGGCGGTGACGGGCGGTCTCCCCGGCCGCAAGGTGGACATCAACTCTGCGCCCGCGGCGGTGCTGGAGGGACTGCCGGGCATCGGCCCGACCCGCGCCCAGCGGATCGTGGAGTCCCGTGCCCGCGAGGGCCGCTTCAGCGAGCCGGCCGACCTCGTCAAGCGCAAGCTCGTGCCCCAGTCGGTGTTCGACGGCATCAAGGACCTGATCGACGTGCAGCCGTGACCACCGCCCTCGTCGCCGCCGCCTGGCTGCTCGGCATCGCGGCCGCCGCCTGGGGCCTGCCTATCGCCCCTGCATCGGCCGCGGCGGCCCTTGGGCCGCTCCTGTGGCGCCGCCGCGCCGACCTGTCCACCGCCGTGCTGGCCTGCGTCTGCGCCGGCGCCGCGCTGCTGGCCGCGGCCCGCTGGCAGGCGGCCACGCGCCCGCCTGG
>JBHOQW010000141.1:0-34582 GCA_042408665.1 Dehalococcoidia bacterium
CGCGCCCGCCCCGGCGGCAGCGGCGGCCGCCCCCGCCCCGCGACCGACCGCCGCCCCCACGGCCCGCCCGCTTCCCCCTGACGTGGAGGAGTGGCGAGCGCCGGCCGGGACCACACGCGTGGTCACCGCGCGGCCCGCGCCCGAGGTCGTAGCGGAGCGCGCGCTCTCCCGCGCTGAGGTGGCGAACGTCATCACCCGGCGCACGATGCTGCGGACCTCCTTCTGGGCCACGCTGGGGGTCACCCTGGCCGGCCTGGTGCTCGGCTTCGTGAACTACTTCTGGCCACGCAAGGTGACCGGCTTCGGCGGTGTGGTGAAGATCCAGAAGGACCAGTTACCCAACCCGGGTGACGACCCGAAGAAGTTCTTCGAGATCAAGGGCTATATCGTCAATCTCAAACCGGGCGAGGGGGTGCCCTCCCAGTTCACGAGCTTCGCCCAGCCCTCCGAGAAGGGTGGCATCCTGGCCCTGTATCAGAAGTGCCCCCACCTGGGGTGCGCCGTGCCGTGGCGGCCGGAGTTCGAGTTCGAGGGGGTAAAGGGCTGGTTCCGCTGCCCCTGCCACGGCTCGACGTACACCAAGGCGGGCGTGCGCGTCTTCGGCCCGGCACCGCGGCCGATGGACACCTTCGAGGTCAAGGTCAACCCCGACGGCTCGATCGAGGTGAACACGGGCCGGATTCATCTGGGTGGGCCCGATAACCCGCAACGTGCCATCCAACTCTCATAACCGGGCGCTCGCGCCCACAGAACCTGCCGGCCGGGTGCCGGCCCGCGTGGGAACCGATGAACACGAGCAAACAGATCAACGCGATGATCGTTCTCATGGCCCTGCTGCTGGTGGGCATTGGGGCCTACACCATCTGGGACCCGTACCGGCAGGACACCGAGCTTGAGCGCACGAAGGAGCTGATCGCCGAGCGCGCCGCCCACACCTACGCGCGCAACTGCCGCGTCTGCCATGGCAACGCCGGGGAGGGGCGTATCGGACCGGCCCTTAACCCGGAGTTCCGCAAGGCCTCCAACCTCATCGACTTCACCGACCCCAACCGTCGGAACGAGTACCAGCAACTGGTGCGGAACACGATTGAGTGCGGCCGCATCGGCACGGTGATGCCGCCCTGGTCCATCGCGCAGGGCGGCTCCCTGAACAACGAGCAGATCCGCCAGCTCGTGATCCTCATCACCGAGAACCCAGGCGGGAAGGCGTGGGATCGGGTCAAGGAGATCAGCGCTCAGGAGGACGCGGTGGCCACCGTGCCTCCTGTGCAAGACGTGCTCAAGGGGGCGTCGATCACGGGCGCCACGTCCTACGTGTGCGGCCAGAAGCCGGTGGCAACGCCCGCCCCCACCGCCACCCCCACACCACCGGCGGCCGCCACGAGCTGGACGGCGGTGGCCACGGACAACAAGTTCGACATCACGGCCATAACGATTCCTGCCGGCCAGTCGGTCACGCTTACGCTCAACAACCGCGGCCAGGCCATTCACAACTGGCACGTGCTCAACCTGAAGGACCGGGAGGGCAAGGACATCACCACCAAGCTCCTGCCGGGCGGCCAGTCAGAGACGATCACCTTCACGGTCACCCAGACGGGCACGTTCGAGTTTCAGTGCGATGTCCACCCCACGGAGATGCGGGGGACGCTGTTCGTGCAGTAAGAGCGACCCGGTGGGGGCGGCCGCAGACTCGGCCGCCCCCACCGGGTCGCTTGACCGTGCCACCGGCCACCGCTACACTGCCGCATCGAAGGCTAGGCGGGGGCCTGTGTCGCGAACCCGGCCTGCGCGATACAATAGCACATGGATATAACTCGAACCGAAAGGTGGGAAGCAGGCGTGGCGAATCAGGTCGGCAAACGGTATCAGTGTACCAAGTGCAATACCGAAATGATCGTGACGAAGGGCGGCAACGGCCAGCTTGAATGCTGCGGCCAGCCGATGCAGATGAAGTAGCGCCGCTGCGACCAAGTCCAGGACACACGAGGAGGCCAGGGGGGACGGTTCGATGCCCAATCAGCTTGGCAAACGGTTCCAATGCGAGGTCTGCAACACTGAGGTGCTCTGCATTAAACCGGGCGACGGCGAGGTGCACTGCTGCGGCGCGCCGATGAAGCTGCTCCAGCCGAAGGTGCTCCCCTCCGCGGACTGACCTGCCCCGGCGCCGCTGAACGGGCACACCAACGTCCAACAATACGGTGCGGCCCCGAGCGTGCGGGGCCGCACCGTATTGTGGCGCTCGCCGCCGGCTCCAGCCTACCGCCGACCGTGCCCGTCCACCGGCACACCGGCGATCTCGTGCTCACGCGTGTAGAAGCGCTTGCCCTCCTCCAGCGCCTCGTAGATCTTGGTGAGGCCGGTGTAGGACAGCTCGGCGTTGTTGGCCATCGCCACCCCAAACCAGCCCTGCTGGCGCATCATGATGCCCTTCTCGTGGGCCACGCGGCGCACATCCTGCCAGTACGGATCGGCGAAGAAGTCCACCGTCTCCTCCGAGAAGCGGCCTTCACGATCGATAGAGAAGCCGATGGCGGAGACGATCGGCTGGCAATAGGGCGTGCGCACGGGGCTGTTGATCGGGTAGGGCGTGATCGGCATCACGTGCGAGCCGCGGCAGTCGCCGGTGACAAACGGCACCACCGTCGCCCACGGCATCAGGATCTCTTCGGGCGCCGGGAAGATGCCCTGCGTGCGGATAATGGCCACCGGGTCGTCCTTGCCGGTGTACTTGCCGGCGATGTTGTGCAGACGCTGCGTCGAAATCGCCGCTACCTGCTGCTCCGGGTAGGCGCGCGAGAAGATCGCCTCGATGGCGAAGCGGGTCTCATCGCGCAGGAGCGCCACCACGGAGTACATCTCCTCAGGTGTAACCAGGTCGATCAGCCGGTCGCTGGCCGCGTAGTCCATATCCATGATCCGGAAGCGGAAGCCTTTGCTCATCTCCGGCTTCAGGATCAGGCCGCCGCAGTACATCGGGTCGGCAAAGGCGAGATAGACCGGCAGGTTGTAGGCACCCGGCCCGCATTTGTCCGCGGTGAAGACCATGACGGACTCCGCCGGCCGCTCATCCGCCAGCTTGTGCTCAAACTCGATCTCCGCCACCGCCGGACCGGCCCCGCGGATGTTGCCGGACGGTGCATCGATCAACAGGTCCTGACCGGCCGCGTAGTCCCCGCGCTGCTGCGCCACCGCCGTACCTTCCTGGAAGGCCGACCAGGCCAGCATGTGGATGCGTGGGTCGTTCACGCCGCGGTCATGGGTCATAATGATGGCGATGTCATCACCGGTGAACGTTACCAGGTGATCGATGAGGTAATCACCCTGTGCCCGCCGCACCGTGGCACGGACTGCCTCCAGAACGCGGTCGGCAGGCTTCGTATGGCCACCTGGGGAACCGATATCCGCCTTCAGGACCGAGATGGTGAGTTTCATGGCGTCCTTCCTCCGCATGCTCCGCGCCTCTCGAGGCGGCCACCGCTCGAGGCGGCACGGCCACCTATAGATTGTGCGCGCTACCGGCCGATGGGCAAGCACCATTTTGGAGTAGTCATCTCCAGAACGCGTGCAGGTTTATCGCAGCGATTCATACCAAGACACGCCGGTTGAGGGGCCGCATGTCTCAGCCCGCCCTGTTCTCGTTCGACCCAGCCGACGCCTGGCACGTGCCCTATAACCCCACACCCTGGGACCTGTGGACGCGGACCAATGTGGGCGAGGTGTTCCCCGACGCGGCCACCCCGCTCAGCTTCACGGTGATATCCCGCATCACCGCCACCGGGTTCGCCACCGACCCGGCACGACTGCGGTTCATCCCGTCCCACCTCATCCGAGAGGGGCTCCCACCGGCCGTGTTCCGCGCCATCAACGGGCGGCTCTACTACAACAGCGGCCTGCTGCACCACCTTTTCACCGAGCACTTCGGCTTGCCCTCGTGGTTCTGGCTGCTCAGTCTGGGCGGACCGCAGGACAGCGCCGAAGCGCTCTTGCACCGACGCCCGCTGCGCCCCCTGCGGCTCCTGCGGGGTCTGCCCGCCATGCTGCGGGAGAGCGCACGCCAGCGCCGCGCCGTAGCCGCGTTCGCGCGGCATCGGGCGCGCATTCGGGCGGAGACCGCTGCGCTGCGTGCCGAGGACCTGCACCGGCAAAACGCGGCCGAGCTAGCGGCGCGGCTCCTGCGGATCTGCCGCGCCGCCCGCGACCCCATGGCCTGGCTGCTCGACGGCTCCGCCGCCGCCCTCAACGCCTTTGGCGTGCTGGCCGGCCTCTGCCAGCGGTGGTGTGGCAGCCGTGCCCTGGCCAACGAGCTGGTCAGCGGCCTGGCCACGCTCGACACGGCGCGCGCCACCCTGGCGTTGTGGGACGTGGCCCGCACCGCCGCTCAGAGCGAGCGGGCACGGGCCGTGATCGAAACGGCCGGGCCAGACACGCTCCTGGACCGCCTGCACGCGGAGCCCGAGGCCGCCGCTACCCTCGCTACCCTGGAGCGGTTTCTGAAGGACTTCGGCCACCGCGGCGCCGAAGAGTTCGAGCTCGCCGCGCCGCGATGGGCCGAGGACCTGTCGTTCGTGCTGGCCACGGTGCGCGCGTACCTGCAGGCACCCGCCACAGCCGACCCGTATGCATCCCTTGCCCAGCAGCGCCGCCAGCGCGCGGCCGCGGAGCGGGAGGCCCGCCGGCGCATGCAGCCACACCTGCGACACCGCCTGGTGCCGTACCGGTGGCTGATCTTCCGCGCGGCGCTGCGCGAGGCGCGTCGACTGCTGCCCATGCGCGAGAACCCCAAGCACCATTTCCTCCTGTACGTGGCCGAGATGCGCCGCACCGTGCTCGCGCTGGCAGATCGGCTGGTGACCGGCGGGCTGCTCGCCGAGCTGGAGGATGTCTTCTTCTTGACGCTGGATGAACTCACAGCCGCTGCCGAGAGCGCCAGCCGCGGCCAGGCCGCACCCGGCCTTCCCCACATCGTGGCCGCGCGGCGGACGCTGTACGAGCGCTATCGCGCCTGGACCCCGCCCGAGGCGGTTCCCGGCCATGAGGTGGAGCGGCTGGAACGGGAGCTGACCGCCGGCACGCCGTCCTCCCCGGTCTCCGAGCCGGCGCCGGCGGACCCGGGACGAATGGACGAACGGGTGCTGCGCGGCATCGCCGCCTCCGGCGGAGTTGTCACAGCCCCTGCCCGCGTGGCCCGTACCCTGGACGAAGGCATGGATCTTCGGCCAGGAGAGGTGCTGATCGCCCCCTTCACCGATCCGGGCTGGACGCCGCTGTTCGCGGTGGCCGCCGCCGTTGTGACAGACTTGGGCGGGGTGCTCTCACACGGCGCCATCGTGGCGCGCGAATACGGCATCCCGGCGGTCGTCAACACCCGGTACGCCACCGCGCGGATCCGCACCGGCCAGACCGTGACGGTGGACGGGGACACCGGCACCGTGCGGATCGCGGATTGAGCGGTCGGTCTCCTACCTCAGCGGCATGTACGGCGCCTGGAGAGTGAGCATGCTCGACCAGCACGTCCACCCCGACATCGACGTTGCCCGCGCCCGAGCGGACACACCGGGGTGCGAACGGGTGATCCACCTAAACAACGCGGGGGCCGCGCTGCCGCCCCGCGCGGTGTTGGAGACGGTGCTCGGCCACCTGCGCCGCGAAGCGGAGATCGGCGGCTACGAGGCCGCCGAAGAGGCGCTGGCCCGGCGGGAGGCGGTGTACCACCACGTGGCGCGGCTGATCGGCGCGCACCGGGATGAGATCGCCCTGGTGGACAACGCCACCCGCGCGTTCGACATGGCCTTCTACGCCATTCCCCTGCGCGACGGGGACGTGGTGCTCACCACCCGCACCGAGTACCCCAGCAACGTCATGGCCTTCCTGCGTGCCCGGCGTGAGCGGCGCATCGAGGTGCGCTACATCCCCAACGAGCCCACCGGCGAGCTGTCCCTCACCGCCCTAGCGGAGATGCTGCGCGACCCACGCGTGCGCGTGGTGAGCGTGTCACACGTGCCCACCCAGTCCGGTCTGGTGCAGCCCGCGGCCGAGGTGGGCCGCCTGGTGCAGGCGCGCGGGGACGTCTGGTACCTGCTCGACGCCACCCAGAGCGTGGGCCAGATGCCGCTCAACGTGCAGGAGCTGGGCTGCGACGCCCTGGCCGCCACGGGGCGGAAGTTCCTGCGCGGGCCGCGCGCCACCGGCTTCCTCTACGTGCGCGCCGAGCGGCTGCCAGAGCTGGACCCGCTGCCGGTGGACCTGCACGCCGCCACCTGGACCGGGCCAGACTCCTACGAATTGCGTCCGGACGCACGCCGCTTCGAGACCTGGGAGCAGAACATCGCCGGGTTGCTGGGGCTGGGCGCGGCGGTGGAGTACGCCATGCGCTGGGGCCTGGATGCCATCTGGCGGCGGATCCAGCACCTGGCCGCCACCCTGCGCGCGCTGCTGGCGACCGTTCCCGGCGTGACCCTGCACGACCGCGGCCGGATGCAGTGCGGCATCGTCACCTTCACCGTGGACGGCATGCCGGCCTCCGCCGTGAAGGCGGCGCTGGCCGCGCGGCCACGGCGCATCAACGTCTCGGTGGCCACCGCGAACGCCGCCCGGCTGGACTTTCCCGAGCGCGGCCTCACGGCTGTGGTACGCGCCTCCGTGCACTACTACCTGACCGAGCAGGACCTGGACGAGTTCACCCAGGCGCTCCGGGACATCGCGGTGACGAGCACCCGTCGGACCGGCACCACGTGCTAAGGTTCGTTGAGCACGACCTTGGCCGCAGTGGAGCCCGAACGCGAGCCACGCAGGGGCGTTATGTTCCGCCGGCGGCGGGGACGTGCTACGCTGACGCTGCGCCCCGCCCAGGAGTGATACGGGAAGCAGAGCCATGCACACGTACCGGAAGGGCTGGGGGTGGCAGATGGGCCCCAGACGGCGCCCACAGCGGTCGGCGGAGGGCATGGTCGCCGCCATCATCGCCGCTGTGATTGTGGGCCTTACCGTGGCCGCGCTGCTGGTGGCGCTGCTCGCCCTGGCCTTCGCCGCGGCCGTCCTCGTCGCCCTCTGCTACCTCTCCTACCACCTCGCCCGCCAGCTGTGGGCCTATTACCGGCGGCGCGCGGCGGAGCGTCACGCCCGCCGCCCGGCGCCGGAGCTACGCGGCCTGTTTGAAATGGCGCGCACGCCGGACCCCCTCGACCGCTACCTCCTGGCGGTGCGCGAGTTCGACCGGCTGACCTCCGCCCTCCTGGACGTGCAGCCGGCCGACCTGGGGCGCTGGCGCAGCGCCCGCCGCGCCGCGGCGCTGGCCGAGCAGGCGGAGATGCTCCACGAGGCCGTGCGGGAGATCGAGCAGGAGCTGTCCGCCGGCCCGACCACGCACGGCGCGCTGGCGGGTGTGTGGGAGCTGGCTATCGCCGCCGACGAGCTGTGGTCCTACTGCCGCGACCTGCGCGCCGCCCGCGGCACCCCTTCGCTGGCGCAGGTGCGTCGCCTGGAAGCACGCCGGACGGCCCTGCTCGCTCGCCGCGACGCCCTGATCGCTCGCTTGCGCGAGGTCGACTTGCGTTCGGGCGTTTCCTCGCCCGCCGAGGTTTCGTCCTGAGCCAGCGATGGCGTGGAGCGCGGCCGTGCCGTATGGTGCCTTAACCGGAGGAGACGCGGATGGCCCGCCACCGCTCGGCAAAGGAGCGGTCCACAGCACAAAAGAAACTGTGGTCGCGGGCCAGGCGGGCGTTGATCCCAAGCCGGGGCGTGGTCGGACAGAGGTACAGCCCGCCATGGCGCAGCACGGCGTCGATCAGCGGCGCGTGGCGGGTGGGATCGAGCGGGATGCGGAACCCGACTTCCATCGGCGCGCGCACACAGACCTTCAGGGCCAGGGGCTCTGCCTCCCAGACCCCCTCACACTGCCAGCGCTCCGGCGCCGACTCGCGGAACAGGGGTGGGAGCGCCAGCAGTGCCTCGTGGCCACTCACGTCGAGGAACGCCGCCGGCGCGATCGTCTCACCGCGCGGCCCGCGGCCGGACGGCCACTCCGCCAGCCCACCGCCCACCAGCTCCACATCCGGTAGTGACGTCACGTGAGCGCACACCACGCGGTAAGGCGCTGCTGGGGAACCCCCCACCGTTGTGCGCATCGGAGGGCCCACCCTCCCCTCAGGACCGATACCCGCGCGCCGGCCGCGATCATAACAATCTTCTTGCAACCGGCGCCACGCCGGTCGGCGGACCTTCCCGTGCCGAGAGGCATGCGTATACTGGGGATCGCCCCGCGCCTGCCACGGACTGCGAAGGTTCGGTATGGGCGCCGCGTTAGCCCCTGAGCGCCAGGCGTCCGCTTCGGGTACCGATGCCGGCTTCTTGTCCTCCCAGGCGCCGCGGGCGGTCCTGCTGGGCACCTCGCGGCATGTCACCGGGATTCTCGCACCCGTGCTGCGTGAGCACGGTTTCGAGGTCGTGCAGGTGCCGTGCGGATCGCGCCTGGAGGGGACGGCAGTCGTGATCGCCGAGGCCGACTGCGCGGTCGAGCTGGTGCGCGCCGTCCCTGAGCTTGGCACCCTCGGGCCGCGCCCGCTGGTGGTCGCCGTCACGCGCTGGTGGAACGAGAACGAGACCGAGCTGCGCCGGGTGGCCGATGCCGTCCTGCACGCCCCGCTGCGCCAGGCCGAGTTCCTACCCGTGCTGGCGCATCTTACGGCCGTGCTGCGGGGCGACGTCCACACCGCGCCGCGCCGGCCGCTGCCCCTCGGCACACGCTAGGGGCGCTCGGCCCCACCCGTCGTCCGACGGCGCCAGCGCACCTCGCCGCTGATGACCGTCATCTCCACACGGGCGTCGGGCCGGTGCGGCTCCGCGCTGAGCAGCACCAGGTCGGCCACCATGCCGGGCGCGATGCGGCCCAGCTCGGTGTCGGCGCCCGCCGCATAGGCCGCCGCGGTCGTGACCAGCGCCGTGGCCCGATCGGGGTCCAGGCCCGTGCCGGGCAGCACCGCCCCGGAGCGGGAGGCGCGCGTGACGGCGGCCCGGACGGCGGTGAGCGCATCCGCCGGCGCCACCGGCGCATCTGAACCGGCCGCCACGGGCACCCCGGCGGCGGCCAAGCCGGCAGTATCGTACAGGTACGGCAGGTCCGCCGGCGCCACACGGCGCCGGTAGCGATCGCCGCCCTCAGAGAGAAACACCGGATTGCTCACCACGGTGAGGCCAAGTGCGGCGATACGCTCGGCTAGCTCCGGTGGGCACACACTCGCGTGCTCGATTCGGTGCCGTACCTCCCGGCCGCGAACACCGGCCCGCGCAAACGCCTCCACCACCGCCGCCACCGTGCGCCGCTCGACGGCGTGCACCGCCACGGCCCGCCCGCGCGCATGGCAAGCGCGGATGATCGTCGTCAGCTCGGCCACGTCCGGTACCGGCCGCTCCGCCGTCTCGCGCAGCATCACTTTGACCGGCCGTGCCGGGTCACCGCTCAGCGCGGCCGCGTCACCGGGCCACCCCTCTGCCGGCGGCAACAGGCGCGGTGCGAACCCGCTCTCCGCCGCCAGAGCGGCCAGGAAGCGGTCGGCGTCCGGCCCGTTGGTGTGAGTGAGGTCCTGCACGGCCGTGATCCCGGCTGCCAGGAGCCGTTCGCCCGCTTCCCGCAGGCCGGCCACCAGCTCCGCCCGCGGCAGCGGCGGCACCGCGCGCGCCACCAGTTCGTTCATCTCCAGGAGCAGGCCCGTCGGCTCGCCGTCGCTCAGCCGGCGCTCGATCACGCCGCCGGACGGCTCCTCGCTGGCGATGGTGATGCCGGCCAGGGCCAGGGCGTGACTGTTGAGCACGAGGGCGTGGCCGGAGCGGTGGACGAGGCGTACCGGGTGGTCCGCGGTGGCCCGATCCAGGTCCCAACGGGTGGGATGGCGGCCCTCGGCCAGGCGACTCTCATCGTACCCCACGGCCCGCACCCAGGTGCCGGGCGGCAGGACGGCGGCCCGTTCGCGGATGCGCTGCACGATCTCCTCGATCGAGCGGGCGGCCGAGCAATCCACGGCGCGCAGGGCGGCGGCCCAGGCCAGCAGATGCAGGTGTGCGTCGATGAAGCCCGGCAGCAGGACCATGCCACGGCAGTCGATCACCGTCGCGCCGGGCGCCGCCGCCCACCGGCAGGCTTCATCCGAGCCCACGCGGACGATGCGGCCGGTCCGCACCAGCACGGCCTGAGCCCACGGACAGGCGGGATCCATCGTCACCACGCGGGCGTTGCAGAGGAGGAGGTCGGCCATGATGCGGCGCGCCGGGTGGCGGGCTCAGGGCTGTTTCGCGGGGCGAGCGGCGGTACCTTCCGCCGCCTCCTCGTAGCGAGCGAGGACGAAGAGCACGTCCGACATGCGGTTGAGGTAGCGCAACAGCTCCGGGTTGGCCACGATGCCGTCGTGCAGCAGCTTGGCCGTCAAGCGCTCGGCACGCCGCACGATGGCCCGTGCCAGGTCCAGGGCTGCACCCGCTACCGTCTCGCCGGGGATGATGAAGGCCGGGCCGATCTCCACCTCTGCCTTGAGCGCTTCGGTGAGGGCCTCCAGCCCGGCCACGTGCTCGGCGGTGATGACCATGTGCGGGTGCTTGCCCTGCTCTTCCGGGGAGGTGGCCAGCTCCGCCATGAGCACGTACAGCTCGCGCTGCAGGCGCAGGATCGTCTCCTTAACGCGCGGTTGCTGCGCCAGGGCGCGGGCCAGGCCCAGCGCCGAGGTGGCCTCATCCACCGTACCGTACGTGTCCGGGCGGGGATCCCATTTCGGCACCCGCTCCCGGCCGATGAGACCGGTGTACCCCTGGTCACCGGTGCGGGTGGTGACTTTCGCCTGTCGGCTCTCGCTCACGCGCTGCTCCTCTAACGAGGGGGTTGCCACCCCAGGTGCCACCCCGCCCGCAGTGTATCGGACCGAAGCGCAAACCGGCACCGCTGGCCGGCAGTCAAAACCTGTCCGGGTAGAGCAGCTTCGCCAGGAGCTCCAGCCCGTCCACCACGCGCGGGCCGGGCCGGCTGACGAGGTCGGCCTGCACATCGCTGAGCAGGTAGACGCGCCGGTTCTTGACGGCGGAGATGCCGCTCCAGCCCGGTCGGGTGCGCACCTGCTCCACCGTGACCCCCTCGCGCCCGTCCGCCAGCACGATCACCTCCGGGTCCGCCTGGATAATCACCTCCTGCGAGATCTGCGGGTAGGCGCCGACCGCGCCGTCAGCGATGTTGCGCGCCTTGAGCAGCGCGTACAGGTCGCCCACAAAGGAGCGGGAGGTGGCGGTGTAGGTGCCGGCCGTGAAGCTCAGCTCGTGGAACACGCGCGGCCCCTGCGTGACTCCGGCCAGCCTCTCGGTGACGGCGCGGATGCGCGCCTCAAGCTGGCGCGCGAGCTGTTCGGCCGCCTCGCCGTGCCCGGTAGCCCGGCCCAAGAGGCGGATGCGCTCTAGCACCCCGGCCACGCTACCCGGCTCTTCCAGCAGTACAAACGGCAGCCCGGCGCTCTGCATGGCCGCCACCATGTCCTTCTGGCGGCCGGAGCCGAGCACGAGGTCGGGCTTTAGGGCGACCAGCGATTCCACGTTCGGGCGCGTGTACTCGACCTTCGGCAGCGCCCTGGCGGCCTCGGGGTAATCGGAGAAGCGATCGACGGCCACCACGGCGCCGCCGGCGCCGATGGCGAATAACGTCTCCGTCGTGCCGGGCGACAGGCTGACGATGCGCTCCGGCGGCTTCGTCAGGCGCACGGAGGTACCGTCCGAGCCGGTCAGCGTGAACGGAAAGGCCGTGATTGTGGCCGGACTGGCCAGCGCCTGGGCCGTGGCGGTCGCGCCGCCCACGCGCGGCCCCTCACCCGCGCCGCAGGCGGCCAGCACGCCCAGCATAAGCAGCAGCGCCAGCCCTGCCACCGCGCTCGGCCGGCGCGCCCTGAACCTGAACCCCATCGTCACCATGAGGCCCCCTGTCACGGTGGGTAGGCCCTGCGTCCGCCGGTCACACGGAAACCCGCCGGCGGACAGGACACCGGCGGGTTGGCCGACCCCTGCCCGCCTCACTCGCGAAGGCGGGACACGGTGCGCGGCCGCGGCAGGTGCCCTGGCTTCCCCGGCGGGCCGGGGTTACAGTTGCGCGTCAGCGCCGGACTTGCACCGGCTTCCCCTGCACGTCGCGGCCGTTCGCTTGTTCCCCGCAACCGGCGGTGCACCGGTCACGATCGACCGGATCAGCCCCCAGTATCGAGGGCGATACGGGTTGTGTAAAGGCGAGCGTCCTTACGCCGACCGAGCACCGCCGGTAGAATGGACGGAGCGGGTAGCGGGAGGCCCGGCACGGTGTCTGCATCGTCCCCGATGGCCGTAACCCTGCGCGTGCGGCGTTCAGACGGCGGGCCAGAGCGGTTCCCGCTAGAGGCGGGCCCGTTCACCAGCGTGCTCGACCTCCTGTTCGCCGCCCAGCGCCGCTTCGACCGCTCACTGGTCTTTCGCTTCGCCTGCCGCATCGGGGTGTGCGGCTCCTGCGCCGTGCGCGTCAACGGGCGGGAGGGGCTGGCCTGCCGCACGCGCGCCGTGCAGGTCGGGCCGGAGATCACCCTGGAGCCGCTGCGCCACCTGCCGGTAGTGCGCGACCTGGCCGTGGACCTGCGTCCTTTTCGCGCCGCCTACGCCGCTGCCCTGCCGGCCCTACGGCCGACGGCGGTGGCGCGCGCCGCGCCGGCTCCGCAGGCGCCCGTTCTGCCGGAGATCGGCGGCCGCGGCGACTGCATCGCCTGCGCGGCCTGCTATTCCGCATCGGAGACCGTGGCCACGGTGCCCGGCTATCCGGGCGCAGCCGCGCTCCTCCGCGCCGCCTCCCTGCTCGCCGACCCGCGTGACGGGGCACACGCCGAGCGCGCCGCCGCCCTCGCCCCCTGGCTGGCGCTCGACGACCCAGGGGCTACCGTCGTCTGCCCCAAGGGCCTGCGCCATGAGCCGGCCCTGGCCTGGCTGCGCGACGTCGCCCCCCGCGCCGGCGCGAACGCCGAGGGATAAGCACGGCCGGCGGGCCAGAGGGAGACGCCGTGGAGGAGCTGACCACCGACTTCCTCATTCTCGGCGGCGGCGGCGCCGGGCTGTTCGCCGCCCTGCACGCCCTCAACGCTGAGCCGCGCCTGCGCGTGACGCTCGTCGTCAAGGGTCTGCTGGGCAAAACGGGCTGCACGCGCATGGTGCAGGGCGGCTACAACGCCGTGCTCGACCCCGCCGACTCCCTGGAGGCGCATTTCCTCGACACGTTGCGCGCCGGCGGCTGGATCAACGACCAGGAGCTGGCCTGGACGCTGGTGCGGGAGGCGCCGGCGCGCATCCGCGAGCTGGTGAACGAGATCGGCTGCCGCTTTGACGTGCGCCCGGACGGCACCATTCACCAGAAGCCCTTCGCCGGCCAGACCTTCGACCGCACCATTCACCGCGGCGACCTCACCGGCATCGAGATCATGAGCCGCCTGCAGGAGCAGGTCGAAGCGCGCGGTGCCCAGGTGCTGGAGGATTGCCGCGCCCTGGACCTGGTACTCGACGCGGAGGGCCGCGTGGCCGGCGCGGTGCTGCTCGACATCCGCTCCGGCCGCTGCATCGCGGCACGGGCCAAGGCCGTGCTGCTGGCCACCGGCGGCTGCGCGCCCATGTACCGCGTCTTCGCCGCCTCCCTGGAAAAGTCGGGCGACGGCATCGCCATCGCCTACCGGGCCGGGGCCGAGCTGGTGGATATGGAGCAAATGCAGTTCCACCCCACCGGCCTGATCGTGCCCGGTTCCGGGCTCTCCGGTAGCGTGCTGGAAGAGGGGCTGCGCGGCGCCGGCGGCCGGTTGTACAACGCCCTGGGCGAGCGCTTCATGGCCCGCTACGACCCGGTACTGCTGGAGCGCGCCACCCGCGACCTTGTCTCCCGCGCCATCTACACGGAGGTGCTGGCCGGCCGCGGCACACCGAACGGCGCCGTCTATCTGGACGTCTCTCACCTGGGCGCCGAATTCGTGGAGCGGGAGTTCCCCGGCATGGTGGAGCGCTGCCGCAGCCTGGGGATGGACTTAGCGCGCGCGCCGGTGGAGGTCGGCCCCACCGCCCACTTCCAGATGGGCGGCGTGCGGATTGACACGGACTGTCACACCGGCATCGAGGGCCTGCTGGTGGCGGGCGAGGACGCGGGTGGCGTCCACGGTGGCAACCGCCTGGGCGGCAACGGCGTGGCCGAGTCCACCGTGTTCGGCGCGCGGGCCGGCGACACCGCCGCGGCCTGGTGCGCCGGCCGGCCGCTGCGCCGCTGGTCGCTCGCGCTCGCGGCCGCGATCGAACGCCGGGCCCTCGCTCCTCTGGAGCGGGAGAGCGGTGAGGATCCCTATGAGGTGCGTGACGCCCTGCGCGACCTCATGTGGGAAGAGGTGGGCCTCATCCGCACCGAGGACGGCCTGCGCCGCGCAGTGTCGACGATCGAACGGCTGCGCGAGCAGGCGGCGATCCTACGAGTACGCGGCGGCCCGGCCTTCAACCCGGAATGGCAGGTGGCGCTGGACGTGCAGAACATGCTCACCGTGGCCGAGCTGGTAACACGCGCCGCCCTGCTGCGCGACGAGAGCCGCGGCTCCCATTACCGTGCCGATCACCCGGCGCCTGACGACCGCCGCTGGCTGCGCAAC
Organism: Dehalococcoidia bacterium; assembly: GCA_042408665.1. Taxonomy (GTDB): domain Bacteria; phylum Chloroflexota; class Dehalococcoidia; order CAUJGQ01; family CAUJGQ01; genus CAUJGQ01. The sequence continues at coordinate 14,649 of JBHOQW010000141.1, forward strand.
ATCGTCGTCCGCCGCGACGGCGACGCGCCGTGCCTGTGGACGGAGCCGGTGCGCTTCACCCGCCTGGCGCCGCCGGGGCCAGACGGCTGAGCTTCGCCCCCGCGTCGGTATGGCCTACACGCCCTCGGTCTCGTGCTGGCGGATGAGGCGGTAGATGGTATCGCGCACGCGGCCGGCGTGGAAGATGGGGCCGAATCCGGCGTCGCTCTCCTCACCGGCGGTCTCAAACGAGACCCAGCCCAGGCCGTACCAGCGCCGGCGCAGCACCACGTCTTGGACGCGCCACAGCGGCAGCGTGCGCTCGGTGCGGTTTAGCCACCCCTCGTGTCGCACGATCCGGTCCGGGTAGATCTCTAATCGGTTGGAGCGCCACTCCAGCCACCAGAAGGCGGAGGCTGCCACGGCCAGTCCGCCCAGGGCCAGCATCCCAACCGGCGGCAGGCCCAGCAGGAAGCCGCCCACCCCCGCGCCCACCAACACGGCCCACAGCGCCCATAGGCGCGGCCGCAGCAGGTGCTTGAGCACGCTCACGCGCACCACCATCACCGGCTGGGACGGGATCGGTTCACCACGCGGTGCGCGGTGCGCCGCGGTCGAGGTCGCGTTCTGCCCGCCGGCAGGCGCGCCACAGTTGGTGCAGAAGCGACGACGGCCGACCAGCGGCGCGCCGCACCGCTCACAGACATCCGCTTCCACGAGCCACCATCCGGGCTGCCGGTCTGGCTGAGTATACCCCGCGCCGGGCGGCCGCGGCAGCGCGGCTCGTCTACCGGCGGCCGGTGCGGTAGGCTGAAGGACGCAGATTCGTAGCGGAAGGGGCGATGCGCGCGCTGCTGCTGGCCGGCGGCCAGGCCACGCGCCTGCGGCCGCTCACCCTCACCACCCCCAAGGCGATGACCCCCGTGCTCGGGCGGCCCTTCCTCGAGCACCTGATCGCTTGGCTGTGTCGGCACGACGTGCGCGACATCACTCTCCTGCTGGGCTATCTGGCAGACCCCATCCGCGCGCACTTCGGCGACGGTCACGCCTTTGGGGTGCGGCTCACCTACGTCGTCGAGGATGTACCCCTGGGCTCCGGCGGCGCCATCAAGCAGCTCGAACGCGAGTTGACGGAGCCGTTCTTCGCGCTGAACGCCGATATCTACACGGACCTAGACCTGACGGCGATGGCGACGGCCCACCGCGCTGCCGACGCGGAGGTGACGATCGCGCTGGTGCGCGTGTCGGACCCGAGCGCCTACGGGGTGGTGGCGCTGGACGCGGACGGTTGGATCACGCGCTTTGTGGAGAAACCGCGGCGCGAGGAGGCGCCGTCCGACCTGGTCAACGCCGGCGCGTGGCTGTTTGAGCCGGCGGCGGTGCGGCGCATCGCCGCCGGCCGCTTTTCGATGGTGGAGCAGGAGCTGTTCCCGGCGCTGGCGCAGGCGCGGCGCCTGTTCGGGCACGCGACGGACTGCTACTGGATAGACGCCGGCACCCCCCAGCGTTACCTCCAACTACACCGCGACCTGCTCACCGGCCAGGCGGTCTCGCCCCTGGCCATTGTGGAGCGACCCGGCTGGCCCGGCTTCACGGTGCAGACGGCGCCCGGGGTGCCGGGTGTGGCCGGACCGCCGCCGGTGGTGGCGCCCGGCGGCCGGCTGGAAGGGGTGGTGGTGCTGGGGGCGGGCACCCGCGTCGGCAGCGGCGCGGTGGTGCGCGGCCCGGCGAGCCTGGGCGCCAACGTCATTGTGCAGGACGGGGCGCATGTCGCCGGCAGCGTCCTGTGGGACCGCTGCCGTGTGGGCACGCGGGCGACGGTAGCCGGATCGGTGCTGGCCGGCGGCTGCGTCATCGGCGCGGGCGCCGAAGTAACGGGGTGCGTGCTCGGCGAGGGGGTCCACGTGGCGCCGGGTGTCCGGCTGCGCGGCGCCACCGTCGATCCGGATACCACCATCGACGCCTCTACCTGAAGCCGCTCAGGAGGCCGCCTCCGTCGCGAAGGCGCGCGCCGCCACCTCGTCCAGGAAGGCGCCCACCACCCGGTTGAACTCCTCCGGTTTCTCAAAGTAGGTGGAGTGGCCCGCCCCCTCGATCACGTGGAAGCGAGAGCCGGGCACGGCCCGGTGGGCCGCCTCCACCGCCCCTGCCGGGATCACCTGGTCCTCCGAGCCCACCACGAACAGCACGGGGATGCCGCTCTCGGCCAGGCGCTGCGCCGTGCTGCCCCAGTAGCCGGGCAGCGGTGCCAAAAAGTCCGGCGGGCGTGGCGGGTTGAGGCGCTGGATCTCGCGGTAGAGGAAGGCGAGATCGGGACGAGCCCGCACAAACGATGGCGCCAGCGCGCGGTCCAGGAGCGTGGAGCCGGGCGGCAGGCGGCGCCGGTGCTCCTCTTGGATGGCACGCACCTCGTCGGTCACCGCACCGCCGTTGGTGCCGGACAGCACCATCGCCCACACGCGGATGCTGGTGCGGAAGGCCACCCCGATGGCGGTACGCCCGCCCATGGAGTGCGCCACGATGGCACACTGCTCCTCGCCCAGGTGACGGAGCAGCGCCTCCACATCGCGCGCAAACCACTGGCGGCCGTTGCCGTTGAGATCCAGCGAGCGGCCAAAGGCACGGTGGTCGAAGATGATGCACCGATACCGGTCCCGGAAGGCGGGCACCTGCTGCCACCAGGACAGATGGTTGCCCCCTGCCCCATGACAGAACACGATCGCGGGCCCCTTGCCGTGAACCTCGTAGTAGAGGTCGATGCCGTTGACGTGCACGGTCGGCATGGGCGTGTGCCTCACTTCCCCGCATGATAGCCGTGGCGGCCTTCGTCTCCCGCGGGCAAGATACCGGCCCGTGACAGGTACCGACAAGAGCAGACCAGAGACGGCAGCGTATACTCAGCGGTACATGGCCCAGAAGGACGCCGTCCGTCTGTCATTCGACGCGCCGTCCGTAGAGCGGATCGCGGCGCTGCTCGGCACCCCCGCCCGCCTCGAGCCGTACACCGTGCGCGGCGCGCCGGTGTTTCGACTGAGCGTGCGCAACCCCAGCCCGGGCGCGGAGATGGCGCTCATCTTGTGGCCGTCCCTGGCGCGGGCGGAGGTACGGCTGGCGGACAGCATCATCGTCCTTAAGGACATCGACGAGGTCCTGCTGTACCCGGGCGTGGAGGTGATGTTTCGCCGTCGCGAGCCACCGGCGATGCTGTTCGTCAGCGTACACGGTCGCTTCGGGCTCAGCGCCTGAGCGGAGCGGGCCGGCAGAAAGCGAGGGCGCGCCGACGGCGGTCTGCGGCGCGCCCTCAGATGGCGACTGTCTCCGTCGCGGCTCTCACTGGGGGTTGAAGACGCTCTCGCCGGCAGGCGGGGGCACCGGCGAAAGCTCCGCGCGAGACATTGGCATCATACCGCAAGGTTTCTGAAATGGGAACTGCGGATGCGCCGCTGCCGCGGTCTTTGAGTTTCGCCGCGGGGTGAGGGCGCGGAGGGGCAGACCTCGGCGCGCCGGCCAACCCCCTTACAGCCGGTACAGCTCCACCGCGTTGTCATGGAGGATCCGCCGGGCGGCCCAGCCCGCCTCCTCCTCCGGCAGCCAGGCCAGGGCCGCGGCCAGCGCCCGCCGGCCGGCGCGGGCGGCCAGCCAGAACCACTCCGGCACGCCCCAGGCGTCGGAGCCGTACAGCAGCTTCGTCACGGGCGCCAGGGCCAGCAGCTCTTCCAGCACCCGCGTGAGCCCAGGCCCGACCAGGAGCGGCGTGGCCAGGGAGATGTCCACGTACACGTTCGGGTAGACACCGGCCAAATAGGCGGCCTCACGCACGAACGGGTAGCCAGCGTGCAGCAGCACCACCGGCAGCCGGGCCAGCATGCCCCGCTCCAGTTGCAGGCGCAAGTGCAGCGGGTTGGCCAGCCGCAGGTCGATATCCCGATCGCCCAAGCCGGTGTGGAGCTGCAGCGGTAAGCCGCGCGCCGCCGCCCATTCCGCTGCCGCCACCAGCAGGTAGTCCAGCAGCGGCTTCGCCGTCAGGCGACCGCCGACGCCCGGCCACGCGGCGCGCACCCGCTCCAGGGCGCGGGCCGCCTCATCGCGGTCCACCTCACCGAGGATCAACCCTGAGCGATAGGCGATGATGCTTTTTAGGCCGACCAGGTCCGGCCCGGTCCGCTCCAGCTCGGCGATCAGCGCCGCGCAGAGGTCGTCGATAGCGGCGTGGGCGACGATGAGGTCTTCGGCCAGCCGCTCGATGCGCGCCAACCGGTGCACGCGCACCCCCGCCGCTTCGGCCAGCACCCGCGCCGGCAACGCCCCCGCGCGCGGGTAGCCGTCGTCTACCAGCACCGCCGCCACGCCGGCGTCCGTCAGCAGGCGGCGCAGGTAATCGCCGAACGGCAGCGCGGCGCGGGTGGTCACGACCGCCTCCTCGGTGGCGGGGCAGCCGAGCAACGCGGCCAGCTCGCGCACCGCCCAGCGGTAGAGAAGGGTGTGCGGCGTGTGGCGAGCGATCGTGTCGGCGTCGTGCGCCTCGGTGAAGAAGCGGGCAAACGGTTGCGCCACCGCGGCCGCCGGTGACAGCAGCAGGTGCGCGTGTCCGTCGATCAGGGGAACGGCGCCCAGCACTGCGGCCTCGCTACCGGTCACCGTGGTGCCGCCTCGCTAATACCTGCGGAAGTAGACGGCCACCTGCCGGTCGGGCGGCAGGCGGCCCACGTCCTCCAGTTCCGCCTTGCGCACGGCCAGGAACTCACGCGCCAGCACCGGTCCCAATGCCTCCATCAGCACCTCGTCCTGCTCCAGCGCGGCGATGGCCTCGGCCAGCGTGGTGGGATAGCGACGGATCCCGCGGCGGGCGCGCTCCTCTTCGGCGAGGTCGTGCGGGTTCACGGCCAGGGGCGCGCCCGGATCCAGGCCGCGCGTGACGCCGTCCAGGCCGGCGGCCAGCAGGGCGCCGAGGGCCAGGTACGGGTTGGCCGAGCCGTCCACGGCCTTGATCTCGATGTTGGTGGTGGCCTCCACGCGACCGCGGAAGGGTGAGGCCACGCGCACGGCCGCCTCGCGGTTGTCCGGCCCCCAACAGGTGTAGGCCGAACTCCACATGTTGGGCGCCAGGCGCTGGTAGGAGTTGACGCTGGGGCAGGTGATGGCCAGCAGTCCGGGCAGGTGCGCCAGCACACCGGCGATGAACTGACGGCCGAGGGTGGAGATGCCCAGCTCGCCGGCCGGGTCGTACATCACGTTGCGCCCGTCCCGCCACAGGCTGAAATGCACGTGGCAGCCGCTGCCGGCCTGGTCCAGGAACGGCTTGGGCGCAAACGAGGCGACGAGGCCGTGCTTGAGGGTCACGGCCCGCACCGTCTCCCGCACAGCGATCTGGCGATCGGCCGCGGCCAAGAGCGGCGCGTGGTCGATGGACAGCTCCTGTTGGCCGGGGCCCAGCTCCGGGTAGTACTGCTGCGGCCGGAACCCCTGCCGGTCCAGGGCGTCCATCACCTCACGGATCACCGGGCCGGCACGGTCCATGCCGTCCGAGCTGAAGCACAGGCTATCGTCCGCCGGCACGAAGCGGCCGTCCACCTCCCGCGCCAGGTAGAACTCGTACTCGAACGCCGCGCGGCCCTCGATACCCCGCTCAGCGGCGCGGGCCACCATGCGTTTCAGAAACGTGCGCGGGTAGGCGTCCCAGTCGGCGCCGTCCAGCGTGCGCATGTCGCACAACATCCGCGCCTCACCCGGGGCGTAGGGCAGGGGTGTAAAGGTGCCCAGGTCCGGCACCAGGCGGATCTCTCCCACCGGGCCCTGGGCGCTGCCGGGAGCCAGGCGCTCGGTCATGGTGAAGCCCTGCATCGCCACCGTGAGGCCGATGCCGCTCTCAATGGCCGGCCCGAGAATGCCGATGTGCGCCGCCTTACCGCGGATGATGTTCGCGTTATCGCAGTACAGGAAGCGGATCAGGCGCACACCTTCGGCCCGCGCCCATGCCAGCACCGCGTCCCGGTCCATGGCCAACTCCCTCGCGCCTGGGATGCTCGCACACCTGCGCGCAGCGATGATGTCGCTGCTTCCCCGTGCTGTCAACACGGCGACCGGGCCGTCGCGGCGTTTGACAGTGGCGTACGGCGGCAGTACGCTGCCTGCGCCGCACGCCGGGCACGGTAGGCGGAAACGCGCGCGATGAGGAGGCAGCCGTGAAAGCAGCCGTCTTCCATGGTCCCAACCAGCCGCTCACCATCGAGCAGGTGGAGATCGACAGCCCGCAGGCGCACGAGGTGCTGGTGCGCACCGTGGCCAGCGGTGTGTGCCACAGCGACCTGCACTTTGTCGATGGGTATTACTCAGTTCCGGCACCGGCCGTCCTCGGCCACGAGGCCGCCGGCATCGTTGAGGCGGTCGGCGACCAGGTGAGCTACGTCAAGCCGGGCGACCACGTGATCCTGTGTCTGTCCGTCTACTGCGGCGAGTGCGAGTACTGCCTCACCGGCCGCACCCACCTGTGCCAGTCGCGCCCGACGCGCGCCCGGACGGACCGGCCGCGGCTGAGGTGGCAGGGGCAGCCGGTGACGCAGTTCGCCAACCTCTCCAGCTACGCGGAGAAGATGCTGGTACACGAGCACTCGGTGGTGAAGATCCGCGAGGACATGCCGCTGGACCGAGCGGCGCTGATCGGCTGCGGCGTCACCACCGGCCTGGGCGCGGTGCTGAACACCGCCAAGGTTGAGCCCGGCTCCACCGTGGCCGTGTTCGGCTGCGGCGGGGTAGGCCTGTCGGCCATCCAGGGGGCGCGCATCGCCGGGGCACGCATGATCATCGCCGTGGATGTGTTCGAGCACAAGCTCTCCCTGGCGCGCGAGCTGGGCGCCACTCACAGCGTGGACGCCTCCTCGCGCGACCCGGTGGAGGCGATCCGCGAGCTGACCGGCGGCGGTGTGGATTACTCCTTCGAGGCCATCGGCCTCAAGAAGGCCGCCGAGCAGTGCTTTGACTGCCTGCGGCCGGGCGGCACCGCCACCATCATCGGAATGATCCCAATGGGGCAGAAGGTCGAGCTGGACGGCTACATGTTCCTGCGGGAGAAGAAGATCCAGGGCAGCAGCATGGGCTCCAACCGCTTCCGCGTGGACATGCCGCGCTACATCGATTTCTACATGCAGGGGCGCCTGCGCCTGGACGAGATGATCACCCGCCGCGGCCGCCTGGAGGACGTGAACGACGCCTTCCGCGCCATGAAGGCCGGTGAGGTGGCGCGTACCGTGCTGATGTTTGACTGAGGCTCCAGCCACGGGCCGGCAGGGCCGGGCGCTGTGACAGCGCCCGGCCCTGTCGCCTTACCGTTCCTCTTCGATGCGGTAGGTGTGCTTCACCTCGGCCCGGCACGCCAGCATCGCGGACACAGGGCAGTACTTGGTGGCCGACAGCTCCACGGCGCGGGCCACGTTCGCCTCGTTCAAGTTGCGCCCGCGCACGATGTGCTCCACGGTGATCCGGGTGTAGACCTTCGGGTAATCCGGGGCGCGCTCGTCGCCGCGCACCCGCACGGCGTAGCCGGTCACCTCCTGGCGCATCTTGCGCAGAAGCGAGATGACGTCCATACCCGTGCAGCCGGCGAGCGACAGCAGCACCAGCTCCATCGGCCGGGGGCCACGCTCCTGCCCGCCCACCTCCGGCGCGGCGTCCAGCACCAGCTCATGACCCGAGCCCGTGCGGCCGCGAAAGGCCATGCCCTCCAGCAGGGTGGCGCTGGCCTCGTAGATCTCCGCCACGTGCAAACCTCCCCAGGACGCGAGTCTCACCGTCACTATCCCCGCTCCCACGGCCACCGTCCAGCCGGCGACAGAAGCGGCGTCGGCTCCGCGCAGGAGGAGCGAGATCGGTTACGCGGAGCCGACGCCGGCTTGGGGGCGTATCTGGTTGTCTTGGTTGGCCGCCCGTGCGCCCTGCCCGCTGCGTCCACAGATGCGGTCGCCGCCGGGAGGCACTCCCGCTACACCGGGAGGTTGGGCCTCAATCAACGGGCCTGCGGACGCAGGGCGGCCGTACACACCCTCGGAGGGGCCCGGTCATCCCCGGCAGCGCCGGGGCGCCGGTCTGACCTGCCCGGAGCGCTCACCTCGGAAAGAGGGGCCGGTCTCTTGGAGCCGCCTCATTTCCCTACCCACCCTAAGCCTAGCCACCCACCGCACCGCCTGTCTGTCGGGCAACCTGCGACATCTCCGGCGCGGGGCAGCCGGACGGGCGCGGGGTACCTCACCGCAGGCGGCCCACAGCGGCGACCGCGGCCGCCACCACCAGCGTCACCCCGAACCAGTCGCCGACCACCACGCCGCCGGCCAGCACGGCGTGCGCCACCCAGGCCGTACCTAGCCCGGCCACGGCGATGCTCTGCACGAGCGGCCCGCGTTTGCGATTGGTCACCCGGTCCAGCACGTCGGCGAAGAAATAACCGAGCGGGCTACCAAGGAGCAGGCCGAACAGCGCACCGAACAGGCCAAAGCCGGGACCGGCGGGCAGCAACAGACCCCACACCACCCCCAGGGCGGCACCCAGCGCCAGCGCGGCAGCCACAGCCCGCAACGCGACACCGACCGAGATGTCATACATCGGCAGGCGGCGTAGGCGGGCGCAGGAGCGGCAGCGGGCGCCGACCGGCGTCTGCACCAGGCAGCGTGGGCAGATGGGGATACCGCAGCGGCCGCAGCGCAGCTCCGTCTCGACATCGGGATGGGTGGCGCATCGCATGGGCTGCCGCTGTGTGCCGGCGCCGGCCCGCGGCGGTGACCGGCATCGTTGATCCGGATGGTACCACGGCACGCGGGTGCGCCGACGCGCGTCCGGTCACCGATCCTTTGCCCGCCGCGTCGTCCACCCTTGACGCCGTCCGACCTCTGAGTACGGTAGAGGGCACCAGCGGCGTGGGGCGCCACGCCGACACCGCGCGACGCAGCAGATCGCCATGGCTGATCAGGCTCCTCCTGACCCTGACGAAGCGAGCTTCCAACTCCTGTTTGAGCACAACCCGCAGCCGATGTGGGTGTACGACCTGGAAACCCTGCGTTTTCTGGCGGTGAACCACGCGGCGGTGGCCAAATACGGCTACAGCCGGGACGAGTTCCTGCAGATGACGATCGCCGACATCCGCCCGCCGGAAGACGTTCCGGCCCTCCTCGCCAACGTCGGCGAGCCACGGCCGGCGCTCCAGCACTCCGGCGAGTGGCGCCACCGCTGCAAGGACGGGCGCCTCATCGACGTGGAGATCACCTCGCACACCATCCCGTTCGCCGGTCGGCCGGCCGTCTTAGTGGTGGCACACGACATCACCGCGCGCAAGCGGCTGGAAGCCACCCTGCGCGACAGCGAGGCGCGCTATCGCCGCATCGTGGACACGGCCGAGGAGGGCGTGTGCGAAACCGACCGGGAGTGGCGCATCGGCTACGTGAACGCCCGCCTCGCCGAGATGGTAGGCTACCCGGCGGTGGAGCTGCTCGGTCAGCCGATCGCAGCGCTGGTGGCGGAAGGAGACCGGCCCCGGTTTGCTGAGCAGGTGCGGCGCTACGAGCGAGGAACGCGCGGCGCGTTAGAGGTCCGGTTCCGCCATCGCGACGGCACGCGCTTCTGGGTGCTCGTGGCCGCCGCGCCGCTCCTGGACAACGCAGGACGGTTTGCCGGCGCGGTGACGATGGTCACCGACATCGATGCCCGCAAGCGCCAGGAGGAGGTGAACGCGTTTCTGGCGCGCGTCGGGCCATTGCTGGAAAGCTCTCTGGATTACGAAGCGACCCTCACCCGCCTGGCCAAGCTGGCCGTCCCCACCCTGGCGGACTGGTGCGCCGTCCACATCCTCGATCGGGACGGCGTGCCGCGCCCTCTGGCCATCACCCACGTCGACCCAGACAAGGTGGCGTGGGCGTGGGAGCTGCAACGACGCTACCCGGTTGACCCGACGGCCGAACGCGGGCTGGCGCACGTGCTGCGCACCGGTCGGCCGGAGCTGTACGCCGAGATCCCCGACGCGCTGCTGGTTGCCAGCGCGCGCGACGCCGCGCATCTGCGGTTGCTGCGGCGGGTTGGGCTGTACGCGGCTATGATCGTGCCACTCATCGCGCGCGAGCAGGTACTGGGCGCGATCACGCTGGCGACGGCGGAATCCGGCCGACGATACACGGAGCATGACCTGGCGCTGGCCGAAGAGCTAGCGCGCCGCGCCGCCCTCTTCGTGGCCAACGCCCACCTGTACCATGAGACGCAGGCAGCACTGGCCAAGGAGCGGGCCACGCGCGCCGAGCTGCAGCGCTCACGCCAGTTGATCATCCAGGCCACGGAGACCCTGCGGCGCGAGATCGCCGAGCTGCTGCACGGTCGCGTGCAGAGCCACCTGCTGGTGGCCTGGCACCGGCTTGGCCAGGCGGCCCAGCTCCTGGACCGCGATCTGGACGCGGCCCGCGCCCTGATCGCCCAGGTGCGGGAGGAGATCGACCAAATCCGCGAGCGCGAGGTGCGGGAGGCTAGCCACGCCCTGCACCCATCCATCATCAACGTGGGCCTGGTGCCGGCGGTGCGCTCACTGTGCGGCCGCTTCGCGGACCACTTCACCGTGACGCTTGCGGTGGACCCGACGCTGGAAGCGCGTGACCGCTCGCTCGACGAGCCGCTGCCGGCGCTCCTGCGCCTGGCGGCCTACCGCGTCATCGAGGAGGCCCTTACCAACGCCTATCGGCACGGGGCGGCAACCGCGGTTCAGGTCGAGCTGCAACTCCGTGAGGACGAGGGACTCAGGGTCACGGTGCGGGACAACGGGCGCGGCTGCGAGCCGGCGCGCATCCAGGCCGGCATCGGCCTGAGCAGCATTGCCGGGCACGTGGATCTGTTCGGCGGGACGTGGTCGCTGGAGAGCAGTGTGGGGGGCGGTGCCACGCTCACCGCCGTCCTACCCCTCCCCGGCAGCGATGGGCAGGCCTCCACGTCGTGAGGACCTTGCATCCGCCCGGGCGCGCCGCCCGTGGGCGGCTCAGCGCGGCGGTTGGCCGGAGAGAAGCGCCACCAGCGCCGCCGGGGAGAGGTCTTTCTTGGGCAGGAAGGCGAGGGCACCGGCCGCTTGCGCCAGCGCCTCGTACTGCGGGTCAGCGGTGGCGCTGACCAGCACCACGCGCAGTGCAGGCAAGGCGGCCCGCATGCGGCGCGCCGTCTCGAACCCGTGCATGCCCGGCATCTCCACATCGACGACGGCCAGGGCCGGCAGCAGAGAGGGCAACAGGGCCAGGGCCTCCGCTCCGCTCAGGGCTTCCCCGACGACCGTCACCAGGTGTGGGTCGCTGAGCATGGCGCGCATGAGCGCCAGGGCGCTGGGCTGATCGTCTACCAGCAGAACGGACAGGGGCAGGTCGGGCGAGGAAGCCGCAGGCGCGGCGACGTGTTCCTCCGCGATGAAATCGCCCTGGTTCAGAGGGGGAACTCCTTCCTCATCACCGGCGGATGGATCGATGCCGTGTGCCTGATAGACCACGTGTGATGACCGCCTGCGGGGTCGTGCGCCGTCGCGATTACCCGCAACCTAGCAGCCCGCTCGGCGCCCTCCAAGGGTGCTAGCACCCGCAAGCGGGGACGCGGGCGACGCCTACCTCCCGCCGACCTCTCGAAGGTAGGCGAGCACGGCCTGGACCCGCGGGTGCAGCGTGGGGTCCTGCGAGTCGATGCCGAGCTGTTGATACAGCAGGTTGATCTGGTTCTGCACCGATTTCTCGGCCAGGTGGAGCCGCTGGGCGATGGCGGCGTTGGAATAGCCTTGGGCGATCAGGGCCAGGATCTCCTGCTGCCGCGGCGTTAGCCGGGACCGCAGCGCCGTCCCCACCCGCGTCCGCGCCGTTCCGCCGCGCGTGTCGGTCACCAGTTGTGGGTCCAGCACGATGAACCCTGCCGCGGCCCCTTCGATGGCGCGCACCAGCGCGGCCGCGTCACTCACGGACTTTTTAAGCAAGTACGACCAGCCCGTCACCCCTTCTTGCGACAGCGCGCTCACAAACTGGAGATCGCGGTGATTGGAGAGCAACACGATGCCAAGCGCCGGGAGGTGGCGGCGGAGCTGGCGGGCAAGCTGCACCCCATTCATACTGCCGGGAAGCTCGATGTCGAGGAGCGCGACGCGCGGTTCGAGGGCCGGGACAGCGGCCAGAGCGGTAGCCGCATCCCGAAATACACCGCGTACCTCCAGCCGCGGCTGCTGGGCCAGCACGATGCGCAACAGGTCGCGGTAGAGGTCCTCATCTTCAACGATCACCACCGCGATCGTGTCCGCCGGTACCACCGTCTCAGCCATAGTCACTGGCCTCGGTCAGGCGCCACGAGGTGCCGCCCTCGCCGGAGGAGCGCGGCGGCGCAACAGCGCCCGATGTCTTCCGTCACGCGGGGAGTGCTCCCATCCCTGGTGGGTGCTACCACCCTGTTCGGGCGGAGCCACTCCCGATCGCAGATGTGGGGCAGCACTCTCCCACACGGGCTCCCACCAGCATTACGCTACCACCGGGCCGGACTAGGGGGCAGCAGGCAAGGGCGGCCCTGACAGGGCAGGAGCGACGGTGCACACATGCCGCCCCGGAACCCCCAGCAGACGACGAACGCCAGGGGCGGGCCACACGGAAACGCCTGCCAGCGCTATGGTCGGTCAAACGGCCACGAGGGGGCTCGACGATGAGCGCACGACAAGCGGCGGTCCCGGAACGCACCGGTGGGGTGAATGCCGCCGGCGGGATAAGGGAGCACACACCCGCGTGGTTCGATGCGGCGCTCAGACCGGCCATACCTGCCGTCACGCCGTCGGCCGCTCGCGGCGCGGCCGTGTCCGAGGCCACACCACGTCCGCGCGCGGCACCGCCGTCTCACACCACCCACCTGATCGGGGTGGTGGCGCACGAGCTGCGCGCACCGCTGGCCGCCATCAAGGGCTTCACCACGCTGCTGCTGGACTACGCCGACCGCCTGGACCCCGGGGAGCGGCGCCAGATGCTGGAAGAGATCGACGCCGCCACAGAGCGCATGCACGAGCTTATCGACAGCCTCCTAGATCTGACCCGGCTCCAAGCAGGCATGCTGCCGGTACGGCGCGAGCCGGTGGACCTGACGGCCGTGCTGCGGCGGGCGGTAACCGAGGCGGCGGCACGCTACCCCGCACGCGCCGTTCAGCTTGAGATCCCGCCTGCGCTGCCGCTCATCCTGGGCGACGCGCGGCGGTTGGGCCAGGTCGTGCAGAACCTGCTCGACAACGCGGTGCGATACTCGCCCTCGGACAGCCCGGTAGCGGTGCGCGCGTGGCACACGGCCGATGGCGGCGTCGCCTTTGCGGTCACCGACCGCGGGATCGGCATCTCGCCGGAGCACCATGACCGCATCTTTACCCCTTTCTACCGGGTATCGGCAGGCACCGCGCGCGAGGTGAACGGCTGCGGACTGGGCCTGGCCATCTGTCGCGGGCTGGTGGAGGCACACGGTGGGAGCATCACCGTTGACAGCCAGGCGGGCACCGGCGCCACCTTCACGGTGCGGCTTCCCGCTTGGCGGGCGCCCGCCGAGGCGCGGGCACCGGACGTGCGCCGCAGACAGCCCCCACCAAAGGAGAGCGAGCGATGCTGCGGTGCATGATCTGTCACTTCGAAGCGGAACTGGATGACGTGGCGCTGGGTGGAACCGGCGGGCGGTGCGTCTGCCTGCGCTGCTACGGCCGTGAGACCGGCACCCTGCGCACGCTGCCCAAATCCCTGCAGCGCGAACTGCGCGCCGCCCTCGCCCACCTGTCCCCTGAGCCGGACCCCTGGGCCGAGAGCGATTGCGCGTAGCGCGGCGCCGCCCTGCGGTCTCACCTACCTCTCCGTCGATTGGGTCTTGCCCGTCACGGGTTGGCGGTGCACCGCCTGATACGCCCCGGTTGCACGCGCTTCCTCAGCGCCTCGCGACGCCGGTGATCACCGCGCACGGTGCGTAGCCGTTGCGACATCGCCCTTTCCTTTCCGATGCGGCGCTCGCTCGCGATTTAATCTGATCGTAACACGAGCACCGATCCACAATGGGAAAACCGCTCTTACAATCGGAAGTGGAACGGCGCCGGGGCGGGTTGCCGTGTCACCGGCGTGAGTCATCGAGGAGCGAGCGCATGACCCCTCAGGAGATATTTCAGTTCGTCAAGGCCAACAACATCCAGATCGTCGATCTGAAGTTCACCGATCTACCCGGACTGTGGCAGCATTTCTCGGTACCGACCACCGAATTGACCGAAGAAGCCTATAAGTTCGGGATCGGGTTCGACGGGTCGTCGATCCGCGGCTTCCAGCAGATCCAAGAGAGCGACATGGTGCTCGTTCCGGATCCGTCCACCGCGGTCAAAGATCCGGTTACATCGATTCCGACGCTGAGCATCATTTGCGACGTTGTCGATCCGGTCACCAAGTCCAACTACTCGCGCGACCCGCGCTACATCGCCAAGAAGGCCGAACAATATCTCAAGTCCACCGGTATCGCCGACACCGTGTATTTCGGCCCGGAAGCCGAGTTCTTCATCTTCGATGACGTTCGGTACGAGCAGAACTCGCGCTGCGGTTACTACTTCGTGGATTCACATGAGGCGGTATGGAACACCGGCCGTGAGGAAGGGGGGAACGGCCGCGGCGGCAACCTGGGCTACAAGATGCGCACCAAGGAGGGCTACTTCCCGGTGCCGCCGCACGACACTCTCCAGGACATCCGCTCCGAGATGGTGCTGGCGCTGATGCAGGCCGGCATTCCGGTGGAGGCGCACCACCACGAGGTGGGCGGGCCCGGTCAGGGTGAGATCGACATGCGCTTCGACACCCTGACCAACATGGCCGACAAGGTCATGATGTACAAGTACATCGTCAAGAACGTGGCCCGCAAGCACGGCAAGGTGGCGACGTTCATGCCCAAGCCGATCTACGGTGAGAACGGCTCCGGCATGCACTGCCACTCCTCGCTGTGGAAGAACGGCGAGAACCTGTTCTTCGACCCGGACGGCTACGCCAAGATCAGCCAGCTCTGCAAGTATTACATCGGCGGGCTGCTCAAGCACGCCCCGGCACTGGTGGCGCTGGTGGCGCCCACCACCAACAGCTACAAGCGCCTGGTGCCCGGCTACGAGGCGCCGGTCAACCTCGTCTACTCGGCGCGCAACCGCTCGGCCGCCTGCCGCATCCCGGTGATCTCCGACAACCCAAAGGCCAAGCGGGTGGAGTTCCGCGTGCCGGATCCCTCCTGCAACCCCTACCTGGCCTTTGCCGCCATCCTCATGGCCGGTCTGGACGGCATCCAGAACGAGATCGACCCCGGCCAGCCGATGGACGTCAACACCTACGAGCTGGAGGGGCCGCTGGCAGCCGAGATCCCGACGGTGCCCGGCTCGCTGGAGGAGGCCTTGCGCGCCCTCGAGGCGGACCACGAGTTCCTGCTCAAGGGCGACGTCTTCACCATGGACGTGCTGGAGACCTGGCTGGAGTACAAGCGCGAGCACGAAATCGACCCGGTGCGGCTGCGTCCGCATCCCTACGAGTTCTACCTGTACTTCGACGTCTAACCGGTCCCGGCCGGTCGGCCAATCGAAGGGGGGCGCAGGGGGCTGTGCCCCCTTTGTCTTCCCGGACCGGTCACGGGCGCCGGTCCACCGACGGGCTGGCAACCTGGTACGCTGACTCTACCAAGCACCGAGTGCGCGGCATCGCCGCGCGTCCCGGACCGGTCGCGATCACATCAGACACACAGAGAGCCTGACGCAGC
Organism: Dehalococcoidia bacterium; assembly: GCA_042408665.1. Lineage (GTDB taxonomy): Bacteria > Chloroflexota > Dehalococcoidia > CAUJGQ01 > CAUJGQ01 > CAUJGQ01. The sequence goes on from JBHOQW010000141.1 coordinate 30,387, forward strand.
GAGGGCTTCGCCATGAACGACCGTCGTGAATCAAATGCCTACGTCCTGCAACAGGCGCGGGACAACGACGTCAAGTTCATCCGCCTGTGGTTCACCGACATCCTGGGCCAGCTCAAGAGCTTCGCCATCACCGTCGAAGAGTTGGAGGACGCCCTGGAAGAGGGCATGACGTTCGACGGCTCCTCCATCGAGGGCTTTGCCCGCGAGGACGAGTCCGACATGGTGGCGCTGCCGGACCCCTCCACCTTCGCCCTTCTCCCCTGGCGTCCACAGGAGCGGGCCGTGGCGCGCATGTTCTGCGACATCATGCTGCCCGATGGCACCCCCTTCGAGGGCGACCCACGCTACGTGCTGCGGCGCACGCTCAAGCGCGCCGCCGATCTGGGGTATACGTTCTACGTGGAGCCGGAGCTGGAGTTCTTCGTCTTCAGGGACGCCGAGAGCCGCGAGCCGCTGGACAGCGCCGGCTACCTCGATCTCACCCCCCTCGACGCCGGCTCCGACCTACGCCGCGATATGGTCCTAATGCTAGAGCAGATGGGCGTGGGGGTGGAGTACAGCCACCACGAGGGCGCGCCCAGCCAGCACGAGATCGGCCTGCGCTACACCGACGCCCTCACCATGGCCGACGCCGCCATGACCTACCGCCTGGTGGTGAAGGAGGTGGCGATGCGCCACGGCTACTACGCCACCTTCATGCCCAAGCCGCTCGCCGGTCAGAACGGCAGCGGTATGCACACGCACATGTCCCTCTTCCGCGGCGAGGAGAACGCGTTCTACGACCCGACCGACCCCAACAACCTGTCGGCCATCGCCAAGGGGTTCATCGCCGGGCTGCTGCGCCATGCGCGCGAGATCACGCTCGTCACCAACCAGTGGGTCAACTCCTACAAACGGCTGCTGCCCGGCTACGAGGCGCCCGTGTACATCTCCTGGGCCACCAAGCGCAACTGGTCCAACCTGATCCGCGTGCCGGAGGTGCGCCCCGGGCGAGGCGACACCATGCGGATCGAATACCGGGCGCCGGATCCGGCCTGCAACCCGTACCTCGCCTTCGCTGTGATGCTGGCAGCCGGCTTGGAGGGGATCGAGAAGGAGTACCCGCTGCCGGAGCCCGTCACCTCCAACGTCTTCGCCATGACCGAGGAGGAGCGGCGCCGACGCGGCATCGGCACGCTGCCCGGCAGCCTGAACGAGGCGATCGCCGCCGCGGAGGGAAGCGATCTCCTGCGCCGCACGCTGGGCGACCACGTCTTCGAGAGCTTTATCAAGAACAAAAAGATCGAGTGGGACAACTACCGACAGCACATCACGGACTACGAGATCAAGCGCTACCTGCCGATCCTGTAAGCGGGTGGGGGCGCAATCATGCCGCTATAAGAAATGGGCGCCGGTGCGACAGCGCGCTGTTCCGCGCGCCGCCGGCTGATTACGCTAGCAGAGAGCAGCCGGCACGCGGCCGAACAGAGGAGGACGCCAACCCGTGACCCAGTGGCAGCATGCCTGGATTTCGGTCAACCCCAATGAGCGCGATGACATCAGCAAGCTGGAGCAGATGGGCAACGAGGGGTGGGAGCTGGTCTCGGTGATTCCCTGGGGCCAGACGATCTTCCTCATGTTCTTCAAGCGCCCCAAGATGGCCTGACCGCCAAATCGGCCAAAACGCGGCGGCGCCTTCCCGGCCCGGTCGCGCTCCCGGCCACGGGCACGGGACCGGCCGCGCCGCCTTGCGGGTGCCACGCCGCCCCCGTCGGGGGTCTTGGTGCAGGACCTGCGCCGCCGCTCCGTTTCGTTGCTCGCCGCTCGCCCGTGCTCATCGACGCTCGTTCGTACTCACCGTTCCTGACCTACTCCCTCACCGTCCATCGCCCACGGTCGGCGGGGCGGGCCATGCGGCCGGTTTTGTGACCTTCCCGACCCGACCGCCGAACGGGTCCAGTATCGGGTCCAGTCGCTCGTCCCCTGTCGCCGTGCGTCGGGCGTCGCATTCTGCCCACGGCCGTTGGTGAGGGTCAAGGGGCCGCTTGGGCCGGCCGCGGAGCACGCACCACGGACAGCGGCGCCTCTCGTGAGAAAGGCGCCGCTGCGTGGTGTGGTGTGGCAGGCTGCCTACTCGGTCTCGTCCGCCTCACCGTCCTCGTCTTCCGCCGGCAGGAAGGGGTCGATTTCGTAGCGCACGGCCGGAGCGAGCACGTCCAGGAGGCCTGCGGCCTTGGCCACGAGCCGGTGCAGGTGCTCGGCGATGGCCACGAGCGAGGCGCCGTTGTCGTCGGGGTTTGCGCCGTCCGGCAAGAGCGCCCACGAGGCGGGCGGCGCCTCCAGGTGCTGGTGCACGAGCACGGCGAGGTGGTAGGTGGCGTCGGCCGCGTCGTGCACGGCGGCCTCGGCCAGGCGCAGGTGGGTGGCGAGCAGGCCGACCTGCTCCGGGGTGAGGCCTGGGCGGGTGGATGTGGTTGGGGTTGGCATGCTGCATCTCCTTTCCGTGGTGGTGGTGTCAGGTGCCATCGCGGTCCCCGCCGTGGGGGCGGGGCGCGGCTGCATGGTCGTGCGGCGGTCGCGGTCACGGTCACGGCACGTCCTCCCGATGCGTCAGTCCTGCCGGTACAGGTCAGCGGCGGTGGCAGGCCGGACGCCCAGCGCCTGGGCCCGCTCGGTAAGGCGCCGCGCCACCAGGGCCCGAGCGGCCACAAGCCGCGCCTCCGCGGCCAATCGGCGATGGCGGCAGCGCTTGCCAAAGCGGCCAGCGGGACAGTCACAGGACACGGCGCCTGCCGGTGAGACGCGCACGGCATGGAAGGCGCCGGGGTGGCTGTGGGATGGCACGAGCACGGCCTGTACCTGACCGTCCGGGGTGGCCAGGACGATGAGCGTGCCGGTGGGGTCGACGAGGTCTTCCGGACCGGTGGGACGAGAACGGGGCATGGTCATGGTTGCGACTCCTTGTGCTCGGCGTCCAGGCCGGTGTCGGGCGCTGGCGCGGGCGGCGCCAGGCGCTGTTGGAGGTAGCTGGCGTACAGGCGAAGGACGGCCAAGGCCTCCACAGCGTCGTCCGCGTTTTGGAAGGAGATGGCTTGTCCCGCGTGTCCGACCTGTTCGGTGATGGCCGCCAGCACCAACATCAGGGATGCCCGCTGGGCGGGGTCACTCAGGTCAGCGGCCGGGGGGCGGGGGCGGTCGACGTCGCTGCCCGCGTTGGCGTTGGGCGGGAGGTTCATCGCTGCGTCTCCTCTTCGCGGTCACTGTCGGTGGCGTCGGCCTGGCCGGTCAGGCCGCGGAGGAGGGCGAGGCAGGCCTGTACGCGCCAGCGGAGGACCGTCAGTTCCGCCTCCGTTTCGGCCAGGCGCTGGCGGGCGCGGCGCTCGTCGTCGTCCAGGCGGCGGAGGTCAGCATCACAGGCGATGGCCAGGGTGAGGCGGGCGCGGCGCTCGGCTTCGTTCTTGCCCTCGACCGCAAGGGCATGCCGGGCCTCACGCAGGGCGCGGTCGGCGTGCACGTCCGCGAGCCAGGCGCGGAGCAAGGCCAGCTGGTGGCAGGTCGCGCGGTAGCGCTCGCTGAGGTCATCAAGCGTGGCCAGCGTCTGTGCGACGGCCGTGCGCTCCGGTGTGGATGTCGGTGTCTGCATGGTCGTGCTCCTTCCTGGTTCCGTGTGGTGGGCTAGAACTCGACGGACTCCCCGCAGGCGGGGCAGTAGGCGAGCGGGCGGTACTGGCCGCTTGAGCGCTCAAATCTGGCGATGAGGCCAAGGCCCCGGTGACCGCAGTCACACACGAGCCGTGCCAGGTCGGCGGCTTCTGCCTGAAGCGCCGCTTCCCATCGCCGCCGCTCGTGCACGCTCCGGCCGATGGCGCGCGGCGTGAAGGTGGTCCAGTCGACGGCGCGCGGGTGGTGGTGATTCATGGTGCATCCTCCAGGTGGTGGCGCCGGCCGGTTGGCGGGCGGGCCTTCGGGTTGGTCGAGGCCTCGGCCAACCGGCCGGCGCGCGGGTGGGCGTTAGGCGCCGTGCGCCCACGGCATGGGCAGCATCGGGTCCGCCTCGCCGCTGCAGGCCAGGCAGCGGCCGGCGATGCAGGGGCTGGCGGGCCCGCCGCACTGCTCGCACTGCTCCGGGGCCGGCGGCAGGGAGTCCAGCCAGGCGCACAGTTCCTCGTGCTCTTCTGGCGTCAGCACGAGGTGACCGGCGGCGATTGACGGGGCGA
>JBHOQW010000196.1:0-3641 GCA_042408665.1 Dehalococcoidia bacterium
GGCACGCACCGCCTCCGGGTAGGTGCGCATGGCGCGGCCGGTGAGGAAGAACGTGCCCTTGACCCCGTACTCGTCCAGGATGCGCTGCATCAGGTAGCGCCCGCCGGTGACGATGCCCGTGCCGTCGTCAAACAGGAAGTACACCGTGGGCGCCTCCCGCACCTGGACGGTGAGGCCCGCCTCCCCGCCACCCGGCCGCGCCGCGCCCACCCCGGCGAGCGCGCCGGCCACCGGCACGTCCGCCGCGCCACAGATTTCGCCCGCCGCCAGGTTCGGGCAGAGAGCATCGAGGCGGGCGGCGGTGCCGGCGGCGGCGCGATAGTAGCGCACCTCCGCCCGGCCGGCACGCAGGTAGGCGCTGAGCCGCACCCGCCCATCCGGCAGCGGCAGCGCCGTGGCGTAGAAATCGAGGCCGCCCTGCGCCCGTCGGCCGACCGCGCCGGCCCGCACCGGCTCGCTGCAGCCGTCCTCACGACAGGCCTCCAGGGTGAAGTAGAACAGGCCACCGTCGTCCGGCGGCACGCCCAGCGGCCAGGTATCGCCCGCGCCGACGGCAAAGCAGGCCACGAAATCCGCGAAGGCGTAGTTGGTGGAAAAACAGATGCGGAAGTCGGTATGCGGCTGCGGGCGCCAGCGCAGGAGCGCCAGGTCCGCCGTCCACGGCTCAAGCGCCAGCACCTCTGGCGGCGCCGCCGGCCCGACCGGATGCGCCCCCGCGACGTTGCCGCGAGCGCACCAGCCCAGCACCAGCACGAGGGCGAGGAGCCACACCCTGCCCACGCCCATCCCCTACATTGCGTGTTGATTGCATGAGCAGGGTACAACGTATCAATTGTGTAACTAAAGCGCGGTGGGTCCTCACCCGGAAGACCCACACCCGGCCTCGCTCGCGCCGGAGCCGCCCTCACCCGGCCTCGCTCCGCTCGGCCACCCTCTCCCGGGTCCGGGAGAGGGGATTTGTCGTGCCCACCTCTTCGTCCCTGCGCAAACGGGAGCTTGGTTCTCGGTGAAGCCCTTTCCACGCGTCAGACCCCCCTCTCCCACTTGAGTGTGGGAGAGGGGGCCAGGGGGGTGAGGGCCTGAAGAGACTGGCCCTCACCCCCCGGCCAAAGCGCGGCCCGGCACCGCGCGGGCCCCGTGCCGGAGGCCGGGGGGCGGGGCGGCCTCGCCCCGGCGTGCCGGGGCCGAGCCTGCGCTCGGCCACCCTCTCCCGCATGCGGGAGAGGGTATTTGTCGTGCTCATCCCTTCTGCCGCGCACAGGCGGGAGCCCTGTTCTCGGCAACGCTGCTCTGCCCACGTTAGACCCCCTCTCCCTCGCCAAGAGGGAGAGGGGGTAGGGGGGGTGAGGGCCTGCCCCCTCTCAGCACGTGGCACTTCCCGTGGGGGGCGAGGGGTGCGAACGACGCGGTGCTCAGGCCGGCACGCGGTGGGCCAGCGCCTCCGGGTTGACCATCGCCTCGGGGGTGCCACCGGTAAGGGCGGCGATGGTGTTGCGCACCGCCAGCTCGATCATCGCCCGGCGCGTCTCCACCGTGGCGCTGCCGATGTGCGGCAGCAGCACCACGTTGGGCAGCGCGCACAGGGGGTGGGACGGGTCCAACGGCTCGGGGTCCATCACGTCCAGGCCGGCGCCCGCGATCTCACCGCGCTGGAGCGCCTCCACCAGCGCGTCCTGGTCCACGATCGCCCCGCGCGCCGTGTTGATGAAGAAGGCGGTGGGCTTCGTCAACCGGAACTCGCGCATGCCGATGGAGCGGCGGGTGGTCTCGTCCAGGTAGCAGTGCACGGTGAGGAAGTCCGCCTCGCGGAAGACGTCGTCGCGCTCGCGGTAGGTGGCCAGGCCGGACGCCTCGGCCTGCGGGTCACGCACCGGGTCGTAGTAGATCACGCGCAGGTCGAAGCCTTGGGCGGTGCGCGCCACCACGTGGCCGATGCGCCCAAAGCCGATGATCCCGAGCGTCTTACCGCGGATGTCCACCCCCAGCGGCGGCGGCCCCTGCAGCCAGGCGCCGGAGCGCACGTGCTGGTCGGCGGCGTGGAGGCGGCGGGCCAGCTCGATGATCAGCCCGAAGGTGATGTCCGCCACGGCGCCGCTCAAGACACCGGGGGTGTTGCACACCAGCACGCCGCGGCGGGTGACGTGCGGGATATCGACGTTGTCGTAGCCGACGCTGTTGTTGGAGATGAGCTTGAGGCGCGGGCAGCGGTCGATCAGCTCGTTGTCGATGCGGGTCTGGCTGCTGGTAAGGATGCCGTCCACCGTCGGGAGCAACTCCTGGAGCTGCTCCCGGGAGGGCCGCCCGCCGCCGGGGACGGTCACCACCTCGCAGGCGGCCTCGAGCTGGGCGCGGATGTCATCCGGGACGGGGATGGCCAGGAGAAGACGCGGGCGGCCCATGCTGCTCCTCCCACACACGGGTTTGCCAGGGTTGTACCGCAGCCGCCGGCCCCTGACAAGCGATCGGGACGCGGGCCCGTACAGCGGACGGGCACCGCGCCCCGACGCGCGGCCGGAAACCTGCGTTCACATCACACGTCCCGCTCGCTCACGCCCAGCGCGGCCTGGGCGGCGGCCAGGCGTGCCACGGGCACGCGGAAGGGCGAGCAGGAGACGTAGTTCAGCCCAGCGTGGTGGCAGAAGATCACCGAGGCCGGGTCGCCGCCGTGCTCGCCGCAGATGCCGACAGAGAGGTCCGGACGGGTGCGCCGCCCCTCCTCGGTGGCCAGGCGGATGAGGCGGCCGACGCCGTCCCGGTCCAACTCGGCGAAGGGGTTGGCGGGCAGGATACCCTGTTCCAGGTAGTCGGCCAGGAACTTCTCCTCGGCGTCGTCGCGCGAGAAGGCGAAGGTCATCTGCGTCAGGTCGTTGGAGCCGAAGGAGAAGAATTCGGCCACCTCGGCCACCTCGCCCGCGGTGAGCGCGGCGCGCGGTGTCTCGATCATGGTGCCGAACGGCACGCGCAGGTCCACGCCGGCCTCGCGGATCATCCCCTCCACCAGCGGCACCAACCGGTCGCGCAGCACGCGCAGCTCGTTGGCGTGGGAGACGAGCGGGATCATGATCTCCGGGCGGGCGTCCACGCCGCGCTGCTTCAGGGCGATGGCGGCGTTGGTGATGGCGCGCGCCTGCATCTCGTACAGGCCAGGGAAGGTGATACCCACGCGGCAGCCGCGATGGCCGAGCATGGGGTTGGCCTCGTGCAGGCGCTGCACGCGGTGCAGCTCCTGCTCCTTTTCGGCGATCACGTCGACCGGTGCGCCCGCGGCGCGGAGCTGCTCGATCTCCCGCTCCAGCGCCTCCTCGCGCGGCTTGAGGAACTCGTGCAGGGGGGCGTCCAACAGGCGGATGATCACCGGCTTGCCGGCCATGGTCTCCAGGATGCCGGTGAAATCGGCCGTCTGGAACGCTTCCAGACGGGTGAGCGCCTCCTGGTAGCGTTGCCAGGCAGGCGAGGCAGCGCGCGTCGCCGGGTCGGCACCCGCCAGCCGCGCCGCCTCGGGCGCCACGATCAGCATCTCCTGCATGTGCGGCAGGCGGTCCGTCTCGAAGAACATGTGCTCGGTGCGGCACAGCCCGATGCCCTGCGCGCCGTGGGCCAGGGCCTGGGCGGCGTCCGCCGGGTAGTCGGCGTTGGCCCAC
>JBHOQW010000200.1:0-17173 GCA_042408665.1 Dehalococcoidia bacterium
GCTCACCGCCCCCGAAGAGGTCACGGTGACCTCGCTGGTCACCGGTCCCAATCGGCCCGGCACGCTCTCCTCCGACGCCATCGCCGAGACGGAGCTGAGCCCGGCCGCGCTGGAGGCGCACTTCGCCGCCCAGCTCGTGGCGGCCGGCTGGACGCGGGTGGACGGCGGGGCGCAGGGCCGCCTGGCCTGGAGCGCCTGGCAGGTGCCGGGTGAGGGTGAATGGGAGGGGTTCTTGTACGTGCTGGACGGGCCCGGCGCCGGCCGCCGCTCCCTGCACCTGCACATCGCCACCCCGCGGCCAGACGCCGTGCCGTTCAAATAAGCCCACCACGCCGGGACGCAAAGGGAGTATACTGGCAATCCCAAGCCCCATACCGCGTGAGGGCAGGCCGCCCATGTCCGCGCCCGCGACGCATCCCGCGGTCACCATCCGGCCGGTGCAGACCGTGGCCGAGTATCGCGCCTGCCAGGAGATCCAGCGGCGGGCGTGGGGGATCACCGAGGACGGTTACGTGGTGCCCGTGGCCACTATGATCAGCGTCCAGCACGCCGGCGGCCTGGTGCTGGGCGCGTTCGAGGGCGAGCGGCTGATCGGCTTCGCCTTCGCCTATCTGGGGCGCGTGCACGGCAAATGGGCGCTCTACTCACAGCTCGTCGCGGTGGACCCCTCCGTGCAATCGCACGGGGTGGGCGGGGCGCTCAAGCTGGCGCAGCGGGCGTGGGCGCGTGAGCAGGGCCTGGCGTTGGTGGCCTGGTCGTTCGACCCGCTCCAGGCCGGCAACGCCAACTTCAACCTGCACCGCCTAGGAGCCTTCACTCGCACCTATTACGTCAACTACTTTGGCGAGCGCACCGACGCCCTCAACGCCGGCCTGGACACCGACCGTTTGTTGGTCGAGTGGCCGGTGGAGGATCGGCCCCGCCCGTGGCTGGGGGAGGATCTGGCGCCCATCGAGGTGATCGAGAGCAGCGTGACGGTGGAGGGAATGCGCGTGCCCCTGGGTCTGGCGGAGGCCTTTCACCGCCTGTGCGCGGCGAACGGCTCCGCCGCGGCAGACCATCCCCTTCACCTCGAGATCCCGGCCGATATCGCCGTGCTCAAAGCGCGGGACCTCGCCCTCGCCCGGCGCTGGCAGCAGGCGGTGCGAGAGGCGTTCCTGCAGGCGTTCGCCGCCGGCTACATCGCCATGGACTTCCATCGTCTGGCCGGCCCGGAGGGCGCACGTGCCTGGTACGTGCTCCGCCGGCCCGCCTGGGTGGAGGATGACGAGCCGGCGGCCCACGGCTGAGCGCAGGCGCCAGGGCCGAGGAAAGGATTGTGGACCAGACCGCCGCCACGTTCCTGGACAAATCCCAGCGCTCGCTCCAGGCCGCCGAGCTGTTGCTGGCGGCCGGCCACCCCGACTTCGCGGCCAGCCGCGCCTATTATGTCATGCTCTACGCCGCCGATGCCCTGCTCAGCGCCCACGGCCAGCGCTTCTACGACCACGCCGGCTCCCACGCCGGCTTCGCCGAACGCTTCGTGCGTACCGGCCTGATCGACGCCAAGCACCACGCCCGCCTGGTGCGCGGCTATGAGACGCGCCTCACCGCCGAATACGGCGCCGACGGCCCGTTCCCACAGGAGGAAGCCGTGCGTCTCATCCAGGAGGCGCGCGAGTTCCTGGACGCCGTGCGCGCCTGCTTCGGCTCCGCCTGCCCTTGAGCCCCCGACCCCGCGCGGGCTCATGCTCGCCTCCGTTCCGCCGATGATCATCGCGGGAGCCGCCTCCGTGCTCCCTGTTCGGAGCCCGCCATGCGCTCAGTCCCGTTTCCGCGACGTCGGCGCCCCGACGAGCCGGGACTCGTGGTGGCGCCGGTGCTCGAGCTGGCCGCGCGCCTGGTCGCCGAGGGCCCCCCAACCGAGGTGCTGCGCGGCGCGGTCGAGCTGCTGCCCGGCCTGCTGCACGTCGACCGGGTAGCGCTGCTGCGTCACGACCCGTTCACCGGCCTCTATCGCCTGATCGTCGACACCGGCGCCGCCCAGGCCAGCGACTTGGTCGCCCATCCGCTCACGAACGCCGAGGTCGAGGAGGTCACCGTCACGCTGGACACGCTGGGGTTCATGCTGGTGGAGCGACGGCCACCGCTGCAGCCCTTGCTCCAGCGCCTGCTGGACGGGCTCGGTCCCGATATGGCCAGGGCACTCGTCCTGCCGCTACGCTACGGTGGTATGCGCGTCGGCCTGTTGCTGGCCGGCCTGGCCTCGACGCGGGAGCTGACCGCCGCCGAGCTGGGACTGGCCCGCGGTGTGGCGGACCAGCTCAGCCTGGCGATCGCCACCAGCCGCCTGCGCGAGGAGAACGCCCGGCGCATGCGCGAGCTGGCCGCGTTGCACTCGGCGGCGCTGGCTACCGGCGGCGCTCTGGAGCTGGACGCCGCCCTCCGCTCCATCTGCGACCAGGCGGCGCGGGCCTTCGATGCCGACGGCGCCGCCATCCTCCTCCTCAACGAGGAGCGCACGCACCTGGTGGGCGCCCACATCGGCGGTGAGGGGCGCACTGCCGTCGAAATCGCACACTGGCAACGCGTGCGTATCCCGGTTCACCCCTCCCTGCTGGAGGGTGCGGAGTGGGAGGCCCACCGCACCGAGGTGGTGCCGGATGTGGCGGAGGCCACGACACCGCGGCTGCGTCTCGCCCACCAGCTCGGCGTCCGTTCGCTCATCATCGTGCACCTGCGGGTCGGCGGCCGCCCGGGCGGGATGCTGCTCATCGGCGACCGCCGCCCAGGCGTCTACAGCTCCGCCGACGTCCCGTTGGCCGAGGCGCTGGCCGAGCACGCCTCCGCCGCCATCGACCGCGCTCGCGCCTACGAGGAGCTGGAGCGCTCCACCCGCCGCGTCCTGGCGCAGAAGACGGAGCTGGAGGGCATCCTCACCCATCTCAGCGACGGGCTCATGCTCGCCGACACGCACCGGCGCGTGATCATGGTCAACCCGGCGGCGCGTGCCATCCTCCACATCCCGCCCGACGCCGCCGACCCGCTACCGGAGGCGGCCTACTGGCGCGGCGCCACGGCCGGTGGAGTGCCGCTCAGCCCCGATGACCTGCCGCTGGCGCGGGCCCTGGCCGGGGAGCGCGGCACGGCCCGCGACCTGGAGATCACCGTCGACGGCGAGCCGCGCGTCATCTCCGTCTCCGCCACCGCCCTCACCACGCCGGAGGGCGAACTGCACGGGGCGGTCGCCATCCTGCGCGACGTCACGGAGGTGCGGCGCGGCCAGGACCGGGCCGCTGAGACCGAGCGGCTGCGGGCACTGGGCGAGATGGCGTCCGGTGTGGCGCACGACTTCAACAACCTGCTGGGCGTCATCCTCGGCCGCTGCGAGCTGCTGCTGGCCGCCGCGAACCCGGTGAGCCTGCCGCCGGCGGCGCGGCCGCACCTGGAGGTGGTCCGCCAGGCGGCGCTGGACGGGGCGGAGACGGTCAAGCGCCTGCAGGCCTTCTCCGGCGTGTCGCACGGCAAGCAGAACGAGGCCGTGGACCTGGGCCGCATCGTGCACGATGTGGTGGAGTTCTCCCGGCCACGGTGGAAGGACGCGGCCCAGCAACGCGGGATCACCATCACCATTGAGACCGATATCGAGCCACTGCCCCTGATGCAGGGCAACGCCGCCGAGCTGCGGGAGGTGCTGCTCAACCTGGTGATCAACGCCGTGGACGCCCTGCCGCAGGGCGGCACTATCCGCATCGCTGTGCGCCGCGCGGGCGGCGAGGTGCAGCTCGTGGTGCAGGATACCGGCGTGGGCATGTCGGAGGCGGTGCGACGTCGCATCTTCGAGCCCTTCTTCACCACCAAGGGATCCAGCGGCGCCGGGCTGGGGCTGAGCATGTCGTACGGCATCATCTCGCGCATGGGCGGCCGCATCGATGTGAGCAGCGCTCCCTGCCAGGGCACCACGTTCACTATTACCCTGCCCTTCCGGCCGGCGGAGGCGCAGGGCCCGCGCGAGACCGCCTCGGCCGCGCGGCCGCTGCGCGTGCTGGTGGTGGATGACGAACCACAGATGCTCAGTACCACCACCCTCATGCTGGAGATGGAAGGGCATCAGGCCGTGACGGCGGCCCGCGCCGCCGAGGCGCTCGCCCTCCTCCGCGATCCGGACCACGAACCGTTCGACGTGGTGCTCACGGACCTGGGCATGCCGGAGATGAACGGGTTCCAGTTCGTGGCCGCGCTCCGCGCCGCTGGCCTCGATACCCCGTGCGTCCTCGTCACCGGCTGGGGCCACGAGGTCTCAGATGGCGAACTGCGCGGGTCCGGCGCCCAGGCCGTGCTGCCCAAACCCTTCTCCGCCACGCAATTGCGTGAGGTGCTGAGCGCGGTGGCCGCCCACCACGTGTTACCCGCCGCGTGACAGGCGCCCCAAACGTGCTCGCGGCTCCCCCGCCCGTGGTCTATGCTGGTGCCAGTCTGTGAGGGAGGGCAGCCATGGCCGCGCAGATCCTCGACCTCACCGCCGCCGCCGCGTTGGTGCCGGACGGGGCGAGCGTCGGCATCACCGCGCCGCCGCCGATGGCGCTGGTGCGCGCCCTCATCCGTCGGAGTGCGCGCGATCTGGACCTGATCGGGGTGCCGGCGGGCGGCCTCGCCCTTGATCTCCTGATCGGCGCCGGCTGCGTTCGCTCGGTGGAGGCCTCGGCGGTCCACCTGGGCGAGTACGGGTTTGCGCCGCACTTCTCCCGCGCCGTCCAGGAAGGAACCATCCGTCTGCGCGATTCCACCTGACCGGCGATGCTGATGGCGCTCCAGGCTGGGGCGTCCGGCCTCACCTTTACCCCGGTGCCCGGCCTTGTCGGTTCGGATCTCATGGCCGTCCGGCCGGATTTCCGCACCATCCCGGACCCGTACGACCCGACCCTGTCGGTGGCGGTGGTGCCGGCGATCACGCCGGACGTGGCGCTCATTCACGCCCTGCGCGCCGGACCGGACGGCACGCTGGTGGTGCCGGCCGGCGGCGATGCGCCCCTCCTGGCGCAGGCATCGCGCACGGTCATCGCCACGGTGGAGGCGGTAAGCGCGGCGCCGATCAGACGTCTAACCACCGAGGAGCAGCTCGTGCCCGGCATCCACGTCGACGCCATCGTGCCTACCCCGCGTGGTGCCCACCCGCTCGGCTGCCATCCGCTGTACGGCGACGACGCGGCCCACATCCGCCACTATCTGAGGGCCGCGCGCGATGCAACGTCGTTCGCCGCCTATCTGCGGGCGTTCGTCCACGAGCCGGAAGGTCACGCCGCCTACCTGGAGCGGGTGGGCCGGGAGCCGGCCCATGCCTGACCTGCCGTTCACGCCCGAGGAGATGATGGCGGTGGTGATCGCTCGCCGGGTGCGAGACGGCGAGACCGTGGCCACCGGTGCCAACTCGCCGGTGCCGGCGGCGGGCTGCTTACTGGCGCAGCGCCGGCATGCGCCGCGGGCGCGGGTGATCATCCTCGGCAGCCGTAGCCACTACCCGTTCGCCAGCGGCAAGGAGTTCTTCGACTTCGCGCAGCGCGGCCGGCTGGACCTGTTCTTCCTGAGCGGCGTCCAGATCGACGCGCAGGCCAACATTAACCTGCACGTGCTCGGCGACTACCACCGCCCCACGCGGCGTTTTCCCGGCGCCTTCGGCTCGGGCGTGCTGTACCACGTCGTCCGGCGGGTGGTTCTGTTCCGCACCGAGCACAGCCGGCGGGTGTTTGTGCCGCGGGTGGACTTCATCACCGGCCCCGGCACCTCACCGGCCTGGGTGCGGCGTCCCGGCGGGCCGGAGGCGGTGGTCACACCGCTGGCCGTGCTGCGCTTCAACCGCGCGCTGGGACGGCTGGAGCTGGAATCGGTGCACCCCGGCCACACGATCGACGAGGTGCTGGCAAACACCGGCTTTGCGCTGCCCGTCCCGCCCGGCGCGGGCGTCACACCGCCACCGACGCCGGAGGAGCTGGCGCTCCTGCGCGGCCCCGTGCTGGATGAGCTGGCGCCGGTCTACCCGCAGTTCGTGGCCCGCGCCCGGACGGCGGGGGCCTAGCGGCCGGCGGCGGCGCCCTCGGCTCCGGTCTACCCGAGCGCGGGGGCGCGGCGCACCCACTGCCCACCCTTGAGCACACCGGCGATGCGGGCGGCGTCGCACAGCACGCGGATGTCCTGCAGCGGGTCCCCGTCGAGGATAAGGAGATCGGCCCAGCGGCCGGGCGTGACGGTGCCCGTCTCGTGGGCCAGGTCCAGGAGCTCGGCCGCCTCGCGCGTGGCGGCCAGCAGCGCCGCGGCCGGCTCCATGCCGCAGGCCACCATCAGGGCGATCTCCTCGGCGTTGGCGCCGTGCCGGTTGAACGGTGTGCCGGCGTCGGTGCCCATGGCGATGCGCACGCCGGCGCGCACCGCCCGCCGGAAGCTCTCGCGGTGCGCCTCGCGCACGCGGTCGCTCTTTTCCACCATGTAGGCGGGGATACCGGCGGCCAGGCCGTGACGGGAGATGTTCTCCGGCGCCACCAAGGTGGGCACCAGGAACGTGCCACGCCGCTTCATCTCCTCGATCACCTCATCGTCCAGGAAGATGCCGTGCTCGATGGAGTCGATGCCGGCGCGCACGGCGTTTTTGATCCCCTGGGTGCCCTGGGCGTGGGCGGCGGCGCGCACGAACGCCTTGTGCGCCTCCTCCACCCCGGCGGCCAACTCCGCCTCGGTGAAGGAGGCGGCGCGCGGGTCCACCCGTGGGGTCATCACACCACCGGTGGCTGTGAACTTGATGCAGTCGGCGCCGGCGCGCAGTTGCTCGCGCACCGCCCGGCGCACGTCGTCCGGCCCGTCCGCCTGTCGCCCGATCCACCAGCCGTGGCCGCCGGTCATGCAGATGATGGCGCCGGCGGCGCGCATGCGCGGGCCGGGCAGCCGCCCGGCGGCAATGGCGTCGCGCAGGAGGATGGCCACGCCGTCGCGGGCGCCCAGGTCGCGCACGGTGGTGACGCCGGCCGCCAGCGTGCGGCGGGCGTTCTCGGCGGCGGTCCAGGCCAGCTCGGCGACATGGGCGGTGGGTGCCCGTTCGGCCTCCTGCGGATCACCGGCGAAGGTGATGTGCACATGGCAGTCGATCAAACCCGGCATCAGCCATCGCCCGCCCAGGTCAACCGCCTCGGCGTCCGTCCGGGCGGCGAGGCCGCTGCCGACGGCGGCGATGCGCCCGCCCTCGATCAGCACGTCCATACCGGCCCGCGGCGGGGCACCCGTGCCGTCGAACAGAGTGGCGTTGCGCAGGATAGTCTGACGGTCGGCGGTCATCGTGGCACCTCACCCGTGTTCGGCCGCATGGTACCACCGTGATCGTCCGAGCGCGGCCGGCGGCGGCGGGGGGAGCCGCTGGACCTGCCGCGTGCGCTGGGCGCCGCGCCGGCGCGGGAGACGATGGTGACCGCGGCGCTGGCCAGCTCCTCGCGAAGCAGGATGACATCTCCTGGGAGCGGCGCGTCCCCCGCGGCCGCGCCACCCACGAACACCGGCACGCTGAGGCCGGCCGCGCGCAGCCCGGCCACGGTGTCGGTCAAGGCTCCGGCGAGAGGGGTATACACCACGCTTAGGCAGACGACGGCCGGCTGGGTCTCGCGCACACAGCGGACGAGATCGGTGAGGGGCACATCAGCGCCGAGGTAGATCACGCGCATCCCGGCCCAGCGCAGAAACAGGGCCAGCATTAGCAGGCCGAACTCATGCTGCTCACCGGGCACACAGGCGAGCACCACGGCCGGGAGCGACCCCAGGGGCGGCTGCGCGGCGAGCAGCGCCAGCAGCCGCCGGCGGATGAGGTACGAGGCAAAGTGCTCCACACCGACTGACAGGTCTCCATGCGCCCAGCGGTCGCCCACCTCGATAAGGATTGGCCGGATGACCTCCACAACGGCGCGGTCTGGTGAAAGCTGGGCAAAGGCGTCGGCAAGGGACTGTTCAGCGGCGGCCTCATCGAAGCGAGCGACGCTCTCCAGGAACGTGTGAACCAACGCCGCGGGATCGGCCGCCGGCGGCCGCAGTGCGACGGTCCCAGCGTTCTGTTGGAGCCAACGGATGGCCTGTGCCACCGAGAGGCCCTGGGCGGTCTGAGCGCGCAGCCACTGCAGCGCCGCCACGTCCCGTTCGGAGTACAGGCGGCGCGCCGACAACGTGCGCCGCGGCATGGGAAACCCGTACCGCCGCTCCCAGGAGCGCAACGTGGCCGCCGGGATGCCGGTGAGCCGTTCCACCGCTCGGATGTTGTACGTCCGCTCGCCCGCTTGCATCATGTGCATTATCTATGCAAAACTTATTCAGAAGTGTAGAGAGGCGGGAGGGGGCCGGTCAAGCACGATGGAAGCCGAACGGGGCCACACGACGAACCGCCCGGCGCTGGACCGTCCCGGACCGCGCCGCCCAACGCCGCCGGTCGACCTGGTGGCGATCGGGGCGGGCATCGGCGGGTTGACGGCCGCCGCTCTCGCCGCACACGACGGGTTCCAGGTACTGGTGCTAGAGCGACACACCCGCCCAGGAGGGTGTGCCGGAGACTTCGCCCTTGACGGTCTGCTGTTCCCTGCTGGGGCCACGCTCCTCTCCGGGTTTGAGCCCGGCGGCCTCCACAACCTTGTCTACCGGCGTCTCGGCCTCCGGCACCGCGCTGTACCGCTCGACCGCGCCATGGAGATCATCGCCCCCGACCAGCGGCTAACGCTGTGGACGGACCGCGCACGCTGGGAGGCGGAGTGGCGCACCGCCTTTCCCGGCGCCGAGGCTGCGAAGGCACGCTTCTTCCGTTGGGCGGAGCGCACCGGCGGTATCGTCCATCGCTTCGCCGCGCGTCTGCCCGTCCTCCCCCTGTGCACCGCCCACGACCTGGCCCGCTCGTTGCGGGCGCTGCGGCCCGAGGTGCTCCGCGTCCTCCCCGACCTGCTCCGCACCGTTGAACGAGTACTTCACCTCACCGGGGCGGCAACGGACCCGCGCCTGGTGCGGTTCATCGACGGCCAGCTCCTCGATGCTACCGGAAGCTTATCCACACGGTGCCCGGCCGTCACCGGTGCCATCGCGCTGGACCTCTACCACCGCGGCTGCTTCGTGCTGCCGAACGGGAGCGCCGAGATCGCCCTCGACCTGGTACGAGCGCTGCGCCGCGACGGGGGTGAAGTGCGATACCAGACGGAGGTCACCGCGCTGCACCGTACCACTACGGGCACGTGGCTGGTGGTCATGGCGACCGGCGACGTTGTCGAGGCGCACGCTGTGGTCGCCAACGTACCGGCATGGGACCTGCCGGCCCTGCTTGGCCCGGCCACACCGCGACGGCTGCGAGCGGCGTGCCGCCTGCGCGCGCGGAGCTGGGGCGCGTTCGTGCTCCACGCGGCCGTCGACCCTACCGTGCTCCCCGCCACACCCTACGCCTTTTACCAGACGCTGCCGCCGCTCGGTGAGCCGCTGACCGAGGGGGGCATGTGCTTCATCACCGTGCTTCCTGCCCGCAAACCGGGCGGCCTGCGCCCCGTGTCCGTGTCCACACACACCGAGGTGGCGCCGTGGTGGCGCCTCGAGCGGTCCGCGTACGAAGAGCGCAAGGCCATGTACATGGAACGCCTGATCGAGGCGTGTGCCAGGGCGCTGCCCGGCTTCCGCCGCGGTCTCCGCTGGGCCCGCGCCGCCACGCCGCGCACCTACGCCCGCTACACCGGCCGTCGCCTCGGCCTTGTCGGCGGATTGCGAATTGAGCACCCCTTTCCGGTGGCGTTCCCGTCACACCGGACCGGACTGCCGGGCCTCTACCTGGCCGGGGACACGGTCTTCCCCGGCCAGGGGACCATCGGCGTCACCCTCAGCGGCATCAACGCCTACCGTTCGGTACGCGACGCGCTGCGTGCCGAACGGTGGTCGATCGCCCTTTCCCGGCGATTCGAGGGCGTGCACGTCGGGTCAACATCACCGGATGGGTTGGAGGTGGGAAGAAACGGTCAGCCAACTTTGCCAGGGAGGGAACCTATCACAACAGAAGGACAGCATCACGCGCTTTCCGCTAAACCAGCTAGCGTAGGAGGAATCCAGACATGATTCGCAGGATTATCGGAGCTATCGGCGTCGTCTTCATCGTGGTAGGCATCTTAGGGTTCTTCGCCGACCAGTATCTTCTAGGTATCTTCGAAGTTAACACAATTCACAATTTAGTGCACATCGCCTCCGGGATTGTGGCGCTAATCGCTGCCGCAAGCTCCGAGCGCCTCTCTCGGATTTATGCCCAGGTTTTTGGCGTGGTCTATCTGGCAGTATTCGTTCTTGGCCTGATCCTAGGTGGCGATCTGCTGGGACTGTTCCGGGTCAACGCCGCTGATAATGTTCTCCATGCCCTCCTTGGCGTACTGTTGGTGCTGCTTGGCTTCCTGCCGACGTTCCAGACGAGTGCTGTCTCGGCCCGCACACGCCCATAACAACAGCTACCAGAGAGGCGGAAGATGATGCGAAAAGCAGTTCTCCTCACCGGCCTGCTCGCCCTTGCGCTCGTCAACGGGCCGCGGCTACACACCGCACACGCTCAGGCTCCTGCCCTGGTGCGGGTAGCCCATATGGCGCCAGGGGCGCCTCCGGTCGATGTCGCCCTTGACGGCCAAGTGGTCCTTCAGTCGTTGGCCTTCGGCGAGGTGAGCGGGTATGCCCCTGTCCCGGCCGGTACGCGCCAGGCACGAGTGACACCGGCGGGCGCCCGCGAACCGGTGGTGATCGAGGCATCGCTCAGCGTGGAAAGCGGACGGGCCTACACCGTGGTCGCAACGGGCGAGCTGCCATCTCTTGCCCCGGTGGTGCTCAACGACGACCTGACGCCACCCCCCGCCGGACAGGCAAAGGTCCGCTTCGTGCACAGCGCGCCGGATGCGCCGGCCGTAGATATCGCCGTGGCGGGCGGCAGCGTTCTGTTCGCCAACGTGGCCTTTCGCAACGCCAGCATGACCGCCACGGTACCCGCGGGCACCTACACTTTGGAGGTACGCCCCACCGGTCAGCAGGCCGCTGTGCTCTCTGTGCCGAACGTGACACTGTCTGCCGGTGATATCATCACGATATTCGCGGCGGGGAAGGTGTCGGACCGCAGCCTCCGCGCAGTCGCCGCCGCGTATCGCCCCGCTCCGATGATGCCGACAACTGGGGTGGGGATAGCCGGCAAATCGACTTCCAGCTTTGCTTTGCTGGGGCTTGCCCTGGTAGCGCTCGTCACGCTCGGTGCGCTCACCCGTCTGCCGCGTCGCAAAGCGGTTGGCATTCCGGTCACATCGGCGGAACAAGCGCATATACCCGGTTATCGCCCGGCTCGGAGTTCCGGCGAAGCTAGCATCGAGGGGCAGTGATGGCTATCGCGGTCTGCACCAGCCTTATGCGCGTACCAGCGGAACGGCTGTTCGGCGTGTATGAGCGGCCCCAAAACATCAGCGCCGTGACTGGCCTCCCGGTGCACGTGCTCCAGGCGGATGAACCGGTGCATGTCGGCTCGGTTCAGGCGTTCGCCGTCGGTCCGCGCTGGCTGCGCATACGCTGGGAGGCCCTGATCGAACGGTACATTCCACCGCTGTTGCTGGTGGACGTGCAACGACGCGGCCCGTTCCGACGGTTTCGACACGCGCACTGCGTCGTGCCGCTCGACGAGGACCGCAGCGTTGCGGTCGACATCATCGAGTATGAATGGCGCGCCGGGCGGATAGGCCGGCTGGCGGACTGTGTCATACTCAAACCACTGATTGCGCTCCTGCTGCGCGACCGCCATCGCCGGTTGGCCCGTTTTCTCCGCCAGGCGCCACCGTCGATGAGCGCAGCGGATACCACTGAGCATCGCACTGTCTTGCTAAGGGGGTAGCACCATGATCGTCGTGGCGGGCGGCACGGGATTCATCGGCGCAGCGGTGGTGCGCGAACTGGTGCGACGCGGTAAGCCGGTAGCGGTGATGAGCCACCGGCCAGAGCGTGCCGCCCGCCGCTTCCCCGGCCTGCGCGTCGAGGTCCGCGCCGGTGACGTGCGCGACCCCGCCTCGCTCCCGGCCGCCGTGCAGGGGGCGGAGGCGGTGATCAGCGCGATGCAGTTCCCGAATTTCCCCGTGGAGACGCCGCGCCTGGGCTACACCTTCGAGGAGGTCGATGCCCGGGGCAACGAGCGGCTGGTGGCGGCGGCCAAAGCAGCCGGCGTGCGCACCTACATCTACCTGTCTGGGGTAGGGGCAGCGCCCGATGGCAAGTACCACTGGCTGCGGGCCAAGTGGCACGCCGAGGAGGCGGTGCGCCACAGCGGCTTGCGCTACACCATCCTCCGGCCCTCCTGGGTCTACGGGCCGGAGGACCGTGCCCTCAATCGCTTCGTCACCTTCGCCCGCCGGCTGCCGTTCGTGCCCGTGATCGGCGACGGCCAGCAGCGGCTGCAACCGGTGTTCATCGACGATGTGGTACGGGTGGTAGTGGACAGCCTGGAGCACCCCGCGGCCGCCGATCAGACGTTCGAGATCGGCGGGCCGGAGGTGCTGACCATGGACGAGGTGCTGCGCACCATGCTGGCGGTGCTGGGCAAGCGACGACCGCTGGTGCACATCCCCGCCGGGCTCATGCGCCTGGTGGGACGATTGATGGACCTGGTACCGCTGGCGAGCCGCCCCCTGAGCGCCGACGCCGTCACCTTTGTCACCATGGATGCCCTGGCCGATACCACCACCCTGCTGCGCGCCTTCCCGGACCTGCGCCTCACGCCCTTGCGCGAGGGGCTGGCCACCTACCTGCACCCGTAGCCCCACACCCCGCATCCGCCGCGGCGACGATCCGGTTCTCCGACGCGGTTGCGGCCCCGCTGCCCGTCCGCCCTGTCGCACTTCGGCACGCCGTGCGGAATCCTTTCCGGGACCGGCAGCCGTCACCCCTGCCGGTCACTTCAAGCAGGGCAGGAGGGGTTCCGATGAACCACCGAATTGCTCCGGCGCCAGGTGGGTGTTGTGCTGAGTCACTTCAAGCAGGGCAGGAGGGGTTCCGATGAACCAGCAGGAGGTGACGGGCGCGCTGGCAAGCGGTGGCCGCTACCGGCTGACACCGTACATGCTGGAGGTGACGGACGCCACCGGCACCCCCGTCGCACAGGTGGACCGGAACGAGATCACCGCAGTGCGCCGGCAGGGCACCACCGTCACGGTGAAGCGGCGCAAAGGTGGAGACGTCGTGGTGCAGGGTGCGGACCTGGACGCCGGCCGCCTGGAAATGGCACTGGGTGGCGGGTCCGCGGCCGTAGTCGGGCAGCGGCCCCGCGGAAGCGGCGTCGGTACGGCGCTCAAGTGGGGCTGCGGCGGTGCCGTCGCGCTGGTCGTGCTGCTCGGCGTCGCGGTCGCGGTTGCCGGAGGCAAGAAGGGGACTGGAACGAGCACCGGATCGGCGTCTCAGACAGGCGGCACAGGGGCGGCCGTCGGTACCAGCCGCGGCGATGTGCATGTGCCACTGGCAGTAGGCGCCAGCGGTGAGATCGCGCCGGCGGGCAACGACAACAAGCGGTCTCGCGTTACGATTCTGCAGATCGTCGATAACGCCGTCTCTTCAAACCGCTTCGAACAACCACAGCAGGGCAAGAAATTCTGGGCCGTGCAGGTAGAACACCAGAACGTAGGCACGGCCGAAGTGAACTCACTCGACTGGAAACTACGTGATTCTAAGGATAACGAGGTTGACCGGAAGTTCGTTTCCGGCCTTGGCGAGATGCTGGACGTGGCCTACTCCCTCACTCCCGGCGGCAAGCGTACCGGCTGGGTCGTGTTCGAGATCGACAGCGACGCCCAGCCGCGCTGGCTGCGCGCCGACCCAAACCCCTTCCTCAGGAACGACCTGTACTTCGACGCGCAGTAGCACATCGACGAAGGCCAGGGGTGGGGTACGGGCCGGTCCTCAGGCCCGGCCTCACCCGCGCGGCAGGCCCAGGCCGCGGACGGCGATGATCTGGCGCTGGATCTCCACCGAGCCGCCGGCGTAGGTCTGCGACACGGTCCACAGGTAGTGGGTGGCAAAGCGACCCCGGATCCTGGCCCACGGTGAGCCCTCGCGCAGATTGCCGTAAAGCTGCAGCACGCGCATCCCGCCCTGCGCTACCTTCTGCGACAGCTCCGCCGCGAACAGCTTGGCCTGGCTGGCCTCCACGTTCGGCACCCGGCCCTGCGCCTGGAGCCAGGCCACCCGGTAGGAGAACAGCCGCCCGATCTCCACGCCGATGTGCAGGTCGGCCAGCACCGGTCGCACGCGCGGGTGGTCAATAAGGCGCAGCCCGTCCCACCGCTCCGTCCGGCAGAAAGCGAGCAGGTCATCGAGCATGCGGCGGCCGTTGGCCATAGCCGCGATGGAGGAGCGCTCCAGGTCCAAGGTGGTGGTGGCCACGTACCAGCCGCGGTTCACCTCCCCTACCACATGGTCGGCCGGCACGCGCACGTTCTCAAAGAACACCTCGTTGAACTCGTGCCGGCCGACCATGTTGACCAGCGGCCGCACGCTGATGCCGGGGCTCTTCATGTCCACCAGAAAATAAGTGATGCCGCGGTGCTTGGGCGCGTCCGGGTCGGTGCGGGCCAGCAAGATCATCCAGTCGGCGCGGTGGCCGGCCGTGGTCCAGATCTTCTCCCCATTGACGATGTAGTCATCGCCGTCGCGCACCGCCCGCGTCTGCAGACTGGCCAGGTCCGAGCCGGCGCCGGGCTCGGAGAAGCCCTGGCACCAGACCGCCTCGCCGCGGGCGATGGGCGGCAGGAAGCGCCGCTTCTGCTCCTCGGTGCCGTGCAAGATCAGCGTCGGACCGACCATGTGCACGCCGAACAGGCGCGCGCCCGCCGGTGCCCGCGCGTACACCAGCTCCTCGGTGAGGATGAGCTGTTCGATCGCCGACCAGCCCCGGCCGCCGTACTCCACCGGCCAGGCCGGCACCAGCCAGCCGCGCCGGGCGAGCTGGCGGTTAAACCAGAGGGCGGTCTGCCAGTCCTGGTCCACCACGTCGGCGTCCTCGCCCACCCAGTCCGGCCCCAGGGTCTCGTGCAGCCAGGCGCGTACCTCCTCGCGGAGGGCGCGTTGCGCGGGGCTCAGGCGGAAGTCCATAGCGTCACCGGTATGGGGCAACGATGGTGCGGCAGCAGGCCGCAGGCACAGCGTAGCGCAGCCGGGCACGGACCGACAGGCCCGCCTGCGCGGTGAGGCGTCAGGCCAGCCAACTGCGGTGGCGGCGGTAGTGCTTGACGTCCCGGTAGGACTTGCGCTCGCCGCTGGCGGTGACACCCAGGTAGAACTCGCGCACCCCCTCGTCCTTGCTGAGCCGGTCGGCCGGCCCGGAGAGGACGATACGTCCGTTTTCCATCACGTAGGCGTACGCGGCGATGCTGAGCGCCAGGCGGGCGTTCTGCTCCACCAACAGGATGGTGGTGCCGTTCTCCCGGTTGATGCGCTGGATAATTTCGAAAATCTCGCGCACCAGCATCGGGCTGAGGCCGAGCGACGGCTCATCCAGCAGCAGAATGCGCGGCTCCGCCATCAGCGCTCGGCCGATGGCGAGCATCTGCTGCTCACCGCCGGAGAGGTAGCCGGCGCGGATGGCGCGGCGCTCCGCCAGGCGGGGAAAGTAGTGATAGACCAGGTCAAACCTCTGCTTGAGCGAGCCGTTGCGGAGCGTGTGCGCCCCGGCGATCAGGTTCTCGTGCACGGTGAGGTGCTGGAAGACGCGGCGTCCCTCCATCACGTGCATGACCCCGCGGCGCACGATCTCTGCCGCGTCCAGTCGGTCGATGCGCTGGCCGTCCAGCTCGATGCGACCATGCGTCACCTCACCGTTCTCGCTCCGGATGAGGCCGGAGATGGCTTTGAGCGTCGTGCTCTTACCCGCGCCGTTGGCCCCCAACAGGGCCACAATGCTTCGCTCCGGCACCTCCAGCGTCACCCCCCGCAGCACGAGGATGGCACGGCCGTACATCGCCTCTACGTCGGTCAACTTGAGCATCGGCACCTCCCGTGCCGGGTATCCCCGGCGCCGTGGTGGCCGGTGGGGTCGGACGGCGGCCCCGCCGGCCACCGTGGACGCTCAACTCGGCTTGGGCCCCTCGAACCAGTCGCGCTCCAGGGTGAGCTTGCCGTTTTTCACCTGGTACAGGCGCACCTTGCGCGAGCCGGCATGGTCTTGCGGGGTGATCGTGGTGCCGGGGGACAGGCCGTAGGCCGTGAAGTCCTTGATGGACTCGGTCCCCCTCTTCACGTCCTCGCCGGTGAGCTTGTCCTTGTCGCCCGCCAGGCGGATCGCCTCCAGGATGAGGGCGGCGGTGTAGACCCCGCGCAGGTAGTAGACGCCGATCTTCTTCTCATCGACGCTCTTGCCGGTTTTCTGCCAGAACTCGCGCAGCATCTGCAGCGCCCGCGGGTTGTCCTCCTTGACGGCCACGAACTGCAGGCCGTGATAGCCCTCGGCCGCCGCGCTCGCCACCTCGATATCCGGCTCGCCGATGCCCCACACCATGGAGTACATACGGTTGACCGGGAAGCCCACCTGGGCCGCTGCCTTGATCGACAACGCCGGGTGCGTGCCGAAGAAGTGCGTGAGCAGGAAATCCGGGTCGCGGTTCTTGACCTCCAGCAGGTTCTGGCTGAGGTCGGTAGCGGCCGGCGGCACAGCGATGGTGGTGAGCAGGTCCAGGCCCAGCTTGGGCGCCTGCGCCTTGATCAGCTCCAGCGGGTCCTGGCCGGCCGCGTTGTCGTAGTACATGTAGATGACTTTGGCCTTGCGCGAGGTGTCCTTCCACGTCTCCTTGAAGTGGCCGAGCAAGGCCATGGCCTGGGAGTGGTAGGAGGCCACGCCCACGAAGGCGTAGGGGTACTTGGTGCCGTTCTCCACCTCGGAGATGCCGTAGCCGGGGGTGAACAGCGGCACGCGGTCGTCGGCCGCCTTGGGTGCCAGGGCGTTGGTGATCGGCGTGCCGTAACTCTGGATGGCGACGACCTTGTCCTGGTCGATGAACTTTTTGTACCCCTGCTCGGCCTTCGGCACCTCGTAGCTGTGGTCGTACTCGATCCACTCCACCCGACGGCCGACGAGGTTCTGCGCGTTGGCCAGCTCCACCCAGTCCTTGGCGCCGTCGCCCAGCACGTTGCCGATGTTGGCGGTGGCGCCGGAGCGGTC
>JBHOQW010000202.1:0-8739 GCA_042408665.1 Dehalococcoidia bacterium
TCCCCCACTACCGGGCAGGTCACGTACGTGTTCCGCACCCGTCCGCCACGGTCGCGCCGCCTCACGACGACGCCCGTCCGACTTGCATGCGTAAGGCACGCCGCCAGCGTTCGTCCTGAGCCAGGATCAAACTCTCGCTCAGATCGTTTAATCCTTGCTCCGCGCACCCATCCCGGTGCCGGGACGGGCACGCTGATATCCTGTCCTCGTTGTCCGGTGCCATCCGACTCAGCATCGTCCGCTTCCGTCCGATGCTGTCCCAACCGGGGCCTCGCGCACCTGCACCGTTCTGTCCACTCTTCAGTTGGCAAGGTTCCCTGCCCACTCCGGAGCACCCACATCACTGCCGGCGGACGCCGCCGAGCAGCGCGCGGGCTTTGCAGCAAAACGCCCCGTCAACTCACGCTGACCGGGCGCCCCGCGCTCACCAGGGTCAGTGGGCCGCCCCTCCCCGGGGCGCACCTTCAATGCTATCCGCCCAGTGGGGACGTGTCAAGCCCTCCGCCCGGTCCCACACCCCGCGGTGGGGTGGTCGCCGGGGTGGCGCCGTGAGTCCCCCTCTCTTCCACCCTTCCGCATGAGTCGGCCGCGCTCGTTTCGTCGGCGCGCCGGAAGGCCACCCGCATCGCCGCCGCCCCCGGCGCCGCCGCTGCCCAAGCGGCCAGACGGACCCCCACCACCCAGACTACCCGGCCGCCGGCACGCACGATCGGCACCGCGTCTCGCTCCGCGCGCGGCACACGGGCATCCACCAGCAGGTCCTGCACCTTCTTTTCCCCCGTCATGCCAAGGGGCTGGAGGCGATCGCCCGGTCGTCGCCCGGTTACGGTGAGGCCTGCCTCGACCACCTCCGGCCGCAGCCAGGCCACCAACCGCTCCTCAGGCAGCACCGCGGCCGGCAACGGGCCGCTTACCTCCACCCACCAGGCACCGATCCGCTGTCCCCTGTGATGCAGCGGATGCTCGCCCACGAGAGGGGCCGACACCGCCCCGTCGCACGCTGGTGTGACCACCACCTCGCCGCGCTCCACCCTGGCGCACAGGCCACCCGGCAGGCTGACGCTGCCAGTCCCGCGCTCCACCAACCTCAGCAGCGCCTCCACGTGCACCCGCCGGGGCGGCACGACCTCACCGCGGGCGTGCGCCACCGCCCGCCGCAGCACCGCCGCTTGCACGCCCCGGGGCAGCGCGCGCATCGTCGCCACCGTCAACCGCACCTGCCGGCCCTCGACCGTTACCGTCGCCCAGCCCTGCTCCGCCGCCGCATCCACCACGGCCCACGCCTCGCGCGCCGATGTCGCCAACCGGTTGAGCGCCTCGACGACCGCCGGGTTGAACGTGCGCAGCAGCGGCATCAGCTCCCGGCGCACGCGGTTGCGCCGGTAACGCGGCGACTCGTTCTCGGGATCGTGCTGGACCGGCAGCGCCAGCGCGGCGCAATAGGCGGTGGTCTGCTCCCGCGTCACCGCCAGGAGCGGCCGAATGATGTCCGGCCCGTCACCGCCCAGCGGCCATCCGTCCCGCTCCGCCATTGCCCGCAGCCCGGCCACGCCGGTCCCGCGTAGGATGCGCAGGAGCACCGTCTCCGCCTGGTCGGTCGCCGTATGGCCCACCGCCACCAGATCGGCACCCACCGCGCGCGCGACCTCGCCCAGAAACCGGTAACGGCAACGACGCGCGGCCTCCTCTAGGCTGCGGCCCTCACGCGCCGCCACCGCCGGCACATCGGCCGCACCCGCTACGAACGGGAGAGCGAGGCGCTCGGCCTGCCCGGCCACGGTCGCTCGCTCGTGCGCCCGCGCCTCCGCGCCGCGAATGCCGTGATCAAAGTGGGCGACGGTCAACGCCAGGTGCGGTGCGTCCGTGGCACCCGCCTGTCCCGCCACCCGGTGCAGGGCGTGCAGCAACGCCAGCGAGTCCGGGCCACCGGAGACACCTACCACCACCCGGTAGGTCGTGCCGGGCACCAGGCGGCACGGGCCCATGAGGGCCGCGCGCACGGCCTGCTCCACCATCGTCACGGGCGACGACATGGTACGCTCGTTCGGTAGGGCCGAATGGTACACCATTCACGAGCCAGACGGCTCACCGCGGCCCGGTACCGAAGTACCGCTCCCACCACGGCTCGCTGGGAGCGAGGGCTGATGTGGGCGGCGGGGTTGGGGCGGTCACCAGCACGGCGGTGTCGCCGGGCATCACCAGCCCCTCGTCCCGCGCCACCCGTTCGATGAACTCATCGGTTTGCATATAGGCGCGCAGCGCCTCCAGGCGCTGTTGTTGGGCCTCCAGCGCCGCGATCTCGGCGCGCAGCGTGGCCGCATGCCGTTCCAGTTCGTACCGGTTGATGGCGTTGCCAACGATGGCGACCCCGAAGTAGGCGACCACGAAACCGGCGGCGATGATCAGCACGCGGCGGGGATGGAGACCCGATGCCAGCCAGACGCCATAGTCCCTGCGGCTCATCCCGGCTCCTGTGCCCACCCCGCGTGCAGGATAGCACACCGCGATGGGTGGGATCGCGACCCCACCCGGACCCTGAGCCGGGTGCTCAACCCAACGGCGCACCCGACGACCCGAGGCCACGCAAGTGACAGGTATCGTTCAGGTGCAACAGGAGGCAGCGCTCGGGCCCGATCTCCAGCGTGGTACGCGAAGCGACGTCGATGCGAAAGTGGCGGAAGCCGTCCAGCGGCAACCCGATCGCCTGGCAGACGAGGCTGACGATCACGAAGTTGTGGGTCACCGCCACCACCGTATCGTTGGGATAGCGTTGGCACAGGCGGCTCACCGCCCGCCAGGCCCGCTCCTGCACCGCGGCCAGGCTCTCGCCGCCGGGCAGCGGCACGACCGTGCCGCCCGGCTCCAGCCAGCGCCGCAATACTTGAGGGTAGCGCGACCGCATCTCCGCGCCGCTCAGCCCCTCCATCACGCCCACGTTCATCTCGATGAGATCGGGCTCTTCGCTCACGATGAGCCCACGGCTGGCGGCGATAGCGGCGGCGGTGTCCCGGGCCCGGCGCAACGGGCTGCTCACGATCGCCGCGATGGCTTCACCGGCCAGGGCCGCGGCCAGCGCCACCGCCTGCTGCCGGCCCAGCTCCGACAGGGGGATATCGGCCCGCCCTTGGACCAGGCCATCGGCGTTATGGGGGGTCTGCCCATGCCGCACGAGGATCAGGCGCATGCCGGCGTCCGTTCGGTCTGGGATCGCGGCGCACGGACGATGTTGGCCGGTGCTCAGCCCATGCGTTCGGGCAGCCCGGCCTCGTCCAGGATGAGGCCGATGCGGTGCACGCGCAACGGCGGAGGGAACCCAAGCGCCGCCACTACCTGGTCGGGCCGACCGGTGGCACCGGGGGCGGCGCGCAGGCACATCACCAGGCGCGGCGGTGTGACGCTGCGGTCCACCTGCAGCCATTCCACCAGCGGCCGCAGGTCGTAGCGTTTGACCTCGTTGTCCCGGCGCTGCTCCCACGGCACGCTGTCCTTGGCCAGGAACTCGACCACGGCCCGCTCGGCCGCGTCGGGGTCGGTCCCCTCGGGCAGGGAGGCCCAGTACGTGGCGGCCCGGAGCTGCGATTGCAGCGAGGGCAGGGTGAGAGGCACCTCTTGGGCAGCGACCACCGACACGCCCGGCGGGCACTGGCGGCGCAGCCGTTCCACGAACTCCTGCGGGTCTACCGGCTCCGCCAGGAAGACGTCCATCAGTTCCGCCTCACCGGTAGTTCCCACCGGCAGCGGCGCACCGAGCGAGATCTGGGGATGGGGCGAGAACCCTTCGCTGTACGCCACCTGCAGCCCCGCGCGGCGCAGGG
Organism: Dehalococcoidia bacterium; assembly: GCA_042408665.1. Taxonomy (GTDB): domain Bacteria; phylum Chloroflexota; class Dehalococcoidia; order CAUJGQ01; family CAUJGQ01; genus CAUJGQ01. Next base: position 3,816 of record JBHOQW010000202.1, read on the forward strand.
CGCGCTCCCAAAACCGCATCAGGTCCAGGTGCGAGATGTAGCGCAGCGGCTCCCCGCGCGCAAAGGTCACGCGTATCCGTTGTGCTTTCATACCTCAAGGGTAGCGCACCGTGGGGGTTCGAGGGGGTTACAGCGCCTCACGCACGGCCGCCAGCAAGCGCTCGGCCGCGCTGTGCGGGTCCATCCGCCGCGCGGCGACCTCCTGGACGAGCTCGTCCAGGAGGCCATCGGCGTGGCGCAGGATGCGCCGCGTCAGCGCCTGCTGGGCCATCGCCACCACCTGATGCCGGGCCCGCTCGCGCCGGGCGTTGTCCAGTGCGCCCGACTCGTACAAGTAACGGTAGTGGCGCTCCAGCTCGTCCGCCAGCTCGCCGATGCCGACCTCTTTAGTGGCGACGACGCGCAGGATGGGCGGCACCCACTCGCCGTGCTCGGACAGGGAGAGGTGCGCCTTGAGCGCGGCGATAAGGGCATCGGTGTGGGGAAGGTCGGCCTTGTTCACCACAAGCAGGTCGGCGATCTCCATGATGCCGGCCTTCATGGCCTGCACGTCATCGCCGCTGCTTGGCGTCAGCACCAGCACCGTGGTCTGCGCGGCGGCGGCCACCTCCACCTCGTCTTGGCCGGCGCCCACCGTCTCCAGGAACACCACGTCCTTGCCCGCCGCGTCGAGCACGGCCACGGCGTCGGCGGCCGTCTCTGACAATCCTCCCAGCGCGCCGCGGGTGGCCATACTGCGCATGAAGATGCCCTCATCCGCCGTCAGCTCCTGCATGCGGATGCGGTCACCCAGGATGGCGCCGCGGCTGAAGGGGCTGGAGGGGTCCACGGCGATGATCCCTACCGTCTTGCCGCGGCGGCGGAACTCCTTGGCCAGGGCGTTGGTCAGGGTGCTCTTGCCCGCGCCCGCCCCGCCGGTGATCCCGATGGTGTGGGCACGACCGGTATAGGGGTAGAGCAGGCGCAGCGCCTCATACCCCTGGGGTGATTGGTTCTCGACAAGCGTGATGGCACGCGCCAGCGCCCGCCGCTCGCCGGCGAGCAGCCGTCGCACAAGCTCTTCGATCACGGCCGGGTCCTCGCGCTGCGCTCTGGCTACACCCGTTCGCCGACGTTCTGGCGCACGTACTCGACGATCTCGTGGGTGGGAGTGCCGGGTCCGAAGATGGCGCGGAAGCCAAGCTGCTTCAGGGCCGGGACGTCCTCATCAGGAATGATACCACCAGCGAACAGCAGCACGTCGTCCGGCGTGATGCCGCGCTTCTTGAGCTCCTCCACCACGCGCGGGAAGAGCTCGAGGTGGGCGCCGGAGAGAATAGACAGCCCCACCACGTCGACGTCCTCCTGGAGGGCGGCTTCCGCGATCATCTGCGGCGTCTGCCGGATGCCGGTGTAGATGACCTCCATACCGGCGTCGCGCAGCGCGCGCGCCACCACCTTGGCGCCACGGTCGTGGCCGTCCAGGCCCGGTTTGGCGATCAGCACCCGAATCTTACGTTCCTGCGTCATAGCTCGCGCTCAATCCTTACGCTCGATCAATTGAATTGTGACCCCGTGCGCGCTGCGTGGGCTGATGAAGGCCAGCCGCGCGCCGCCGCTGCCGCCGGTGGGATCGCCCACGCGCAGGCCGCGCCCGCGCAGGGCGGCCACCGCCGTGTCTAGGTCGGCGACTTCCAGGGAAACCAGGTACATGCCCTCACCGCGCTCTTTCAGAAAGCCGGCCACCGGCCCCTCGTCGCTGAGCGGGCTGATCAGCTCCACGAACGCGCCGCCCAAGGGCAGGATGGCCTGGCGGATGCCCAGGGCCGGCACCGCGCCCGTGCGTTCCAGCGCCAAACCGAAGTTCTCCTGCCAAGTGCGCACCCCGGCGTCGAGGTCGGTCACCGCCACCGCCACGTGGTCCAGGTTTCGCACCAACCCGTTGGCCTGTGCCGGTGGTTCGTGCTCCAGCGGGGTAGCGTATTCCACCAGCACGCCGCGCGTGGCCCTGGGGTGCAGGAAGCCGATCATGCCCGCCAGCCCACGCCGCGGCGTCTCGTCGATCAGCGCCAACCCCTTCTCCTTGGCGGCGCGCAGGTCGGCGGCCACGTCGGTGGACTCCAGGCAGATATGGTGCAACCCCTCGCCACGGGCGGCCAGAAAACGGGCCACGCCGGTGTCGTCGCGCACCGGTTGGATGAGCTCGATCTCGCCCGCGCCGGCCTGCAGCAGGACGCCGCGCACCCCCTGGTCCTCGATCACGGCGTCCTTGGTCACCGGCAGGCCGAGCGCGTCGCGGTACACGGCCAGCGCCTCGTCCGCGGAGCGCACCACCACCGCCACATGATGGATCTTTGTGAACACACCCACCCTCTTGCTGCCCGCCGCGCGGCTGCGGGCCCGCGGCCGCGCGCGGAATGCTCAGAGCTTCCCCGCGGCCAGCGCCGCCTCGATGTCCCGCGCGTGCTCGCGGAAGTGCTCGAAGCCGGCGCCAGCGGCAAGACGATTGACGGTCTTTCCCTCGCCGAAGCGGTCCTCGGGCAGGGCCTCCAGCGCGCGCAGGAAGCGCTCCGTCTCGCGCTCCAGGTCCTGGATGAGGTCGCGCACCGGCCGCGCGGCCGCCTCCCGGGCGAAGCGCTCGTTCCAGCCCTGCACGTCGCTCCAGTCCACGCCCTCCGGCGTGGGCCGCTGCCCCTGCGCCATCCGTTCCAGACCGAGAGCGAGCTGCTGGTGCCAGCCCAGGATATGACCCAGCACCTCGCGCACACTCCAGCCGTCCATGAACGGCCGGGTCATCTGCGCTTCGGTCAGCCGGTCCAGCAGCGCGCGCAGGGCGCGGTAGGACTGGCGGTACTCCTCGATGACACCCACCTTGTCGGCCGCCATGCGAGGAACCTCCTGTTCGGGCGCCCTGCCGGCGCTGCCGTTGCGTGCCGGGGCGCCAGCGCTTAATTAGTAGACCGCGAACTCTTTCTGCTCACCCCACACGCGCCGCAGCACGTCGCAGATCTCGCCGATCGTGATGTAGTGCTCCACGCACTCGATGAACACCGGCATGGTGTTGGCGGTGCCGCGGGCGGTCTCCTCCAGCTTCTGCAAAAGCGCCGCCACCTTGGCCGGGTCGCGCTCGGCGCGGATCTTGGCCAGCTTGGCCTTCTGGCGCTCGCCCACGCGCGGGTCCACGCGCAGGAGCCCCTCCGGCGGCGGCTCCTCGGTCTGGAAGCGGTTTACGCCCACGATGACCCGCTCGCCGCGCTCCACCTCCATCTGGTAGCGGTAGGAGGCCTCCTGGATCTCGCGTTGCTGGAACCCCTGCTCGATGGCCGCCATCGCCCCGCCCAGGGCGTCGATCCGCTCGATCAGCTCGCGGGCCCGCGCCTCGATCTCGTCCGTCAGCCTCTCCACGTAATAGGAGCCGGCCAGCGGGTCGATGGTATCGGCGACGCCGGACTCGTAGGCGATGATCTGCTGCGTGCGCAGGGCGATCTGCACGGCCTGCTCGCTGGGCAGGGCCAGCGCCTCGTCCTTGGAGTTGGTATGCAGGGATTGCGTGCCGCCCAAGACCGCCGCCAGCGCCTGAATGGTGGTGCGCACGATGTTGTTGTCCGGCTGCTGGGCCGTGAGCGTGGCGCCGCCCGTCTGGGTGTGGAAGCGCAGCATCATCGAGCGCGGGTCCTTGGCACCGAACCGGTCGCGCATGATATACGCCCATAGCCGCCGCGCGGCGCGGAACTTGGCAATCTCTTCCAGGAAATTGTTGTGGCAGGCGAAGAAGAACGACAGCCGCGGCGCGAACTCGTCCACGGCCAGACCGGCGTCGATGGCGGCCTTGGTGTACTCAATGGCGTTGGCCAGGGTAAAGCCCACCTCCTGCGGGGCGGTGCAGCCGGCCTCGCGCATGTGGTAGCCGGAGATGCTGATTGTGTTCCAGGCCGGCAGGTTATCCTTGCACCAGGCGAACACGTCCGTGATCAACCGCATCGACGGACGGGGCGGGAAGATATAGGTGCCGCGCGCGATGTACTCTTTGAGGATGTCGTTCTGGATGGTGCCGCCGACCTTGGTGAGGTCTGCCCCCTGTTTCTTGGCCACCGCCACGTACATGGCCAGCAGGATGGGCGCCGTGGCATTAATGGTCATGGAGGTGGTGACCTGCTCCAGGGGGATGCCGTTGAACAGGATCTCCATGTCCAGGAGGGAGTCGATCGCCACCCCCACCTTCCCCACTTCCCCTTCGGCCATCTCGTCGTCCGAGTCGTAGCCGATCTGGGTGGGCAGGTCGAACGCCACCGACAGACCGGTTTGCCCCTGCTCCAGGAGGTAGCGGTAGCGGCGGTTGGACTCCTCCGCGTCGGCATAGCCGGCGTACTGACGCATGGTCCACAGCCGGCCGCGGTACATGGTGGGCTGGACCCCGCGCGTAAAGGGGAACTCGCCCGGGTAGCCGAGTTTCTCCCGCTCGTCCCACCCCGTGAGGTCTTCCGAGGTATACAGTGGCTCCACGACCATGCCCGACGTCAACCGGAAGGCGGGCTGACGCTCCTTGGCACGGGCGACGCTCTTGGCATACGTGGTGTCACGCCATTCCTGCTTGCTGCGGCTTGGCACGGCGGCGTCCCTTTCCTTACCGAGTTTGCGCGGGGATGTGACACGCGGACCCGACGGCCCCACCGCGACACACGCCCGTCACGGGCCTGTCGGCAGGGCCCGCTGCCTGAGTCTAGGCATCGGTTTTGTCGAGTGTCAACGAAGGCGGCCGCCGCCCATCGGCGGCCACCCACAACCGCTCCGCCGCGACGCGCGACTCACCGCCGCGCCCGCAGCGCCGTCACGATCGCCGGCGCCGCCAGCGCCGCCAGCGCCAGGAGAAACCCCGGTGCGGGTGCCGGTTCGCCGGCCGCACCGGTACCGGTGCGCGGCAGCCCGGCGGCGGGCGGGGCGGGAC
>JBHOQW010000207.1:0-1604 GCA_042408665.1 Dehalococcoidia bacterium
TACCCGCCTCTCGGCGCGAAGTACGAGGCGATGTAGGTGACGTTGGCGTTTACCGGCACGGGCGCCGAGAAGGTCACCTGCTGCCAGCCGGAGGCGGGTACGCCGTCACCCAGGACTACTTTGCCACCAGCGGGGTCGACAGCGCGCCGCTCCACGCCCTCAGAGACGGCCTCGACGGCGGCAACGGCGTGTACCGCTACGGCAGCACGAGCGGCTTCCCCACCAACACCTACCGCGCTGCCAACTACTGGGTCGATGTCGTGTTCAGCCTCACCGCCGCCGACACGGTGCCGCCGACGGTCACCGCCCGCACACCGGCCCCCAATGCCACCAAGGTGCCGCCGACCACCACCGTGACGGCCACCTTCAGTGAGCCGGTCAACGCCGGGTCTATCAGCTTCACGCTGCGTGGCCCGAACAACGCCGCCGTGCCGGCCAGCGTGAGCTATGACGCCACGTCCCGCACGGTCACGCTCACGCCCAGTGCGCCGCTGGTCCTTTCGACCACGTACACCGCAACGGTGAGCGGCGCGGCCGACCTGGCCGGCAACGTCATGGCGCCGGTGAGCTGGTCGTTCACCACCGCCAGCATGGCCACCAGCATTTGGGACAGCTCGGCCACGCCGGCCGTGGCCTCCAACGCCGATAGCTCGCCGGTGGAACTGGGCGTCAAGTTCCGCACCGACACCGACGGCTACATCACCGGCATCCGGTTCTACAAAGGCCCCAATAATCCGGGACCGCACACCGCCAACCTGTGGACGAGCACCGGTCAACTGCTCGCCTCTGTCACCTTCACCAACGAGACCACCTCCGGTTGGCAGCAGGCCCTCTTCTCCGCACCGATCGCGGTCAAAGCAAACACCACCTACATCGCCTCGTATTACGCGCCGAACGGTGGCTACGCGGTGACGCAGGGCTACTTCGCCACGACCGGCGCGGATAATTACCCGTTGCACGCCCTTAGGGACGGCGTAGACGGCGGCAACGGCGTGTACCGCTACGGTGGCGGCTTCCCCGTCAATAGCTATCAGGCCAGCAATTACTGGGTCGATGTCGTGTTCAGCCTCACCGCCGCCGACACGGTGCCGCCGACGGTCACCGCCCGCACGCCGGCCCCCAACGCCACCAAGGTAGGACTCACCACCACCGTGACGGCCACCTTCAGCGAGCCGGTCAACGCCGGGAGCCTCAGCTTCACGCTGCGCGACCCGAGCGGAACGGCCGTGTCCGCTACCGTCAGCTATGACGCCACGTCTCGCACGGCGACGCTCACGCCCAGCACGCGCCTGGCGCCGGCCACTTCCTACACGGCCACCGTCAGCGCCGCCGACCTGGCCGGCAACGTCATGGCGCCGGTCAGCTGGTCGTTCACCACCGCCAGCGTGGCCACCAGCATCTGGGACAGCTCGGCCACGCCAGCGATCGCCTCACAGGCCGACACCTCACCGGTAGAGCTCGGACTCAAGTTCCGCTCCGCCCTCGACGGCTACATCACCGGTATCCGCTTCTACAAGGGCCCCAACAACCCCGGCCCCCACGTGGGCAACCTGTGGACCAGCAGCGGCCAACTGCTCGCCTCCGTCACCTTCACGGGCGAGACC
>JBHOQW010000210.1:0-15760 GCA_042408665.1 Dehalococcoidia bacterium
GGTGCTGCTGGCCGGGGATGCGGCACACAGCCACCCGCCGTACGGCGGCTTTGGCCTCAACACCGGCTTTGAGGATGCGGTCAACCTGGGCTGGAAGCTGGCGGCGGTGCTGCAGGGCTGGGGCGGGGAACGGCTGCTGGCCTCGTACGAGGCGGAGCGGCGGCCGATTGCCGTGCAGACGTGTGAGGAGGTGATCGCCGGGGGGATCGAGCAGGACCGGGCCTTCCTGGAGCGCTACCATCCCGACCGCGACCGCGCCGAGTTCGAGCGGGCCTGGCACGAACTGGCCGCCCGCTCGCGGACGCGGGCCCAGTCCTACGAGCCGCACTATGAGGGGTCGCCGGTGGTGGTGGGGCCAGCAGGCGGGTCCGCGGGCATCCAGGGGGCGTACACGTTTGCGGCACGGGCGGGGCATCACCTGGCACCGCGGCGGCTGTCCGACGGGCACAACGTGTACGAGGTGCTGGGGGCGGGGTTCACGCTCCTGGCCTTTGGGGTGGACGACGCCGCCCTGGCGCCGCTGCGGGGGACGGCGCGGGCGCTGGGGGTGCCGCTGACCGTGGTGCAGGACCGCTTTGAGGGGGAGATGCAGGCGTACGGGGCGCGGCTGGTGCTGGTGCGGCCGGACCAGTACGTGGCGTGGGCGGGGGATGCGCCGCCGCCCGATGCCGACACCCTCCTGCGCCGGGTCGTCGGCCGCGACTGAGGCGCTGACCGGCGGCCGCTACGGGCGCTGCACCGGTGGTACGGCCCTTCCGCGCACCCGGTTGAGGGCAAGAAGGGGAAGGTGTTCGCGAGAGAGGAGGGAGGCACATGGCTGGCACACGAGAGCGGTTGTGGCGCTGGGGCACGTCCCGCTACTCGCGCCGGCGCCTGCTGCGGAGCGCGGCCCTGGCGGGCGTGGGGCTGAGCGGCGCGGTGGCGATGGCCTGCGCCGGTGGTGCTGGCACCTCGCAGCCGGCGGCAAGCGGTCGGACCAGCCTGCAAACATCGGAGGAGCCGCCGCAGCCGGGCGGGATCTACAACTCGTACGAGCAGGCAAACCCGCCCACCCTGGACCCCCATCGCACCTCCGCCGTCACGACCATGCGAGCGGTGAGCCCGGTCATGAGCCGCCTGCTGCGCTTCAAGAGCACGCAAGACGTGGAGGCCAGCTACAACCTGGAGACGCAGCCGGATTTGGCGCTGAGCGTGGAGTCACCGGACGCCATTACCTGGACGGTGAAGCTGCGGCCGGACGCCAGGTTCCACAACGCCGTCCCGGTGAACGGCCGGGGAGTGGAGGCCGAAGACATCAAGGCGACGTTCACGCGGGCCCTAGAGCCGAACAACCCCAACCGCGGCTCGCTGATGATGATCGACCCAGCCCAGATCGAGACGCCGAGCAAGGACACGGTGGTCTTCAAGCTCAAATACCCGTACGCACCGTTTCCCAAGCTGCTGGCGTCCGGTGTGTACGGCTGGATCTTCCCGCGGGAGGCCGGGGCAGGCTACGACCCGGCCAAACAGATCATCGGCAGCGGGCCGTTTCTCTTCGAGAGCTTCACCCCCGATGTGACCTTTATCTACAAGAAGAACCCGGCCTGGTTTGAGCAGGGACAACCATACGTGGACGGCGTGCGGCACGCGATCATTCCGGATGCGGCGCAGCGGCTCGCTCAGTTCACGGCTGGAAACATTGATTTCATTGGCAACCTTTACATCGATGATCTCAACACTGTGAAGCGGAGCAATCCGAACGCACAGATGATCGCGCGCTGGGACCAGGGAGGACCGATCGTCTACTTCCAGTTGGGGGATCCGGCCTCACCGTTTCAGGATATCCGCCTGCGCCGGGCAGTGTCACTGGCCATCGACCGCGACTCCTTTGCTCGAGCCCTGCTGCGCGACCAGTGGCAGCCAAGCTTCAACGTGCCCCTGAATATGGGCAAGTGGGCACTCAAGCTGAGCGACTTACCGGCCGAGACGGCACAGTGGTACACTTACAACCTGGAACGCGCCAAGCGGCTGGTGGAGGAGGCCGGCGCCGCGGGCATGGCGGTCAAGCTGCTCTACCCCACCCCGCACCCGCGTGACCCCTATCTCAAGACGGCCGCCGAGACCGTGGCCAACATGCTGTCCGCCCTGCCGTGGAAACTAAACCTGGTGTTCATCGACTACAACAAGGACTGGGTCGGCGGCGGAAAAGGGGTGCGCTACGGCAACTTCCCCTCAGACTCACTGGTCATCACCGGCGTTGAGGGACGTACGGACGTCGACGAGTATCTCTACGGCTGGTGGCACTCCAAGAGCACGTCCTCTATTTCGCGCCTGTCGGACCCAACGCTGGACGCCATGATCGATCGGGCCCGCACCCTGCTCAACGAGGATGAGCGGGTCAAGGCATCCATCGATATCCAGAAATACATGGCGGACAAGGCCTATAGCGGCGCGGGCAACCCCAGCGGCTACGTGTACACGGTGGTGCAGGCACGGGTGCGCAACTACACCACCGGCGACGAGTACGGCATCGGCACCAGCACGTGGGGAAAGCTCTGGCTGAAGCGGTAGGCGCGCGCCGAGACCGCCGAGGAGGGTAGCGGGGGTGGACCCCACGCGCATTATCTCCATTCAGGACTACACGCCGGCCACGCTGCAGGCGGTGATCGCGCAGTTAGAATGCTCCACCACGGTGGACCATTTCGTGTACCGGGAATCGGAGCTGGACGCCCTCTGGAGCCTGCTGGAGGTGGCGCTGCGCGCCGCCCGCCAGCAGCGCGCACCTGCGACCGAGGTCGCGCGCCTCGAGCGCCTGTTCCGAGCGGTGCAAGAGGCGCACGACCTGGTGGCGGCCGAGGCGCCCCTGGCCGCGGCCGCTTGTTTACGGGAGGTGGTCCAGGCCTGAGCCCGGGCACGGCCCCTGAGCCCCGTCGGCCACGGGCCGGTGCGTCCCGGTTGCCCGTGGCGGCCGCGCGGCCCGTGCCGGCCAAGACGGGTCCGCCGGCCCTGGGCACCACCGGACCGCCTCTCTGAGCAAACCGCCGTCAATCTATCCGCGAGGGAGACCGTGCAACAAACATGAGCCGCCCCGGCCGGGGCGCGGGGCGTGGCGGAGAGGGTGGGATTCGAACCCACGAGGAGGTTGCCCCCCTACGCGATTTCCAGTTCCGAATCAACCGTCCATCACTGTCCGTCATTGTTCCCGCTGAATTGGGCAAACAGCGAGATCAGCGCCTTATGTCCGCGTTTATCCGCCGTTATCCGCGCTGGTCGGGGTACGCGTCGGGGTAAACGAGATACTTATGGAAGGCAAACCGACTGGCTGAGCCGTCCGGCCACAGGCCAAAGCGCTGGCCCGCCCGGAGCTCCGCCTGGCGGCACCGCTCCGGCACGCGGAAGCGGCCGCAGAAACGTCGCCGAAGCACCAGGTCCAGATAGACCACGCGCACGTGTTCGCTGTGAGCGTCACCGCCTATCCCCGAGCCGCCGGCGCCTGGGTCAGGGCTCCGAGCTGCGAAGAACCTGCCCAAGCGACAATCAGGCGATGAAAGGCCGGTGGGATTCCCTTTCAGGAGAAGGCGCTGACCCCGTCAGGCCAATGTCGGCAAGCACGGCCATCACTGCCAGGCAGCACCGTTGGTGCGCGGCCAGCCGCGCCAGGGAGGCCCCACATGAGGTGTTCGCCCACAGCGCCGCCCTGAATTCCGAACATCAGGTAGCGCTGAGGAAGCAAGACCGAGCAGCGGGGTTGGCCAGGTCGCCACCGCCGGGAGCCAATGAAGGAGCGGTACCAGCCAGCCTCAACGCAACGCCACACGCCGGCACGCTCCGCCCATTGGTCCCGCCAAAATCGAGCAGCTGCCACGTCTTCTCCACTACGCAGCTATCCGCCACCTCCCTACGCCCCGCGGCAACGCCGCAACGCATCTAAGACATAACGTGTCGCTCGCAGAACTAGATTGTCATCAAGTGACAGGCGGTCTAAAATGGGCAAACCGAACGCCTGGCGTGGAGCAGGAGCAATATGGATCTGTCCCGTCCCTATCTGACTATCAGGGAAACCGCCGACCTGCTCGCCCTATCCGTCCGGACGATCCACCGGTATATTGCCGAGCGAAAGCTGAAGGCGTACCGAGTAGCCGGCCAGAGGCCGATCCGAATCAAGCGGGAGGATGTGGACGCACTGTTAAAGCCAGTGGATGGCGATGCTCCAACAGCCAACGAACCTTATATGCCAATGACCAACATGGACAGACACGAGTGAAGAGGTTGGCAAACAGCCATCATAGGCATAATTCACAGCTAGGCAGCATGAAGCTCAAGGAGGTATCGCACACGGAGGAACGCTCCCCACTGGGTCGCGAACTTCACCGATGGAGCGCGCGTAACTCATCGAAGGGGGCTCTGCTGCTCGAATCCGTCAAATGCCTCCAGTTCTTGGCCGCAGGCCATTCAGTGCAAGAGTTACACCGTGCTATTCAAGAGAAAGACCTGCTCGGGAAGCGCACTTGGGAGGCCCGCCGAACGTACTGGCGCCTGATCTCCTGGCGATACTTGACTCCACCTGGTAGTCCAGTCATAGACGCTCTGGCGGCCCTCGCCAGCCGCGGAGCAGAAGACCCTACGCTCCGTGGCGCTTTGTACTTTCACTTCTGCCTAGCGGACCGGCTGACCTTTGACGTCGCCACTGAACTTCTTTGGACGCTCGAGCAGCAGGGTCGGGAAGTCATCAGCTCGGCGGAGGTGGCGGCGTTCATCAGAAGCCATACCTTCACTCATCCGGAGGTACTTAGCTGGTCAGACACCACCATCAGCCGCCTCTCCACCAGCATCCTTTCCTCCCTGCGAGACTTCGGCCGGCTGCGTGGCGGAACCAAGAAACGACTGGTGCGCCCCCCACTCCCTGATGACCTGCTGCTCTACATCTGCAAGTTTTTGGCCGATGAAGGCATCAGTGCACGAGACATCGTGGGGGCGCCAGAATTTCGGCTATGGGGTCGTGATCCGCATGAGATTAGCGTCCGCCTGTCTCATTTGAGTCGGTACGGCGTAATACGCTTCGAATGGAGCGGAGACATTGCCATTTTAGATATGGGCAAGGAGACATTTGAGGCTTATGCCCGACGCCTTGGACAACAAGTTCGCTGAACTGGAGCACCGTCTCCTCAAGGGACACGAGCAGATCGGCCGCGGGGTCGGTGTGCCGTTCTTGCTGGTGCTGTACCATCCAAGCCAGGAGACCAGGGTGCAGCGCGAAGTCAGCTCCCTGGTGGCCAAGCTGCGAGCCGAAGGACGATCGGTCGAGGTGATCGACTGTAATGAGGTTTTACTCGACTACCTGGAACGTTCAGGCGAGCTCGAGCGCGCCATCAGAGCCGAGCGGCGGAATCCGACTTCCCTACGCGACTTCGGGATCGGCGAAGCCCTGGCCGAGGAGCTGGTAGAGCGGGTCATGGCCGCCGAACAGGGCATGGGCCAACCTGGGGTGGTCTTCCTCACGCGCTTGGGCGCGCTCCATCCGTTCCTGATGCCAAATGTCATCCAAGAGCGGCTGGCCGGGCGGCGGGTGCACGTCCCGGTCGTGTTTCTTGTGCCGGCTAAAGATGAAGATGGTAGCGACTATCTATTTCTCGGCACCGAAAGGGCGCGCCGCTACCGAGGTACTTACCTATAAGGACAAACGACCGGCGTGGAGGGGAGACCGTGAAGATCGGACAGCTGTTTCTGGCAGATATCGAGCGTGATATCAACCCAGTCATCAAAGTGGCTGACCTGAGCCAGGCTGAGCTGCGTAGCGAGCTCGAGGACTATGTGGTCACTGACGTCATCGAGAAGTATCTGCTCGATTTTCTGGAGCACTATACCGACACGCGGATGAAAGAGACCGATCGGGTGGGGGTTTGGATATCTGGTTACGTCGGCTCGGGTAAGTCCCACTTCGCCAAGATTCTCGGCCTCTTGACCGCAAACCCTCAAGTCGAGGGACGTTCAGCTATAGACCGATTCCGCCCGCGCATCGCTACCTGCCGCGCCGCCCTCGAGCTGGGACACCACCTCTACGAGATCGGCACCTTCCTGCACACCGAGGTCATCGCCTTCCAGATCAACTCCGTGGCGATTAAGGGCGCAGAAGATGACGTATGCAGCATCCTTTACCGCCAGTTCCTGGCCCATCGGGGTCTCTCCACCGACGTGAAGCTCGCCCTCCACATTGAGGAGCCGCTGCTCGAGCGAGGAGCGCTCGACGCCTATCGGCAAAGCGTGCGGGAGCTGGCCGGCAAACCCTGGGAGGAGGTTCGCCAGCGCCCCATGCTCTACTGGGACGAGATCTTCGAGGCGCTCGCGCGGACCCTTCCGGACCGGTTCAACAGCGCGGACGCCGCTCGGCAAGCCTATGATCGCTCCGTTGTCCAGCCGACCTTTCAGCAACTAGCAAAGGACCTGGTTGCCTACGTAGTGCGCCAACAGGCGCGGTATCGCGACCGCGAGGTGCGGCTGCTCTTCATCATCGACGAGCTCGGACAGTTCGTGGCGGACAGCGGGCCACGCCTGCTAGATATCCAGTCCTTTGCCGAGGAAATCGCCACGCATGGCAAAGGCAAGATCTGGTTGGTCGTCACCAGCCACGAGTCGATGCACGATGTGGTAAAAAACGCGCGTGAATTCAAGGGCGACATCAAGAAGCTGGAGGGGCGGTTCTACAAGCGCTATACCTTGACGACCGAGAACATCGAGCGGGTGCTGGAAGAGCGCCTGTTCAAGAAATCCAAGGCCGGCGAAGACGCGTTGCGGGAGGTATATCGTCGCCGCGGTGGCGTGCTGAAAGACGTTGGCGAGCTGGTCAAGGTGGACCGAGTGCTGCCGGCATGCGATGCAGACCGCTTTATTGCCTGCTATCCCTTCCTACCTTACCAGCTCATTCTCATCCCCGACGCGCTCCACGGCCTGCGCGTTGCCGGCGGGCGTGGTGAAGCGCTGACGGGCGCGGCACGTTCGCTGCTCGGCATCACGCAAGGGGTGCTGAAGCACCAAGGCTACGCGCAGGCCGAGGTAGGCCGGTTGGTGCCGCTGGACGAGGTCTATACCGAGATCGAAGACGCCGAGATTCCCAGCGAGGTGCGGCGAGAACTCAACAGCGTCGAGGCGCGGGTTCCAGATCAGGCATTCCCCCTGGGCCGCATCCTGCGGGCGCTCTACCTCCTCCAACAGGTGCCATACGCCCCCCGCACGCTCGACAATATCGCCCGGCTGCTGGTCTCAAGTATTGACGTCGACTTCGCCACCTTGCGCAGCCAGGTCGAAGCCGGCCTTGGGCAGCTCATTGCCGCACGCTACGTGGCTAAGGCGGGCGACCAGTACGAGTACCTGTCCGGCGAGCGCAAGCGGATCGAAGAGGAGATCGCTCAGGAGGAGGTTCGCACCGCCCACAAGCGCGACAAGCTCAAGGAGTTCCTGACCGCCGCCAACCTGGAAGTTGGCACAGTTCGCTATGAGGATGCCTACCGCTTCGACGTCCGTGTCCTGTGCGACGACCAGGTCGTCGTGTCCAGGGGCGGGATCGAGGTTCGGATGATCTCACCGCTGAAAGCACTGCTGGATGGTGTGCGCGCCGAGGATCTGGAAGCCGAAAGTCTAGCGACGCCGAACACACTGTACTGGCTAGCGAGGCCCTCTAGCGAGATCGAGCGACTGCTCGACCGCATCGTCCGGCTGGAGCGTGTGGTCTCGCGCTACGAAGCCGACCCAACGAAGAGTAACGAAATGACCGAGGTCGTCCGTGAGAAGCGGCGCGAGCTGGAGGAGGTGCTGAAACCGGTGCTCATCCAGGAGCTGAAAGGCGGGTTTCGCCAAGGGCAGTTCATCTTCCGCGGCAGCGCCCACGCCGCAGACCAGCGCATCGACCGCCTCGGCAGGCTCTTCGCCGCGGAGGTTTCGGCCATTATCCCCAAGGTGTACACCCAGTTCCATAAGGCGAAGCATGTGGTCGCCGACGAGCGGAAGGCTATCGAGACGATTCTGACGGCGCCGCCCGCTCGGCTCCACCAGGTGGAACCAGCTCTCGCGCTGTTCGATAAGCAAGGCGGGCTCAATCGCTCCTCTCGAGCGCTCGATGATGTGTACAGCTACCTCGAAGCGGAAGCACGTCGGGGCAATGTCGTGACCGGCAAGACGCTCGTGGACCGCTACGAAGGTATTCCCTTCGGTTGGGACTCGAACATCGCCCGGCTCTGTGCGGCGGCACTGTTTCGCTCTGGCGCGCTGGTGCTGACGATCGACAAGAAGGACTACCGCGACCCACGGGATGTGGAGGCGCAGCGCGCCTTCCTGGATAGCCGGAGGTTCGACCGCGCCGAGCTACACCTCGAGAGCGACCTTGAGCTCTCGGTTGAGGAGCGGGTTCGTGCCCGGGAGCAGATCCACGTGCTCTTCGGTGCGCGACCTGAGGAGACGCCGGCGGCTCTGGCCGAGACGGTGCAACAGAAGCTGCAAGACCGTCTGGCCGTGCTGCGGGGGTTGGCCGAGTGGGTGCGTCTGACGGGCTTCCCCGTCCCCGCCATCTACGCGACCGCGGCCGAGAGCTTCGAGCGGCTGGCTGAAGAGCGCCGGCCGAACACTTGCGTCCGACAGTTCCTCGCCCACCTGGAAGAGGTCCGCGAGCAGGTAAGGGTTGTCGACCGGCTGGAAGCGTTCTTCTCGTCGCCGCGACGGGAGGAGTACGAGCGAGCCCAGGCCCTGGTGAGCGCGCTCCGCGCGGCTCAGGCCGAAGGGCTCGCCACGGAGGCGATGCGCACCGCTCTGGCCGAGTACGACGGCCGCAGCCGTGATCGCGAACTGCTCGACCGCTGGCCCGAGGTGCACGGACTCCTCCTCAGCGCGCTCAGTGACCTCAAGGAGCTCTACGGCCGGCTCCATCAGGAGGCCGATGCGGCCTATCACGGAGCGGCAGCGCACGTCCAGAGCTACGCGGCCGGGTGCGAGCTGGATTCGGATGAAGGCGTGGCTGACCTCATCGCCGTTGCGAGCCAACATGTGTGCGGTCAGTTCAGCGGGTGGACGCCGGAGAGCGGCTACCGCTGCGACCGGTGTCGCCGCGACCTTGCCACGTTGATCAACGCGCCCCTGGCCGCCAAACGGCTGGAGGACCGCTTGATCCATCAGCTTGACGATCGGCTAGCATCGAAAGCGAAATCGAGCGACCAAGGGCAAGTCGCTGTTGCGCGGAGGGTCCGAACGATCCGGGTGGCCGAGGCGATCGCCACCCGCCGCATCCGAGAGCCGGCCGAGTGGGAAGCAGCACGCGACCAGCTCGACGCCGCGGTCCGCGCGGCCCTGGCGGAGGGCGACGAGGTGGAGCTGCGCTAAAGCGACGTGTCGCGCAGTGAGCGAGAGCGCAGGGGCGTTGTATCGAGGCGCTCACCGGCCGACCTCCGGTGGCCAGCGGTTCAGGTCAGGGTAAGGGTCGATGGATCGTGGTGCATTGCGGCGAAGCACCTTGGCCTTCCGTCACCTCCTGGAGGGCTACTGGGACAACGACGTCTGGGTTCCAGGCGACCTTGAACTAGTGCTGCGCCAGTTCGGCATCTTTCGCGACCGCGATTGGCTCGATCCGGCCAGACTTCCGCACCTCGGTGGCGAGGGGCTGGCGCTTCGGGCCAAACTCAAGCAGGCGATCAGGTCACTCATCCCTTCTCTGCCAGATGGCGACCGCCGATCCGAGCGGGAGGCCCTTCGCCAGGCGACCACGCTCTATATCCAGGAAGCCGCCTACACCTGGTTCAACCGCCTCGTGGCGTTGCGATGCCTGGAGGCACGCGTGCCCGGGATGGACGAGGCCATCAAGGTTAAGCCCGACTACGCCTACCGTTCGCTACGCCACGACCGTTTCTGCCGCCAGCACCCCGAGCTGTGCCAGGGCGACGACGGCGGGCTGCTGGCCTTTCTGCGACAGGTCTGCGCCGAGGCGGCGAACGAGTTGCCGCTGCTCTTCGACCCTGACTCGCCCTTCACGCTGGCGGCACCCTCCCCGGATGCGCTGCAGAAATGCGTGCGCGCCCTGTCCGGCGAGACCGTGGCGCTCACCCGCAGCGGGCGTGACCGGGTGGAGGGGCTGACCGACGAGGTGTTCCGCGAGCCGGAACTCCTGGGCTGGGTCTATCAGTTCTGGAACGCCGAGGAGAAGGACCGCGTCTTCGAGGACGCCGCGCGGGGCGCGAAGATCGAGGGGTCGGACATCATCCCGGCGACGTGTATCTACACCGAAGACTACATGGTGCGCTTCCTGGTGGAGAACTCGCTGGGCGCGCTCTGGGCGGAGATGCACCCGGCCTCCAAGCTGCCGGAGCGGTGGCAGTACTTCGTGCGGGAGCCCTCACCCCAGGCTCCCCTCTCCCGCCCTGCGGGAGAGGAGATGGCGGCGAGGGCAGTCAGCGACCTCACCTTCCTCGATCCCGCCTGCGGCAGCGGACACTTCCTGGTCTACGCGTTTGACCTCCTGTGGGACATGTACCAGGAAGAAGGCCACATCACCGAACCCGCAGAGATCTGCCGCCATATCCTGGAGCGCAACCTCTTCGGGACCGACATCGACGCTCGGTCCGTCCAGATCGCCGCCGTGGCGCTCTACCTCAAGGCCAAGGAGCGGGCGCCGCAGTTCAAACCCAGCAAGGTGAACCTGGTGGCGGCCAACGCCTCGGTGCCGCCGGACGCCGTTCAGCGCTACTTGAAGGCTCACCCGCAGGACGAGCCGCTGCGCGGTGTGCTTGAGGCGATCTTCAACGGGCTGGAGAATACCGCCGAGCTCGGCAGCCTGCTCCAGGTCGAAGAGCAGCTCGAGCGGGCGCTTGAGCATTTGCGGCAGCAGGAGGCGCGCCGCACCAGCGGGGGCGCCCGGCAAGGAAGTATGATGCCCCTCGTCGGCTCGGCAGCCTCGCTCGGAGGGGCCGGACCCGAGCAGGATGGGCAGGCCGCCTGGGCGGCGTGGAAGCGGGCCGTGCTCGACCGCCTGCACGAGCAGTTCCAGGCGGAGGCGCGGGCCACGGACCTCTCCACGGCGATCTTCGGCGCCGAGGCGGAGAAAGGGCTGGGCCTGCTGGAGCTGCTCGCGCGCCGCTACGACGTTGTAGCCACCAATCCGCCCTATATGGGCTCGAAGAGCATGGGGACGCGGCTGAAGGCCTACGTTCAGCGGCACTATGCCGCGGGCAAGCGCGACCTCTATGCCGCCTTCATCCAGCGGTGCCTGCAATTGGCCAAGCCGGGCGGCCGGGTGGCGATGGTCACTCAGCAGTCGTGGCTGTTCCTGCGGAGCTTCGCCGACCTGCGCAAGGACATCCTGGAACACCAGCGCATCGAGCGCGTCGCCCACTTGGGGCCACGAGCGTTTGAGGAGCTCTCCGGTGAAGTGGTCAACGTCGCCCTGTTCGTGCTCGGCCGCGGTGAGCCGTCGCCGGAGCACCGCCTGTGGGCGGCACGGCTGGTGGGGCCGAAGTCGGCAGCCGAGAAGGACCGACTGTTGCGCGAGGCGGTACGGGCCCTCACCCCTGGCCCCTCTCCCGCGCTGCGGGAGAGGGATAGCGAGCACAGCGAGGCGGGGTGAGGGAGGAGGTGGCACGATGGATGCCCTCACTCGGGAATGGCGCCTGAAGGCGCTCACCGACCTGTGGACCGGCGATGCCGACGGGAAGGCGCAGCGTACGATCCCCACCGGCCTGCTTGGCTCCATCCGCTGGTGGTTCGAGGTGCTGATCCGCGGTCTGGGCGGCGCCGCGTGCGACCCATCTGATAAAACGAACCGTTGTCCCGACCAGCGGGGCAAGCGCTGCGTCGTGTGTGAGCTGTTTGGCTGCACCGGCTGGGGACGCAAGTTTCGGTTCGAGGTGCGGGATGTCAGCGGCGCGGTCAAGAGCGGCCAGATCACGAAGGGCACCGAGTTCGTTCTGCGGTTCACGCCCCTCCACCCAATCGCCGCGGAGGAGTGGGCGCTGCTCGATCTGACGATCCGACTCATCGCCGACTACGGCGCCCTCGGCGGCAAGACGGTGCTGAAGCCATCCGACGAGGCGAATCGTAGCGGTCTCCCACACCATCGTGACTACGGCCTCGTGAAAGTTGAGCACCGGCTAAGCGTCGAACCGCGGTCGCAGGCCGAGCTCGAAGGCTACGTGCGCGATGGTCGGTGGCGAAAGCCTCCGCAGCGGGACTTCGCCTGGGCGTCGCTTGCGAACTTCTGGTACGTGAACGGAGGGTATCTTGCGCGACAGAGCGCCAATCAAAGCACGTTCAACAAGGTTCTCGGCCGAAACGAGCCCAAGAACCAGGGACAACAGCTTGCGAACAACGACAAGGCAAGCCGGTGGCTGGCCGGCCGGCAGCAGGAGAGCAAGAAGGTCTTCAGCTTCAAAGAACCGCCGCGCACCTTCGGGTTTCAGCCACCAGGGCCGGAGCGCTTTGACGGGTTTCAGCCACCAGGGCCGGAGCGCTTTGACGACATCAAAGCGAGGTTGCGGACCGCCTGGCCGGACTTCAAAGGCGACGACTTCGTCACCGGCGACGTGATCCTCACGCGTCTCATGACACAGGCCGGAGTGGCACCATGAGGTTTGACCTGTACGCCGAACTGGCCGCGCAAACCGCCTGCCCCACCGATGGTTCGCTACCCGCGGGGCTCGCGTCCGGGTTCGTGGACGGGTGCACCGCATGGTCCGTGCGAGGGAACAACCAGAGGAACGAGGCGCGGCGCTGCTACATGAAACAGGCCTCCTCCGGAACGGTGGCGCTGCCCGGCTGGCTGCAACTCGATCCACCGTTCGATCGGCTGCCCGACGGCTCCTGGCTCGCGTTCGAGGTCACGTTCACCCTTGAGACACCGTGGTACTCGAAGGACGACCGACCGTTCCACGTGCTCGACAACCCGGTGCGCAAGGATCGCTTGTTTGGCGTGCCGTACATGTCCGCGGCGAGCTGGAAGGGGCTGCTGCGCTGGGCATGCCGGATGCAGGCCGGGCTGCATGACCACCTGGCACAACGCGGCGGCAGGCTCGATGGGTGGCAGGACGCTGCCTGGATCCTCCACCTCTTTGGCAACGAGAAGGGCGAGACGGAGGACTTCCAGCAAGGATCTCTCGTCTTCTACCCGACCTGGTTCGACAAGATCGGCTTCGACGTCATCAACCCGCACAGCCGCAAGACCCGCGCCGGGACGCAGCCCATTTACTACGAGGTCGTCCCCGCCGGCACCAAGGGGACGCTGCATCTGCTCTACGCGCCCCTACCCGGCGCCGCCGCTCGGGACAGGGTGAAGCCCGCGGAGGCTATCGAGCGCCTGCTTGAGGCCATCGAGACGCTGCTGACGACTTACGGCATCTCGGCCAAGCGCACGGCCAGTTGGGGCACCACCACCATAAGCCGATGGAAAGCATGGCGGCGTGGCCAGACGCCAATTGAGGAGACCGCGCTCGCGGAGTTCAAGACAGCGCTCAAGCCGTGGGTAAACGCGGAGGCGCGCGATGGCTGACTTCGCGTCCCCTGACCGGCTCCGACAGCATCGGCCGCTGCTCCTGGCCATGGAGGCCGTGGGCTGGCTGCACATGGCCGGCAAGGCGCGGGCCGAGTTCCTGCGCGAGCACGGCGGCCAGAAGACCGACTACGACGACCGCCGCTGGCACGAGCGGGAGAATCCGCCGTTTCCGTGGAACGACCTCCTGCAATGGGTGAGGGACCGATTCCCTGCGGTGGATGGGGTGAACATCGGCTGGCCGAGCACGCTCACGGACTTCCTGACAAAGCACCGTGGGCAGGACACCGGAATGCTCGGGCTGCTCCAGGCCGCGCACGGGATGGTCTCGGGCATTGAGAAGAACCTGCCCAACGACACATCGGCGTACCTCGGCCAGGATATCACCCATATGTGGCTCTCGACCGCCTTCGGCCAGCCCGTGCGGAACCTGCTCGTGGACCCGCCCGAGGTGCTGACCGACTCTGGCTGGCAGCGGCTCGTCGGCGAGATGCGGCGCGTCCTGGAGACGATCCCTCACCCCGGCCTGACGGCCACCCCTCTCCCGCTCGCGGGAGAGGGGCCGGGGGTGAGGGACGTGGGTGCCTGGCAACGTTGGCGCGACTCGGCCATTGGCCCGAACAGCTTCCTGCGCGCGGCGTTCTCGTCCACCATCGCCGAAACGCGGCTGCCCAACAACGAGGTGACGCTGTGGGACCAGTCCTACGTCGCCGCCGCCCTCTTCAAGAGCGCCGTGGCCGGGGCAGTCCTGGAAGGCAGGGGCTTCCCGTGGACCTCAAAGGACCTCAAGCAGACCACGCGCTGGCGTCTACTAACCGTCGGTATGGGCACCGACCATTACGAGGCCCGCGCCGTACGTATTGGCGACTGGATCGGCGCCCGCGCTGACATCGACGCATTCTTTGACCAGGTATGCCAGCTCGTGGAGGTGGACCTTGCCGTTGGATCGCTCCTCTTCCGCGACCCGAGCGTCTGCGTCTTCTCGTTCCCCGGCGAGCGTTCGGGTGGCACGAGTGGGGACCTGCGGATTGGTGAGTGGGAACAATGGCTCGCGCGCAAAGTCGACGAGTTCGCGAAAGAGCTCAAGCTGGAAACACCGCCATATTGCCGCATCAGCGAGCCGACGCGGAGCCTTGTGCCTATGGTCAAGAAGAGGCGCGAGGCCCGTGAGGTGCTCGCCGTGCCGGTTCATCGCGCCTGGCAGATCAGTGACAAGGGCGCAGAGCCAGCGAAGAATGGCCACGTCTGCCCCGTGTGCCTGGTGCGGTACAACGGCAAGGCAAATGACAAGCAGCGGCCGTGTGAGGCGTGCCAAGGACGCCGGCGGGGCCGCCTCGACGCCTGGCTGGGCGGCAGGACCGGGACCGACACCATTTGGATCGACGAGGTAGCCGATGCCAACGGCCGGGTGGCGCTCCTCACCCTGAGCCTGGACCTCGAGCCCTGGCTGGAGGGCCAGAGGGTCGATTCGCTCCGGGCCCAGGCCATTCCACAATGGTTTATGAACAACAAGAGCGTAGCTCGCGCCGTAGAGAATCAGACCAAAGCGCACAGCAACCGCCCCATCGAATATCGTCTCATAAAGTACTTTAGAAAGCGAATCAAAAGCCCTAGCAAGGAGCTTGCCACGGACGGCATCCTTCGAAAGGTGCTTCCCGGTTTCGAGGAGGAATTTGAAGGCAGCGCAGACGCGTCCACTTCGTGGCGAAGTCTGTTCGAACGCCTTGTGGAAGACCGCGCCTCCAGAGTCCAGTGGTCAAGCGCTGCTCTCGACAATGCACGTTGGTTCGTCTTCCAAGCTTTCCGCAAGCTCTCCTCGCCAGGTCGCGTCTACCGGTTCTGGCGCCAGGCCGAGGAGTTCTTCGGTGAGCTGCTCGCTGAATTCCGCGAGTTAGCGGGTCGAGATGCCAACCGCTGGCGGGTGCGCCGATTGATAGTGGTTCCTCATCAGATGTCAACAGGCGAGGGATGGCAGGACCGCGAGATCTATGATGGGCGCCTGGGCGATGCGCCAGTGAGCCTGCTCTATCGCCAGGACTCCCAGGACTTCGTGACCGTCTGTAACCTTGCCCGGCTGCTTCGGGCGGAGGAGGCGGCCGAAGCGCTGAGGGACAAGGAGAAGGAGATCGTGCTCCAGGGTGATGACCGTAAGCCGCGTACGTTGCGTGTGCATCAGGCTAGAGATGCCGGCCCGCTGGGTGCCTACACTCCGGTGATCCCCCTTGAGTTGAGCCCGCTCCGCTTCCGCGTCCTGGTGCCGCTGGAGGC
>JBHOQW010000214.1:0-57614 GCA_042408665.1 Dehalococcoidia bacterium
CACGGAGTACAGGCCGAACTCGGCGCTGACCGGAAAGCGCCGCTTCAGCTCCTCACCGATCGGCTGCTTGGTCCACAGCGATTTGCCGAAATCACCCCGCACTACGCCGGACAGCCATTTGACAAACTGCACCGGCGCCGGGTCGGCCAGGCCCAGTTCCTTGCGCAGCGCGGCCTCGTCTACCGCGTAGTTTTGCTCGGCGATCATCAGCTTGATGATGTCGCCGGGCAGCAGCCGCAGGATGCTGAACACCAACAGCATGATCACCATCAGCGTGGGGATCGCCAGGAGCAGACGACGGGCAACGTACGCGGTCACGCTCTCCCTCCACTTTGAGGCGTGGAATAGGAGGCGTGAAACGAGAGAGGCGCCACTTCATGCGTCATGCGGTCCGCTTCGCGTTTCACGCCTCCGGTCTCGTCCAACCGCGCGTTACGCCGTGGGATCGATCCAGACCGTCTCGCGGCGGCCGTTGTAGTAGTCGTTCGGATAGAACCAGCCCTTCACGCGCGCCTGGGTGAAGAAGTGGTTGTTGGGCGTATAGATGAACGACATCGGGTAGTCCAGGCAGATCTTGCGCTGGACCTCCTGTACGATCTTCTGCCGCTCGGTCGTGTCGATCGTCTCCGCCTGCTTGTCGATCAGGTCCCAGATCTCCCGGTTGCCCCACTTGTAGAAGGTCGAGTTGCGGCCAAAGTAGGAGGACAGGTTCTCGTCCGGGTCCGGCTGATTGAGCGGAACATGGTGCGACAGGTTGTAGTCGTAGGCGTACGTTTTGTTGTAGTACGCCGTGCGCTCCATCCCGCGCAATGTTACACGCACACCGATCTTGGCGAGCTGGTTCTTTAGCACCTCGCCGACGTTGTTGGGGATCTCACCGGCGCTGTTGTCAAAGATCATCTCGTCTTCAAACCCGTTCGGGAAGCCCGCCGCCTCCAGCAGTTTCTTTGACTCCGCCGGGTCGTACTTCACAGGGTCTTCCTTCAACTCCCACATCGGGTAGATGGGCAGGATCGGGCCTTTAACGACCACGCCGTCGCCTGAGAAGACGATGTCCAGCACCTCTTTCTTGTTGACGGCTTGCACCAGTGCCTGCCGCACGCGGATATCGTTATACGGCTTGCGGTGCGGGTACTTTTCGCCGTCGTAGGGGGCGGTGCGCATCTGCCGCCAGAACTGGCTGGGCATGGCGCGGTAGTTGGCCTTGGGGAGTTTGCGCTTGACCTCTTCCACGAACGTGAACTGGATACCGGCGGCATCCAGGTCGCCCCCCAGGAACTGCGCCTGCACGGCGTTGGGGTCGGTGATGATCTTGATGATCAGGCGGTCGACGTAGGGGAGCTGGTTGCCAAACTGGTCTTTCTTCCAGTAGTTCGGGTTGCGGCGCAGGCGGTGCTGAACGTCCTTCTGCCACTCCTCGAAGATGAACGGGCCGGTGCCCACAGCACGCCTGGTCAGGTCACCGTCCTGCTCCACCAGCTCGCGCAGGATGACCAGCGTCCACGGGCTGGCGATGTAGCTGATGAACGGTGCGTAGGGCTTGTTGAGAACGAACTTGACGGTGTAGTCGTCCGGCGTCTCGATGCGGGCGATGCGGTTGACGAAGTAGTAGGCGTGCTGGAACTTGCCCGGGTCGTTGGTGCTCTGCCGCTCGATGCTGTACTTGACATCGGCGGCCACCATCTCTCGGCCGTTGGCCGGCGGCACGTCGTGGAATTTGATGCCCTTGCGCAGCTTGAAGATGTACGTCACCGGGTCCGGCTGCTCGGGCATGGCCTCGGCCAGCTCGGTCTCGATCTTGGTGAGGTCGGCGTTGAAGGTGAGCAGCGCGTTGTAGACGTTGTTGGTGACGATGGTGTTGGCCGGGAAGGTGTCAAAGTGCGGGTCCAGGCTGCGCGGTGGCCCCTCGACGGTGGTGAAGGTGCCGCCGCGCTTCGGCTGCTGGCCCGCGCCCGGCACCGGCACACCGGTGCTGACGGGCGCGAGCCGGCCGGCCTGGCTCTCCGCCGTGGAACTCACCTGCCCCGTGCGCGACTTGGAGCCACCGCACGCCAGGGCAAAGGCGGCGCTGCCACCTAGCAGCACCCCCGTCCCCAGCACCGCACGCCGGCTCACCCGTCGCTCCGGCTTGCCCTGAAGCGCTCCGCTGTGTGACATGTCCCCTCCTCCGTGCACACCGCAGGGTGATCCCGCTGACGAACGTCAGCCCTCTGGTGTGGCGCGATCATACTCACGCGTTGTGCAGAAGGCAAACCAGGGGACAGGCGAACGCGGAGCGCTCTCGGTTTCCCTGCCCGGTCCCGGTGCTCACGCGCGCGCCGCCACCACCACGATCGCCGTGTGCAGCACACGGGCCACAGGCCGCTCGTTCCCGTCCACGATCAGCACGTCGACGGTCACGTACTCATGTCCTCGTTTCTCGAACGCGGCGGTGATCTGGCCGTAGCCGCGGTACGTGCCGTCCGCTATGGCCGGCGCCAGATGGCGCACCTCGCTGCGGGTATGGATCCACGGACCGAGGGCGAAGTTCTCCGATAGCACGCGGTTGGCAGCGTGCAGGTACCAGCCGGGATGCACGAGCGGGCCGCCGAAGGGAGAGGTCGCACGGAACAGCGGCTGTGGCTCCTCGATATCGTCCAGGTAGCGCGTACGGGCCACCGCATCCATGGGCAAGGCCACCGGTGGCAGCGGCTCACCTACCGGCGCGGTGGCGGCGCTGATCGGCGGACGCGCCTCGCGGCGACGCGGCGGCAGGTCGCGGCGGGCAAACGCCGGCCATGGCTCCGCCGGGTGCGGCTCGCCCCATGCCAAGGCGGCGGTCGCGATGGCGCGGCGGGTGCCGTCGAGGCCCTCCACCCAGCAGTCCAGCGCCAGCGTGCCGCGTGCCGCGTCTCCCGCCACGGCGGTCACGCGGCCGCCCAGGCGCACGTCCTCGCCCTCGTACACCGGCTTGACTAGGGAAATGGCGGCGCTGCCGTACGCCGCCCACTGCGGCCCCAGCGTGCGCGTGAGCCAGGAGGCCAGGTAGGCGTACGAGGTCGCGCCCGGCACGAGGCCACCGCTGAAGCCATAGCGGCGTGCTACCGCGTCGTCGTGGATCTTGTTTTCCGACGCCGCCGAGGTGTTGTGCGCCCGCCGGCGCTCGCCGGGAAGCTCCAGCCCGGGCTGGAGCGCGGTCGGGTCGAAGGGAATGGTGCTCATCCCGTCTGCTCCTCCGGATGCCGTCACCGGCACGGTTAGCGGCACGAGCGTATCACGGCCCGAGACGCCGGGCGAGGCGAGGGGACTGTCCGCTACGGCAGCCAGGCGATGGCCGCCCCACCCCGCCCGGTGGGCTCGCCATCGCGACGGTGGGAGAAGAAGCGGTGCGGCTGGCACGCGGTGCACAGCCCCACGCCCCCGATGTGCTCGCGGCGCAGGCCCGCGGCCTCGAGCTGGGCAACGTTGGCAGCCACCAGGTCCAGCAGGGCCTTGCCGTCCGGCCGGACGGTGATGAACGCTTCCGGCGAACCGGGCGTAACGCGCGCCACCGCCGCCACCACCTCGGGTCCGACCTCGTAGCAGCAGCGGCCGATGGCCGGGCCCAGGGCCGCGACGATGCGTTCCGGCGCGCAGGCGAAGCGCTCCCGCATGACGGCGACGGCGCGAGAGGCGATGGCGCCGGCCGTGCCGCGCCAGCCGGCGTGCACGGCCGCGATCACACCGGCCTGCGGCTCGCACAGCAGCACCGGCACACAGTCGGCAGCCAGCACCATGAGCACCACACCCCGCGCGTCCGTGACCACGGCGTCGCCCGGCAGGACGCCGTCGGCGGGCAGCGGCCGCGACACCGCGTGCACGGACACCACGGCGCTGTGCACCTGCTGCGGTGCCAGCAAGGGCAGGCCGACAAGGCCCAGCGCGTCGAGAAACCGGCGTCGGTTCTCGCGCACGTGCACGGGCGCATCGCCGCTGCGCGGGCCGAGGTTCAGGGCGGCAAACGGCGGCGGGCTTACCCCGCCCCCACGCTCTGAGAAGCCGTGCCTCAGACCGACGATGCCCGCCAGCAAGGGGTGTTGGACGACCGGAACGGTGCGCGGTGGGATCACGGCGCCGCCTCACGCTCGACGGCTGCGACCGGGGCGCCGAGGAAACGTAGGATGGCGTTGGCACTCACGTCGGGCTGCTCTTCCAGCACCAGATGGCCGGCCCGCGGCACCACCTCCAGCCGGGCGTCCGGCATGAGGGCGTGCAGACGGTGGGCCACCCGCAGGGGCACCGCCGTGTCGGCCTCGCCCCACAGCAGCAGGGTGCGGGTGGCGATATCGGCCGGATCGAGCGGCGGGTCATGGCCGATGTCGCCCAGCAGTTTGATCAGGGCGTGCGCGGAACCGCGCAGGCGACGGGGGCGAGTATAGGCCTGCCAGCGCTCGTCCGTGATGAACTCGGGGTCGTAGGTCAGGTCGCGCAGCGAGCGCCGGATGTGCGGCATAGCGGCGAGGGCCAAGGCAAGCGCCACCGGCAGCGCGGGGCGCAGCAGCGGGTAGAGGGGCAGGCGGTGAACCTCGTCCGGCGCGGGCGCGGCCACGAGGATCAACCGCTCCACCCGCTCCGGATGGGCGGCGGCCAGGCGCATGGCGATGACGCCGCCCATCGAATGCCCGAGCACGGTGGCCCGCTCGATGCCCAACCGGTCCAGGGCTGCGCGCAACAGCTCCGCCATCGCCGTGTGCGACAGGTCGATATCCAGCGGCCGGTCCGAATAGCCGAAGCCGGGCAGGTCCAACGCCACCGCGCGCACCTGCGGCGCCAGGCGCTCCATGACCACGCGGAAGTTGACCGTGCTCCCGAGAAAGCCGTGCACGAGCACCATGGGTGGCCCGTGACCGCGCTCGACATAATGCAGACCGGTGCCGCCTACGTAGACCATGCCGCCGGGCCGTTCAACCTCGTCCGGGGCAAGGTTCTCGTAGCGGCGGATGGCCGCCTCCGCCAACCGGCTGGCCGCGATGGCGCCGGCGGCCAGGGCACCGAGCGACGCCGCCAACGTGCGCACTCTCATGGCTGTGCCTCCGTGGTGGCTCCGTCACCGGGCTCCCCGCCGTGCAGCAGCGCGCTAAAGAAGTCCAGCGCGCGGGCGATGCGCGGGCCGTACCAGGTGAGCAACTGCCCGTCCACCAGATACACGCGACCGCTGCGCACGGCCGTCACCTCGGTGAACCGCTGAATCTCGGGCAGGTGCTTGGCGACAAACGGGTACGGTTCGTCGGGGAGGAGGATAACCTCGGGATCGCGCGCCATCGCCTCCGTCAGCTCCACGGCGTAGTACCGGGCCGGCCCGTCGCCGAACACGTTCTCCCCGCCGCACGCGCGCAGCAGGTCGGACATGTAAGTCTGCGGCGCGGCCACCATGTACGGTCGCCGCCAGATCGGGCAGAAGTAGCGCACGGGTCTGGGCCAGGGCCGCGTCTCCAACCAAGCCAGGCGTTCTTCCGCCGGTCGGAGCCAGGGCTCCGCCGCGTCCGGCCGTCCGACCAGGCAGGCCAGGTCGCGCAGCTCGGCGATGGCGCGGCGCACCGTGTGGGGCAGCGAGATGTACACCGTCAACCCGGCGTGAAGGAGCGCCTCCACGTGCTCGCGCACGTTCTCCTCCGCGCTGGCGATCACCAGGTCGGGTTGCAGCCGCAGGATGGCGTCCAGGTCCGGGTTCTTGGTGCCGCCGATCTTGGGGACGGACGCCACCCGCTCCGCCGGCTCCACGCAGTACCGGGTAACGGCCACCACCGCCGTGTCCAGCCCCATAGCGAACAGGGCCTCGGTGAAGCTGGGCACCAGCGACACGATCCGGCGGGGCGGCGCGGCCAGGACGACCTCACGGCCGAGCCCGTCCACTGCGCGCCCAACCACGGTGTCCGCCCGCTCATCCGTGCCTTGCACCCCTGCGCCTCCTTGGGGTGAGCCTCAGCTCCCCTGGGGCCGCTCGCCCAGCGTCACCTCGGTGCTGCGGCGTTCGCTGCCTCGATAGTACTCCACCGTGACCTTCTGGCCAGGGCCGTTTTGCGTGAGGGCGCGTGTCAGGTCGCCCAGGTTCTTCACGTCAATGGTGCCCACTTTGACGATCACATCGCCGGCCCGTAGCCCGGCCTGTTCGGCCGCGCTGCCGGGTTCTACCCGCTCGATGCGTACCCCCCCCTTGACGGGCAGGCCGAGGGCCTCGGCCCGGGTGCGATCCACCAGTGACACGAGCACGCCCAGGTAGCCACGGCGCACGGTGCCCGTGTCGATCAGCGATTTGACGATCGGCTGCGCGACGCCGGAGGACACGGCAAAGGAGATGCCCTGGACCGGGGTGCCAAACCCGCCGCGGATCCCGGCGGTGTTGATGCCCACTACCCGTCCCTCGGCGTCGATCAGCGGCCCACCGGAGTTGCCCGGGTTGATGGCGGCATCCGTCTGGATGGCGCCGCTGATCTGGATCGGGTTGCCGAGGGCATCCATCTCATCGATCACCCGGTCCACGGCGCTGACCACGCCCTTGGTCACCGTCGGCGGGCCGCCCAGATCGAGCGCGAAGCCCACGGCGATCACGTCCTCGCCGACCTCGATCGAGTTGGGGTCGGCAAACGCCAGCGGGGTGAGCGTACCGGCGTCCACCTTGAGCACGGCCAGGTCCGTGCGCTCGTCGCGGCCCACCAGCCGAGCATCGACTGTGCGGCCGTCAGCCAGGTCGACCTTCAGCTCTGGCGCGGCCCGTCCGCCGCCCAGGGTGACCACGTGGTTGTTGGTGACGACATAGCCGCGTTCGTCCACCACGAACCCGGTCCCCGTGCCCTCGGCCTGGCCGAAGCCGGCGCGCGCGTTGATGCGCACCACCGAGGGCCGTACGCGCTTGACGAGCTCAACGGTGTTGGCCGGCGGGTTTGCCGGCGCGGCCGTCGTGACCCGCGTGCCGGCGGCGCTCGGCGCCACCGTACCGCTGGCCGGCGGGGCGGCGGTCGAGGTGGCAGCTGCCTGGGGTTGCTTCTCCTCGGTGCAGGCGGCTACCACAACGGTAAACAGCACGGCGACGATCAGAGGGATTGTTCGGCGCATCACACGCTCTCCACCCGGGGCTCGCGCGGCGGGCGGTGCGGCCAGGCCTGCGGGCGTGGTGCCGCGCCTGCCGCCGGCGGCCACACCGTCTATCGTCCGTCGTTCCTCGGCCAGCGTCCATGCCCGCCGGGTTAAGGTGCACCTAATCGCTTATTAAACGCGCCGCCTAGCGCGGAACCTGGATGCCCGACGCCCAACGGACCCGACCGCCGTGCAACCTGCTACAATGCTGGCCATCGGACATGCATCCGGTGCGGGGCTGGTAGCGTAGTACGAGCGGACAGCCAGGCCGCCCGTCCTCAAGAGCGACGTGGACGGAATCCAACCGAGCGACGAAGAACTGGTGCGGCTCATCTGCCGGCGCGATGAGCACGCCTTCGCACGTTTGTACGACCGGTACGCGGACCTGGTGTACGCGGTGGCGCTGCGTGTCCTGGCCGACCCGACGCTGGCGCAGGACGTTGCGCAGGAGGTCTTTCTCAGGCTGTGGCGCTCGCCCGAAAGCTACGATGCCGGCCGCGGTCGGTTCATGAACTGGCTGCTGAGCGTCACCCGGAACCGCGCCGTGGATGAGGTGCGCGCGCGAGGGCGGCGGTGGACGCGTGAGATCGCGCCGGCCGCCTTGCCGGACGGGCCGCCCGACGGGCACAGCGAGGACCCGCTGTGGACCGCGCAGATCGAGGCCGAGCGCGCCGCCGTGCGGCGTGCCCTGCGCATGCTGCCGGAGGAACAGCGCACCACGCTCGAACTGGCCTACTTTGGCGGCCTCACTCAGCAGGAGATCGCCGACCTGTTACAGCAGCCCCTGGGCACGGTCAAGACGCGCACGCGGTTAGCACTGAAAAAGCTTCGGGCGGCGCTCGCCGGCGAAGTGTCCGTGAGCGGGTAGCGGTATGGCCGGTCCTGCAAGAGCGATGGACTGCACCGAGGTCGCGGACGACCTCGACCTGCTCGCGCTCGGCACGCTGGGCCCTGCGGAGGCAGAGCGCGTGCGGGCGCACACCGCCGTCTGCGCGCGCTGCCGGGCCGAGTTACGGGCGGCGGAGGAGGCGGTGGCCCGGTTGGCCTTGGCCGCGCCGCCCGCACGTGCACCCGACACGCTGCGCGCCGCGGTGATGGCCGGCGCGCGCCGCGTCCCACCCGGGGAGCGGTCGCGGCCCCGTCTTTCCCTATGGCGTCGCCCGCTCACGCGCTGGAGCACGGCCGCGGCCGTGCTCGCCATCGCGTTGGGCGGCACGCTCACGTGGGTGGCTCGCCTGCAGGGGCAGGTGAACGAGCTCCGACAGGAGGCCGCGGCGATGCGCCGGCAGGCCGATGGCTTGCTCCTGTTTGTCGTGCCGTCCAGCATTCGTGCGGACTTCCAACCCGTCGCCGGCCAGGTCGCCGCCGGCGCCGTCACGTGGAATCCGGACCGCGGCGTCTGCTACGTGGTGTTCGAGCGCCTGCCCAGGCCGGAGCCGGGCAGCGCCTACCGGCTGTGGTACGTGGTGGACGGCGTGCGTCGCGTGGATGCCGGGCAGGTTGCGCCGGATGAGACGGGGCGGGCCGACCTGGTGATCGACGCCAGTCGCTGGCGCGGGCAATCCTACGAGCTGGTGCTGCGCCTGGAGCGCACGCCGCACGACCCGGAGGCCCCTGCCGTGCTCGTCGCCTCCATGCAGCGGCCGCCGGCGCGATAACCGGCTAGAGCGGCTGCCGACCACGAAAGCCGGCCTCGAGCTCGTGCCACCAGGCGATATCGGGCTCGTCGATCATCCAGCAGAGGTACACGACCCGTCCCTCGCGTTTCGAAGGGAAGTCCACCAGCCCCTGCTCAATTCCCTTGACCTCGGCGCCGAGGGCGTGGACCGCTTCCATGTGTCGCTGGATGTCGGCTATGAGCCGCTGGATAGCGGCGCGGTGGTACTCCAACGCGCCGATCAGGTGCGGCTCACCCTCCGCGCGCGGCGCCAGAAAAGCGAACGCGGCGTGGTGGCGGTCGAGCGTGGCCTTCAGCTCGCGCATCCGCCCCGCGATTTCCCGGATCTGTGGCAGAAGGGCGCGGGCCTGTTCGAGGGTGAACAGCCGTTGCACGGCTCCGGCTCCGTCACGAGCGCGGGTGCATGGCCATCCCGCAGTGCTCGGGAAGCGGCTGCGTGCCGCATTCCGGTCCCATCCAGCACACCAGCATCGGGCGGCCGTCTACGGTGCCGAGCTGCATCGGCCGGCCGCAATGGCGGGGCATGGGCACGGTCGCCCCGCAGCGGGAACACATGAGTTCTGACATACGCTGCTCCCGGGGCGCCGCTTCCGGCGGCCGGGCGGCAGCCCCACCTCCCCGATTAACCACCGCGCGGATGGGCGATGCAAGGGGTCACTGCGGCCGTGCAACCTCAGTCCCAGAAGAGGCGGTCGGTGATGCGGTTGGCCAGGTCGCGCGCCACGGCCACCCGCTCCTGGGCCTCCCGCCGCGCCTCGTCCGGCGCGTCGCTCAGGTTGAGGGCGCGCACCGCGTGCAGGATCAGCTCCCGCTGCATGTTCAGGCCCCGATGGACCATGCCGGGGCTCCAGTGCGGGCGGCGGCTGGCCCACCAGAACTGGTCGCTGTGCAGGGCCATGTCGGCGATGGCGCGGGCGGTGGCAAAATCTTGGTTGCCGTCCGGTTCGTGCCACGGCTCGGCCAGGTTCAGCAGCGCGAGGGCCTGCTCCAGGTGCCACCACAGCAGGCGGTGAATCTCGTTGCCGCGGTGGCGCCACAACGGGTACGGGTTGTGGTGATCAAGGTCCTCGCGCGTGGTGCTCCAGGAGGAGGCGCGCGGCACAACAAGGGGCGCGGCCGGCATCCGGTCCACGATCTCGGAGAGGGTGGCCAGGCGTACCGCCGGTGCCGGCGCCGGGTTGGATGCGGCCGCAGACGCGGCACCGGCGGCGGTAAGTGCGGCAAACAGGGGCGCCAGGAAGTCGCGCTCCCAACCCGGGATGTGATGACCGAACGTCTCGGCGTCCATGGCGATGACCACGTAGCGGTCGGTGCCCTCCGGCCCCAGCCGGCGTAGATCCTGCAGGAATCCGGCAACGTCCGTGGTCCGGAAGGCGACCTTGTTGCTCAGCAGGTCGTCGCGGAAGAGCACGGCCAGCTCGCGGACACCGGCCCCCTCCCGATACACCCGTGTGGTCGGCCACTCGGCCGGACAGGCGATGCCGCCCATCACCACCCAGTCCAACCCTTCACGGGCGATGAGCGGGGCCAGCGCGTGGTCCCAGGCCATCTCCGGTGGAAAGAAGCCTCGGGGGCGGTACGCGGCGCCGAGCAGCCGCCGGTTGGCTTCATCGTTGAGCGCGATCTGACGCGCGGCTTCAGCCGTTGGGATGAGCGGCAAGATGGGGTGATACTTGCCGGAACTGGTGAACTCCACCTGGCCGGAGGCGGCCAGCCCGCGCCAGCCTGCCAGGACATCCCCGTAGCCGTGGTCGTCGAGCATCTCGGTGAGCACGCCGTTCACGTTGAACGTGGCACGGGCGCCGGGGTGCTCCTGGAAGACCTGGAGCAGTGGCCGGTAACACTCCTGCACCACGCGGCGCAAGACGCCGGCCAGCTGGCCGGGCGGCTGGTAGTAGTGCAGCAGCAGGCCGAGGAAGATCGTGCTCACCTGGCTTCCTTGGTCGATGCCGATGCCGTGGTCGCGCGTTCACTCCACGGGTGGCTCGCGGCGCGCGAAGAGCTGGAGGTCAATATCGGGGAACACCTTGTCCAGCTCCCAATATTCATCGGCCAGACGGCGCGCCTCCCCCAGTCGTTCCGGGCGGTCCAGCAACGCCACCAGCCGGTCGAATCGCTCCACGTGGTTCTCGAACCGCTCCATGGCGTAGTCGCGGGCCTGGCCGGTGGTGATGAGGAAAGGCCAGTCCGAGGCTTGCGCCAGCAGTGCCTCCCGCGCGATCTGGTTGAGCACCGCACGCAGTTCGCCGGTGGCGTGGGCGTAGCGCTCCGCTAGGGCCTCCATCTGCAGTTCGAGGCGATGGATAACGGGCCACATCCAACGGGTGTCGGCGTTCAGCCAGGTGAAGTGGCCGCCGCCCTGTCCCCACGAGCTTTCCGGCAGAACCAGCACGTCCTCCGGCGGATGCTCTGCCACGTGGGCGGCGGCCGTGGTCAGCTGCACGCTCGGGTTGCGCGCCAGCCGCTCCAGCACCCCCGCCAGCCAGTCCACGCCTTCAAACCACCAGTGGCCGAACAGCTCCGTGTCGTACGCGGCGGCGATGACCCCGAAGCGGCCGTGCTCGGCGTGGAAGGCGCGCAGGAGGTCTTCCACCAGGCCGGCGAAGTGGTCTGCGTGGGCCTGAGCCTGGGCGAACGCCGCCGTGGGGTCCCAGGGCTGCTTGGCGCCCAGATCCACATCCGCGCCGGTTACCCGCCAGTAGTGGAGGCCAGAGAGCCCGTCTCGCTTGTGAAACTCCCGGTAGGCAAAATCGCCGGGATAGCCGTGCTGAGCCGACCAGACCTGGAGGCCGGTGCGGCTGTTGCGCCCCAGGACGGCGACCTCCGGTTGCTCCACCCAATAGGGCAGGTAGGTTGTGCGCATCGTCGGCGGCACGTACTCCGGTGGCGGCACCACGTAGCGCTTGGGGATGGCGCCGTACGGGCCGATGGCGTCGCCCATCGCCTTACCCACCGGGGTGCCGCCCTCGATGGTGTGCGTCTCCACGAAGAACACACGCACGTCGTGCTGGGCCAGGAACCAGTGCAGGCCCGGCTTGAGGTACGGCCCGGCCGGCCCTTCCTTCTGGAACGTGGGCCGGTAGGCGCACTCGGGCAGCCAGAACGAACGCGGGGCGCGGCCGAAGTGGCGTCGGTGCGTGCGCACCCCCATCGCCACCTGCGCCCAGACGGTGGAGTCGCGCTCCATGAGCGGCAGGTAGCCGTGGGTGGCGGCGCTGGTGGCGATCTCGATGAGGCCGGCGTCCTCCAGCTCCTTGAACGCGGCGACGAGCCGGCCACCGAACTCGTCGGTAAGCAGGCGCAATAGGTGGGTGAAGCGGTCGCGGTACCAGGTCGCCACCGCGGCGAAGTGCGGTTCGCCGACGCGCTCGAACCGGCGGATGTCCGCCTCGGCCAGGTCGCGTCGCTCGCGCAGGAAGTCTTCCAGGTTGGCGATCACCAGGGGATCGGCGAGCTGCTCGACGAGTACCGGTGTGAGGCTGATCGTCAGCCGGGCCGGCACGCCGGCGGCACGCAGCCGGAAGAGCTGGTCGAGAAGCGGCAGGTAGGTTTCAGACGCCGCCTCGTGGATCCACTCCTCGCCGTGCGGCCACCGCCCGGCGCGCCGGCAGTAGGGAAGGTGGCTGTGGAGCACAAACGTAAACGCGCCGATGGCCATGTGGTCTCGTCCTCAAAAAACGGGCCGCACGTCGCCGCCCGCGTGGCGCCGGTCTCCCACCCGGCGTTCACACACCGAGCGGCCCCAGCGGGCGGCGGGTGCGGATCGTCTCACCGCTTGGGATCCAGAGGCCGGGGAAATCGTCCTCGCGCACACCCGGGCCGATGATGCAGTTGCGGCCGATCTGCACCCCGGCGGGCAGGCGGGCGCGCTTGCCGACAATGGTGATGCCGCTGCTGAGCAGGTCCGGTCGTTCCTTGTTGGGCGTGTAATCGTCGGTGCCGCCGACCACGCACCCCTCGGCCACGTAGATTTCCTTGTCGAGGATCGCCCGCTCCACCACGGCCCCGCGCTCGATGCGGCAGCCGTCGAAGACGATCGAATCGCGCACCACAGCGCCGTCCTCGATGTACACGCCGGGCGAGATCACCGAGTGCTCGACGTGGCCGTTGATGATGTCGCCGGAGTTGATGAGGGAGCGGGAGATGTAGGCGCGCGGGCCGATCTTGGCCGGCGGGTAGCGCGGCTCGCGGGTGCGGATAGCCGTCTCCGGGTTGTACAGGTCCAGCTCGGGCAGGTCCACCAGCAGGTCCATGTTGGCCTGCCAGTACGAGTCGATGGTGCCCACGTCGCGCCAGTAGCCGGTGAGGTAATAGCCGTACACCCGGTAGCTGCCGATCATGGCGGGCAGGATATCGCGGCCGAAATCGTGCGTGCTGTCCTCCCGTGCCGCGTCCGCCTGGAGCCGCTCCATTAGCACGTCCTTGTTGAAGACGTAGATGCCGGTCGAGGCGAGCGTGGACTTCGGCTGCGGCGGCTTCTCCTCAAACTCGATCACCCGCTGGTCCTCGTCCAGGGTCAGAATGCCGTAGCGCGACGCCTCCGCCAGCGGCACGTTGTACACCGGCACGGTGACGTCCGCTCCTTTGGCCCGGTGCCAGCGGATCAGGGCGTCGTAGCGCATGGTGTACACGTGGTCGCCCGCCAGGATCAGCACCTCATCCACGTCGGACTCCTCGACGAAGAAGAGGTTCTGGTACACGGCGTCAGCGGTGCCGCGGTACCAGTCGGAGATCTCCCGCCCCAGGTACGGCTGGAGCAGCCAGACGCCGCCACCTTCCCGGTCGAGATCCCACGGGCGGCCGGTGCGGATGTGGTCGTTGAGCGAGCGGGGCCGGTACTGGGTGAGGACGCCGACCTTGGTGATGCCGGAGTTGACGCAGTTGCTTAGGGCAAAGTCGATGATGCGGTACTTCCCGCCGAAGATCACGGCGGGCTTTGCCCGCTGCTCGGACAGAATGCTGAGCCGGTCACCCTGTCCACCGGCCAGAATGAGGGCCAACACGCGATTCACGTTCGATCACCGTCACCCGCGCCGTGGGCGTCGCCGGTCGGCGTCGTGTTATCGTCTGGCCGCCTGCACCGCCTCCAGCGAAAGCGCCTCCGTTGGCATGCGCCCCACCAGGGCGTTGAAGATCGCCAGATAGTCCCGCAGATAGCGGGTAATCAAGAAGTGTTCCCGCACGTGCTCGCGGCCCAGGGCGCCCATGCGGTTCGCGACGGTCGGGTGCTTCAGGAGATACTGCACCCGGTTGGCGCATTCGGCGGTGGTGTTTACCAGGTAGCCGGTGCGGCCGTAGAGAATCTGCAGCGGGATACCGCCCACGTTTCCTGCCACCACCGGCCGACCCTTCCACAACGCCTCGCTCACTACCAG
The DNA here is from genome assembly GCA_042408665.1 of Dehalococcoidia bacterium. Taxonomy (GTDB): domain Bacteria; phylum Chloroflexota; class Dehalococcoidia; order CAUJGQ01; family CAUJGQ01; genus CAUJGQ01. Next base: position 14,146 of record JBHOQW010000214.1, read on the forward strand.
GCCGAAGCCCTCGCGCACCGACTTTTGGATCACGACATCGGCTTTGCGTTGAAAGGCGTTGACCTCCACGTTGCCAACGCCGTTCAGGTTGGACAGGATGTGAATGTCGTAGTCCTCACCGGCGCGGCGCACCGTGCGCTCGTACCAGGACCAGCCTTCTGGGTCGTCGTGCGCCATCGAGGCGATCAACACTAGTTGCAGGTCGGGAAAGTCGGGCTTCAGCGCTCGGTAGACGTCGATCACCCCCAGCGGATCCTTCCAGGGGTCGAACCGTGAGACCTGGAGGATCATGCGTCGCTCCGGGTCGACGCTGTAGCGAACCAGGATCTCATGCACCGTTTGTGGCGAGAGATCGACGTTCTTGGGCGAGAGGGGGTCAATGGCCGGCGGCACGATGTAAATGCGCGGCCGTTTCAAGTTCTCGTTGACGTACTCCGCCATGGTGAAAATGGCGGCGTCGTATTCCTCCACATAGGGATGCAGCAGGTCCCACGCCTCCGGCTGCGCTTCGGTGGTGTCGATGTGGCACCGCCAGATCCATTTGCCGTGCGGTCTGTGGCCGAGGCGCTGCTGCAGGAGGGCCAAGATCGCCGCCGGCTGCGGGTCGTGAACGATCACGAAATCGTATTCCCCGTCAAAGGCGTCCGCGTTCATCTGGTTGTAGCGGAGCCAGGTGTCCCGCATCTGCGGCGTCCACTCCAGCAGCATGCCCTGCAGGGAGTTGTGCATCGCCTTCGTGACGTGGAAGAACTCCTCTGCCCCACGGATCACCTGCCACTCGGCGCGCATTCCGATATCGGACATGAGTGGCACGAGTGTGCTCAGGATCTCCGCTACCCCGCCGCCGAAGGCTGTGGCGTTGACGTGCAGGACGCGCGCCCCCTGAAGCGGCTCGGCCAGGCGCACGATCTCCTCGTAGCGCGCGTCGCCGATAATCGGTCGGTACGCCGCCAGTGACTTCGGCGTAACGGGAACCAATCCGAGCATCGCACCACCCCGCATCCGGCCGTCTGGAGGAAGGGAACGCGGCCACGTTTCACGGCACCGGCGGTGTCACCGGAAAGCGGACCACCGCAGGCCGGACGCCCCCTGAGCATCGTAGGAACGCCGCGAGCGCGCGGTCAACCCGCGGTTCATGGTGAGACGGCGTGGCCGGAACCGCTCAACAACAGGAATCTTTGAACCCGCACACGCGGCAGATCGCCAGCTTGGAGCCACGAATGGCGACCATGGGATGCCCGCACACCGGGCACGGCTGTGTGGGGATCGACGGTCCGCTCATAGCTTCAGTGTAGCAGCCGCGGGCAGGGCCTGGCACGGTGGTCACTGCAGACCGGTGGAGCCGTGCCCCCCTGCGCCGCGCTCCGTGGGCGTCAGCTCCGCCACCTCGCACACCACGGCCGGGGCCAGCGGCATGACCACGAGCTGGGCGATGCGGTCGCCGTGCTGCACGGTAAACGGTGGGCGCGTGCCCACCGCGTATAGGGTGACGAGGACCTCACCGCGGTAGTCGGCGTCGATCGTGCCCAGCACCGCCAGCACGCCGTGGCGCGCCAGCCCAGATCGCGGCCGCACCTGCACGTCGTACCCCGGCGGGAACTCGAGGGCGATGCCCGTGGGGATGAGCACCGGGTCCGGGCCGACGGTGACGGGTCCCTCTGGGAGGCAGGCGTACAGGTCAAAGCCGGAGGCGTGGGCGGTCGCCCGGCGCGGCAGCCGGGCCGCCGGGTGGAGGCGACGCACCTTCAGCACGATGTGCCCGTCCGTCACGCTCGCCTTCCTCACGCCACCGGGCACCGGCGGGACCAGGGGCATTGTAGGGAGCGGCGCCTCCACCGATCAATCCGGCGCCCACCCGTCGGCGGTGGAAGACCTATGGCCGGCGGTGCGTCCGCCGATAACTGAGTAGAGACACACCGCGGAGCGACCGCCTCGCCCCGCCGGAGGGCCGCGCCATGTGGGAGCACGACGTTGCGCCAAGCGATGCCGCACCGATCCCGGACTTCGTGATGGAACCTCCGCCGGCCCTGTCCCGCCGGCAGGGCGATGCGACTTGGGCGTGGCTGACGGCACCGGAAGACATCTGGCCAGCGGCGCCGGAGACGGTGGAACAGACCGGCCTGCCCGTTTCGCTCTTGTACGAGCTCATTCTGAAGATCATCCACTTCAACGGTCCGTCCACGACGGAGAAGGTGTGCCAGCGCATCGGGCTCCCGTTCACGGTCGTGGAGCCGCTGCTACAGGACCTGAAAGGACAGCAGCTCCTGGAGGTGGTGGGCACGTCGCGCCTGAACGAGCTGGGCTTTCGCTACCGCCTCACGGCGCGGGGGGAACAGCGGGCGCTGGACGCGCTGTCGCGCTCGCGCTACGCCAGTGCGGCCCCCGTCACGCTGGAGCAGTACACACCGGTGGTGCGGCGGCAGTCCCTGCGCCAGACCCCACCGTCACCGGGCCGCATCTTGCAGGCGTTGAACGAGCTGGTCCTCAGTCCACAGACCACGGACAACCTGGCCCGGGCCCTCCACTCCGGACGTACCACCCTGATCTTTGGTGCTTCCGGTAACGGCAAGACCGCCATCCTGGAACACTACGCGCGCTACACGAACGATACGATCATCGTCCCGCATGCTCTCTACGTGCACGGCCAACTCATCCGGATCTTCGACGCGGCGGTGCACGAGCCGGTAGAACCGGAGGTGCAGCCGGTAGACGATTTCGGCCTGTTCAAACCGCAGAGCCGCACGAACCGCCTGGACCGGCGCTGGATCCAGGTGCGGCGGCCGGTGGTGATCGTGGGCGGCGAACTGACCCAGGAGAGCCTGGAGCTGTCCTTTGACCCGGTGGCGCACTTTTATCAGGCGCCCCCTCACCTCAAGGCGCAGGACGGCATGTTCGTGATCGACGACTTCGGCCGCCAGCGCGTCCGCCCGGAGGAGCTGCTCAACCGCTGGATCCTGCCCATGGAGCGGGGCTTCGACCTGCTCACCCTGCACACCGGTGAAAGCTTCACGGTGCCCTTCGAGATGGCCCTCATGTTCTCCACCAACCTGCGTCCCGAGGACCTAGTGGACGAGGCCTTCCTGCGCCGCATTCCGTACAAGGTGCACATCCCCGGCCCCACGCGCGAGGAGCTGTGCGAGATCACCCGCCGCGTGGCGGCATCCAAGCGGTTGGCCTGCACCGAGGAGCAGATCGCGGCCTTCGTGGATATGATCTGCGCCGATCCGACGCGGGAGCCGAAGGGCGTCTACCCCCGCGACCTCATTCAGATCATTTTTGACATCGCCCGGTTCGAGGGCTCGGAGCCCGCGCTCACACCAGACATGATCGAGCGAGCCATGCGCGTCTACTTCATCGGTGGGCAGCCGGTCAGCGGCACCTTTACCTAGCGGTAGCCCTCCCTGGATAATGACGGCCGGTGGCCATCATGTTCGTCTGGGGAGGGGAGCGGCATGGATTGGCAGGAGTACTACCGCAGCCGTCTGGTCACGCCGGCCGAGGCCGTCGCGCACATCAAGTCCGGCGACATCGTCGCCATTCCCATCTTTCCGCCGGCCACACTCCTCCCCGCGCTGTGGGAGCGGCGGCACAGCCTGCGGGATGTAACGCTGCGCCTGCTGGCGCCGGCCACCGATCCTGGCTGGCTCAAGCCAGGGGCCGAAGAGCACTTCACCGTCGAGTTCGAGATCTACATCGGCGATTATGCCCGGTTCGCCATGGATGAGAAGCGGGCCACCTACCTGCCCAACCTGTTCTCGCTGGGCTTCAAACCCTGGGACGAGCGGCCGGACTACCGGGGGAAGGCCGACGTCGTGCTGGTCGCGGTCTCGCCGCCCAACAAGCACGGCTACGTGCACTTCGGCGCGCACCACTGGACCAAGCGCGATTACGTGCGCCGCACCCCGCTGGTGATCGCCGAGGTGGACCCCACGCTCATCAACGTGTTCGGCGACGTGTACGTGCACGTCACCGAGTTGGACTGGATCGTGGAGTACAACCCACCGTCCTTCACCCGGGAGCAGTTTGAGGCGTTGCTGGCGCCGCTGCCACCGGAGCGGGCGGCCGGCTTCCGCGAACTCCTGAACGACATCCCGGTGCAGCGCCTGGCCCCGCTGGCGGGCGTGATCAGCGCCGTCTCGCCGCAGGACGTCCGCAATTTCTTCGGCCTGGGTGAGCCGCCCGAATATGCCAAGGCCATCGCCGGCTACCTGAAAGACCTAGTGCCCGACCGGGCCACGATCCAGATCGGCACGGGTGAACCCGGACGGCTGATGCCCAACCTCGGCGTGTTTGACGACAAGCATGACCTCGGCCTGCACACGGAGCTGGGCTCGCCGGGGTTTGGCCGTCTGGTGGAAGCCGGGGTGATCACCGGCAAGTACAAGAGCATTCACCCCGGCAAGGCCGTGGCCGCCGCCTGGACCGGTTGCGACGATAAGGACCTGGAGATCATCGACAGCAACCCGAAATTTGAGCTCTACGACCCGTCCTACGTCCTCTCGATGCGCACCCTATCCCAGATCGACAACTACGTCACGATCAACAACGCCATCTCCGTGGATCTGATCGGACAGGTGAACTCCGAATCCGTGTTCGGGGGCCGCATGATCAACGGCAACGGCGGGCAGCCGGAGCTGGCGCTGGCCGGCTCGTTCTCCCGTGGCGGTCGCTCCATCATCCTGCTTCCCTCCACCGCCTTGGGTGGCAGCGTGTCCCGCATCGTCGCCCAGCACGAGCAGGGGGCGATGATCACGGTTCCCCGCCACTGGGTGGATTACGTGGTGACGGAGTACGGTGTGGCCAGCCTGATGGGGAAGAACCACCGCCAGCGCGCGGAGGAGCTGATCGCCATCGCCCACCCCGACTTTCGAGCCGAGCTGCGCAAGGAGGCGCGTCGGTTGTGGTGGCCATAACCGGCGAGCCGAGGGAGAACGCTCCGGACCAGGGGAGAGGGATGAGGATCGGCGCGCACGTGTCGGCCGCGGGTGGGCTGGAGAAGTGCATCGACCGGGCCGTGGCCATCGGGGCGGAGACGATCCAGATCTTTGCCAGCGGGCCCCAGACCTGGCGGCCCGCCGCCCACTCCGACGCCCAGATCGCGGCCCTGCGGCGACGGGCGGCGGAGGCCGCGATTGCGCCCGTCTTTCTGCACGGTGTTTACCTCATCAACCTCGCCTCGGCCGACCCCGTGCTGGTGAGCCGTTCCGTGGGCTCGCTCAAGCAGTACATGGGCTTTGCCGCCAGGGCGGGCGCTGAGGGGGTGATCTTCCACATCGGCAGCCATAAGGGCGCCGGTTTTGCGACCGTGCTGCCGCAGATCGCGCGGGCCATCCATGAGGTCTTGCAGGCCGTGCCCGAGGCGGCGCTCATTCTGGAAAACAGCGCGGGGCAAGGCGGCAGCGTTGGTTCGCGCTTCGCCGAGCTGGGGGCGATCATCCGGGCCGTGGATAGCCCGCGCGTGAAGGTGTGTCTCGACACCTGTCACTGCCTGGCGGCCGGGTATGACGTGCGCACGCCGTCGGGCGTGGCCGCCATGGTGGCGGAGTTTGAGCGCGACGTCGGCCTGGAGCGGCTGGTGGCGGTGCACGCCAACGATAGCAAGGCCGGTCTCGGCTCGGGCCTGGACCGGCACGAGAACATCGGGCAGGGTCACATCGGCAAGGACGGGTTTCGCGCCGTGCTCGCGCACCCCGCCTTCCGTGACATCCCGTTTATCCTGGAAGTGCCCGGCTTTGCGGGCGAAGGGCCGGACAAGGAAAACGTCGATATCCTCAAGCGCCTGGCCGCAGAGGTGGGTGCCCGCTGAGCGGCCGATCTGCCGGCTAGGAGGCGCCCACCTCGGTGACGAGCGCGCGCAGCGCGTCCGGGTCTGCGCCCACGATGAGCCGACCGCCGGCCAGCACCAGCGGCCGCCGGATGAGCCGCGGCTCGGCTGCCATGAGGCGGATCAGCTCCTCATCGGACACCGCGCCGGGTGTGAGGCCCCGTTGCCGGGCGGTCGGGCTCTTCCAGGAGAAGAGCTCCGCGACGGGTACCCGCCGGGCCAGGTCGCGCAGTTCGCGCTCCGAGAGCGGCGCTTTGAAGATATCGCGCGCCTCGAACGGCACGCCGCTCCGCGCGAGGAACTCTCGCGCCCGCGCACAGGTGCTTCAGCCGCGGCGCTCGTAGAGTCGGACGGTGGCCGCCATCGCGTGCTTCCTCCTCCATCTCCCATGAGGTCCTGCCATGCGGGTGAGCGTCGTCACCGCTCGCTGCCGCTATGCCGACAGCCACACGCACCTGGACCGTTATCCGGACGCCGCGGTGGCGCGTATGGTGCGGGCGGCGCGGGCGGCGGGGGTGTGCGATATGCTCGTCGCCGGCACCGACGCGGCGTCATCGGTGCGTGCCCTCCGTCTAGTGCGCCGCTATCGCGGCATCGCGGCCGCGGCCGGCCTGCATCCGCAACGCGCGGATGACGCGCCGGAGCGCCACCTGGCCGCGCTGCGGGATCTGCTCGCGGCCGGCCACCCGCGCCTGCGCGCCGTGGGCGAGACCGGGCTCGACCGAGGGGTGGCCGTACCGGTGGAGATCCAGCGGCGCACCTTCGCCGCCCAGCTTGCCCTGGCCGCGGAGTTTCGCCTGGCCGTGGTGGTCCACTCCGTGGGCACACACGCCGAGGTCGCGGCGATGCTGGCCGACGTCGTCGGGCGCCTGCCTGCGGTTATCATCCACTACTTCGTCGGTGCGCGCCACGAACTGGAGCGGTTTCTGGCCCTTGGCTGTCTGATCTCCTTTGGTCGGTTGATCCTGAGGCCGGGGCAGGACGCACTGCGCGCGCTGGCGCCGCTGGTGCCGGCCGAACGCCTGCTGGCTGAGACCGATACCTACCCGCTGCCGGGTCGGAGCACGGAGCCATCCGGTGTAGTGGAGGTAGTGCGCCTCCTGGCGCACCTGCGCGGTGAGGCGGAGGCGGACACCGCCCGCCATACCTTGGCCAACTTCCGCCGTGCGCTGGCGCTCGCTCCAGAGCGTGAGCGGCCACCGGGGTGCTGAACGTCTCCGACCACCAGCGGACGCCGGCCAGGTCATGCCTCTCTGGGCGTCGCGGTGGCCGGCTCGGTCGGCTGGCGCTGCTCCGAGCCGTGCCCGTTCTGGTTGCGGCGGGCGGCCAGCAGCGCCCGTCCGTACTCCGGTAGGTCGAACTGGTAGAGGTTGTACAGCACCTCGATGAAGGCGCCTACCGTGCGCGCGTGGCGGCGGTTCTTGCGGTAAATCATGGCGATCTGGCGCTTAATCCGCGGCACGCCCGTGATCTCGACCTCCACCAGGATGCCCAGCTTCAGCTCGCGTTCGACGGCCACCCGCGGCAGAATGGCGATGCCCAGCCCTTCCTCCACCATCATCTTGGTGGCCTCGAGCGAGTCCAGTTCCATGGCGTGACGCGGCACCACGCCGGCGTCGCGGAAGAAGCCGTGGATGAGACCGTAGTAGCTGGAGGCGCGGTCGAAGAAGATCAGGGCCTGTTTGGCGACGTCCTCGATCCGCGCCGAGCGGGTCTTGGCGAACGGGTGGTTGGCGTCGGTGACGAGCACTACCTCGTCGTCGTACAGGTGGACCGTCTCGATCTCGGAATGCACCAGCGACCGGACCAGGCCCACGTGCACCTCGTCGTTCAACACCATATCCAGCACCTGATCAGAGCGGCCGGTGCGCACCGAGACCTCGACCTTCGGATAGCGGGCGCGGAACGTCTTCAGAATCTTGGGCAGCACATAGGCGCTGATGGTGAGGGCAGAACCGATGCGCAGGGAGCCGGCGTCCGTGCGGCGCAGCGCCTCCAGGGCATCTTTCCCCTCCTGCACGTCTTTCAAGGCGCGCTGCGCGTAGGTGAGGAAGACGTTGCCGGCGTCGGTCAGCCGCACCGTCCGTCCGGACCGTTCGAACAACTCCTCTCCCAGCTCTCGTTCCAGCGCCTGGATCCGGGCGGTGACCGACGGCTGAGTCAAAAACAGGACCTCCGCGGCCTTGCTGAAGCTGCGGTGCGTGGCAACCTGCAGGAAGGCCTCCAATTGACCCAGCTCCACCACACCACCTCCGAGCCATTGAGGGAGTCTATAGGTGATCCCGCATGACCTAGCATACCAGCGGGCCCGGCCCCGTTCTAGGCCGTGCCGCCGGCCGCCGTGCGGCCTCAGCCCGGCACGTTGCCCCGGCTATGAATGATACGAACAACAGGCACAGATAGATGGGCTAGATATGACGGTCACCGGCGGGCCGCTGGGGGCAGGGGTTGGCGGCGCCGCTCAGGCGAGCCGGCGGCCGAGTGCGCGGTTTTTCTCGATATAGGACACCCATTGCGGCGGCACGCTCTCCTCGTGGAAGATCGCGGTCACCGGGCAGGCCGACTCGCACGCGGCGCAGTCAATGCACTCGTCGGGGTTGATCACGAGCTGGTCCTCGGCCTCGTAGATGCAATTCACCGGGCACACGTCGATGCATGAACGGTCCACGACGCCGATGCAGGGCTCGGTGATCACGTAGGGCATGGCGGGGCTCCTCCGGTGCGGTGAACTAAGCTGGGGTGGAGCGCAGGGGTTACCATGGCTTGACGCCCGGCTTGCGCACCTGAACGTCGCCGTACACGCGCGCCTGACAGCACAGGCGCAGGGCGGTGGCCAACGCGGCGCGGCCGCGCTGTCGGCGGAGGTTAAACTCCTCATATCGGCCCATGGGCGAGAGGTTCTCCCGGCCGTGTTCGATTAGGCCGGCACAGGTGGTGCACTCGCCCTTGCCGCCGCACGTGGTGGGCCAGTAGTAGCCGGCCGCGCGCGCGGCGTCCATAATTGTCTGGCCGTGCGCCGCCTCGATGGTGACGCCCAGCGGAAGAACGGTAATCTTCGGCATGGCGGCAGCCCCGCGCGTCAGGGCTGGCTTCAGCGTAGCACGTCGCGCGGCCTAGCCGCCCAGCCGCGCCAGGCTGATCACCGCGCGCTTATGCGTGCCGCCGCCAATGCGCCGCCCATCCGGCCCTACGGCCTCTACCTCCCAGACGTAGCGCCGCCCCTCCATGCCCTGAAAGCGGGCGCGGATGGTCGCCTGCTGGCCGACGCGCAACGCGGCGTCGTGCGTCACGCACACCTCTGTGCCCACCGTGGTTTCTCCCTGGTCGAGATAGGGCTGCATGGCCTGCAACGCGCACTGCTCCATCAAGCTGATCATCGACGGGGTGGAGAGGACCGCGGCGCCCTTCAGGTGCGGCGGGCTCATATCCTCGGTGACCGTCACGGTCATCTCGTGCGTCAATCCGGTCGGGATCGCGGATGCCATCGCCTCTTCCTCATGTGGGGTTTGGGTGACGGCCGCGCAGCGCGGCGAACTGCTGGGCCGCCCGCTCCAGGTCCAGGTCGGGGTTGGCCCGTTCCACCACCGCCCACCAGGAGGGGGGCAGGGTGGCCGGCGCGGCTGCGGCGCAGATGGCGCCGGCGATCGCCGCCGTCTCCGGCGCGTGCCCGCCCTGGTTGACGGCGTCGATAATGGCGCGGCGCGCGCTCTGCAGCGCGTACACGATACCAAACACGAACGGTACAACGGAGCGGCTGCCGTCATCGGGGGGGAACCGACCGCGCAGCACCGCCCCGGCCAGGCGCCCGCCCGAGGCCTGGCCCAGGCCGCCGGCCTGCAGGATGGCCTCCGCCAGATCGTCGTCGGCGGCCAGGCGAGCGGCCCGCGCGGCGGCCGCGATGATCTCGATGAAGGGGTAGCCGTCCACCGCGGCCGCGGTGCCCGCCGCCACGGCCGCGAGCGGGCCGTCGCCGTGGATGTCGTGCAGCAGAGGTGCCAGCGGCCGAGCCAGACCGATCGCCACGCCCGCGGGGAGGTGCGCGACGTTGGCGCCCGTGGCGCCGGGCCACAGGCCGCCGCGCGCGGCGGCCTCCAGCACGATCGCCGTGGGCGGTCCGACCTCTCCGGCCTCCCACCGTTCCTCATCGAACAGGCGCACCGGCGCGACGAAGTCGGTGATGATGTCCTCGTAGACCTCGAGGATCTCTTCCGGGGTGTAGTGCTCGGTCACGCGCCCGAGGGCGTCGCCCACGGCCAGGGCACGCAGGGCGGCGCCGATGCGGGTCAGCGTATCCATCTGGGACACACCGTTACCCTTCCGCCATGTACGGCGACCAGTGCGACGTCGGACGGCGTGCGGCGGCGCGCAGGTAATCCACCACCTCCGCGATCACCGTCTCCGCAGCGATCGAGCTTGGCGCAGGGCGGCCGTCGCCCGCATCCAGCAACAGGCGCGGGATCGGGAGGGTGACGGGGTCGGCGCGCCAGCGTCCCGGTGCTCGCTCGAACAGGTTCAGGCGCTGCGCCAGCGGCGCCAGATCCACGCGCGGCGCGGGACGACGCGACTGGTACTGCACCCAGCTCTCGCGGCGGTACTCGAAGATGTACGTGTTCTCAGAGCGCACGGTCAGCAATCGGAAGGTGGGCGCGGCCGTATAACGGGTGAGGTCGTGCAGGCGCAGTGGGGTGTGCATGACGGTGAGGTCGATATCGTCGTAGACCTCAAGCTGCACCGCCCCCGAGCCGAGCAGGCTGTCGGACTGGATCACGTCCGAGTACTCCCCCACCCAGTACAGGTCGAAGTCCCTGGGACGGTCGAGCAGGCGGGCGACCTGGGGCAACAGCGTCCGGTACAGCTCCGCGTCGTCGTGCACGCTGGCCTCCTCACGGTAGGCGCGGAGGAAGCTCGCCACCTGTGCAGCCTCGCTGGAGCGGCGCACCCCGAACTCCACCGCCCGGGCGGCATCCGCCAGGCGCTCGGCACGGGCCAGGGCGGCCGCGGGCTCGCACAACGCCCACATGGCCAGCAGGTGGCCGGGCTGAAAGTCGGCGCTGGTCACCGCGGTGATCGCGGGCAGGCGGGCGGCATCCGGTGCTTCCAGGAGCCGCAGGACGATTTCGGCCGTCGTGTCGGCGCGCAGGTGCGGTGGTAGCCGGATGCCCGGCTCGTTGCCGAGGTGCAGGGCGGGACGAGGAGCATCCGCCGGCACCGGCCCCAGGCGGATGTGGGGCACCTCGCTCAGCCGCGGGCAATCCGGCACGTAGTGCATGGTCACCGGCGCCGCTCCCTACGGGGTGCTAACAGCGGGGTCGACCGGCCAAGGCGAGGAACTCGTCCTGCCATTCGAGGATGGAGAGCACCAGCCGCTCGTCAAGGACCGCGGGAGCGGTCTGCACGCCGTCTTCGGCCAGTTGGCGGGCGATATGGGCGGCGGCCTCCCGGTGCGTTACGGCCGGGATGCGCGCCGGTGCGGCCGCCTCACGGCGTAAGACCTCCTCGATGAGACCGGCATCGACCCACATGCCCTCTTCGGCCAACATTTCGGCGATCCAGTCCGCGCACTCTGCCAGCAGCTCCGGTTCCACGGGATCCGATCCTCGCTCTGGGTGCTGAGTCCAGGGCCGATGATCGGGCCTGACGCGACCACGATCAAGGCACGGCATCGCCGCCGTGGCGCCCCGGGTGACGTCGTTTGCAGGGCGCGGTTGGGCCTGGCCGTCGGGCTCTGCCGGCATGCGCTGGAACCACGCCGCCCGGCGTGGCCACTGCGGCGGACGGGCGGCGTGCGGTGTGCTCGGCGCACGGCTGGGCCCGCTACTGGCGACTGCTGCGGGCCTCAGCGGCGGCACGCGCTTCGGCGGCGGTGCGCGGACGTGAACCGGGTTGGCGGGGCCGTTCCCCTGCCCGAGCGGTGCTGGTGCGCTGCCGCTCCACCACCGGCGGGGCCTCGCCGGCCATCACGCGGGCGAACAGGCTCATCAGCCGTGACTTGCGACGGGCGGCGTTGTTCTTGTGGATGATCCCCTTTTCGGCCGCCTTGTCCAGCGCGATGATCGCCTGACGCAGCTTCTCCGGGTCCGGCTGCCCCGCCTGGATGGAGCGCAGGGTGGCCCGGATAAAGGTGCGTGCCCGGCTAATGGCGGCGCGGTTGCGAAGACGGCGCTTCAGCGACTGCCGCCAGCGCTTTTCAGCGGACTTCGTGTTTGCCATGGAGCTTGCTCTTCCTCTACCCGACCGGGACGTGTTCGTCAGGCAACAACCGCCCCGGTGGGCCGGGGCGCGTCTCCTGTCATGGTATGCAACGCCGGCCGAAAACGCAAAGTGTGCGGGCGGTTACCGGCCCGGACGGTGGTGCCGGTGCGCTACTTTGGCCAGGAACGGCGCAGCCGGAGCACGAACCGCTCGATCCGGCGCAGCGCCTCCTCGATCTCGGAGAGGGCGGTGGCGTAGCAGGCGCGCACGTGCCCGGCTCCCGCGGCGCCGAACGCCGAGCCGGGCACCACCGCCACCCGCTCCTCGTAGAGCAGACGTTCGCAGAACTCCTCGTCGGAGAGGCCGGTTGAGGAGATGTTGGGGAAGCAGTAGAACGCGCCCAGAGGCTCAAAGCACGGCAGGCCGATGCGATTGAAGCCGTCCACCATCACGCGCCGGCGGCGGTCGTACTCGCTCACCATGAGGCGCACCTCCTCTTCGCCGGCGGTGAGCGCCTCCAGCCCGGCGTACTGGGCGGCCGTGGGCGCCGACATCATCACGTACTGGTGGACCTTCATGATCGCCTCAAGGATGTCGGCCGGGGCGCAGGCCCAGCCCAGCCGCCAGCCGGTCATGGCGTACGCCTTGGAGAAACCGCCCAGCAGCACCGTGCGTTCCCGCATGCCCGGCAGGGAGGCGAAGGACACGTGCTCCACGCCGTAGGTGAGGCGGTCGTAGATCTCGTCCGAGACCACGTACAGGTCATGGCGCTCGACGAAGTCGGCGATGGCGGTGAGGTCATCGCGCGTGAGCACGGCGCCGGTCGGGTTGGACGGGTAGCCGAGCATGAGCAGCTTGGTGCGCTCGCTGACCGCCGCCTCTAGGTCGGCCACCTGCACGCGGAACTCGTGCTCCTGGCGCGTGGGCACCGTCACCACCACGCCGCCGGCGAGCACGATGTTCGGTGGATAGGCGACGTAATACGGCTCCGGCAGCAGCACCTCGTCGCCGGGATCCAGGAGGGCCTGGAAGACCACGTTGAGCCCCTCGCTGACGCCGGTGGTGACCAGGATCTCGCGATGCGGGTCGTACGAGACGTGGTAGCGCCGCTCGAGGTAGGCGGCGATGGCCTCGCGGAGGGCGAGCAGGCCAAAGTTGGACGTATAGTGCGTGGCGCCGGCCTCGATGGCACGCACAGCCGCCTGACGGATGTTGTCTGGGGTGCTGAAATCCGGTTCGCCGATGCTGAGGGAGATCACGTCGGGCATCGAGGCGATGATGTCGAAGAAGCGCCGGATACCGGACGACGGGATGGCGTCGATGCGTCGGGAAACGGCTCGGCGGCCGCGCGGGGCACCGCGGTAGCTCGGTTTCAAGCTCGCCTCCTGGGCACGGGCACGGGCGTGGTACCCGTTCTGTCCACCATCCTACCACTGCCGCGCGGCGCCGTTCACGTCACGGGCGCATGCGGCGGGTGGTCCCCCATGCCGTTGGCCCATGATATAAAAAGTGCATGGCCCGGCGTCAGCCCCCAGAAACGCCGGACCATGCAGTGCGTCGCGGCGGGCATGCCGCCATCGTCCGTACACCTGGGAAACGTCCAAGGTCGCCAAAAGGTTACCGGTGGAAGCGGCCCAACCGAAACCGGCTGCACGGCTGCGAACGCGGTTGACTTCACCCGGTACCCGACTACCATGCCCTCAAGGGCCCCCTCCTGGGGGTCACGGTTGCCGTCGCTGGAGGAAGCAGCATGGCAAAGATCTTCGATCGTGAAGCGCGGGCGCCGTGGGCCGCGGCGGCGTTGGACACGCTCCTCAGCCACCGCTCCCGCGCCATCCCTGCCTCCTCCTGGACGGCGCCGGACCAGCCCGACGTGATCTCCCTGGTCGCCGGTATCCCCGACCCGGACACGTTGCCGATGGACGAGCTCCTGGCGGCCACGCGTGCGGTGCTGGCCCGGGAGGGCAAGCAGGCGCTGGAGTATGGCGGGAGCTACGGCTACGCCGGGTTACGCGAACTGATCGCGCAGCGCGTCGACCTCCAGCCCGGCCTGGGTTTTGCCGCCGACAACGTCATGCTCACCGGCGGCGGGGCGCAAGCCTTGCAGATCATCCTGGACACCTTCATCGACCCGGGAGACACCGTCATCATCGAGACGCCGGTGTGGGGTGGGATGATCCGACATCTGCGCGCCTACCAGGCCCAGATCGAAGAGGTGCCGCTCGACGAACACGGTATCCGCGTTGACCTGCTGGCGGAGCTGCTGGATCGACTGGTGGCGGAGGGGCGGCGGCCGAAGCTGATCTACACCATCCCCACGTTCCAGAACCCGATGGGGATCACGAGCACACTGGAGCGCCGCGTGCAGCTTCTGGAAATCGCCGCCCGGCATCGGGTGCTCATCCTGGAGGACGACGCCTACGGCGCCCTGCGCTTCGCCGGCGACCCTATCCCCTCGCTCCTCACCCTGTCCGGCGGCGACGGCGTGATCCGCTGCGGCACGTTCAGCAAGACCATCGCCACCGGCCTGCGCGTGGGCTGGATCCAGGCGGCACAGGAGGTCGTGGATGCCTGCGCGCGGATGCGCTTCGATAACGGCACCAGCCCCTTCACGTCCCGGATCATCGCCGCCTACATCGAGGCCGGCCATTACGAGCCACACGTGGCCCGGATGTGCGCGGTCTACCGCTCCAAGTGCGAGGCGATGCTGAGCGCGCTGGCGGAGCGGTGCGCGCGCTTTGCCAGCTGGACCCACCCGGAGGGCGGCTTCTTCGTGTGGCTGACGCTGCCGGAGGGGGTCGACGCGCGCCGGCTCGCGGCCGCGGCCGGCGCGGAGGGGGTGCAGGTGGTGCCCGGTCCATCGTTCTACGCCCGCGGCGGCGGCGAGCGTCACCTGCGCCTGGCCTACAGCTACGTCTCCGAGGCCGCCTTGGTCGAAGGCGTGAGCCGGCTGGCACGTGTGATCGAGCGCCACCTGCCCTGATATTGGCGATGTTGTGCCCGTACTGCATGCACTACGGCGCCGAAGACCGGGAGTACGTGTTTGACCGGGAGCTGTTCTGCGGTATCTGCGCCCAGCAGTTTCCCCGCACCGAAGCGCAGTGGGTGGACATCTTCCGGCACATGGAGCCGGCGTGGCTGGTGTTCATCGAGCAGGAGCTGAACCGGATCGGCGCCGGCAAGTCGGGCCTAGACCCGCACACCCGGGCGCGATTGGCGGAGGCGATCGATGCCTTCGCCGCCCTGCGCCTGTCGGGTGGAACGCAACGCCGGCTGACGGACGAGGAGTTCGCGGCCTGGCTGCGGTTCGCGTGTAGCTACTTCGCACCTGTGCGCGATTGAGGACAGGCGATGGACGAGGCGGTCTATCGTGCGGCGCAACTCCTCCTCGGCGCTCACCACGCGGTGGCGCTGGTGGGTGCCGGCCTCTCCCGTGAGAGCGGCATCCCCACGTTCCGCGGTGAGGGCGGCCTCTGGACCCGGTTTGGCGAGCCGCCGATGAACCAGTACCAGCGCTTCATGGCCGACCCGCGTGCCTGGTGGCTGCAACGGCTGGAAGAGAGCCGACGCCCGTCTGAATTCACCGAGGCTATCCAGCGCGCTCGCCCCAATCCCGGCCACTACGCGCTGGCCGAGCTGGAGCGGTTGGGCCTGCTCAAGCACGTCATCACCCAGAACGTGGACAACCTGCACTTCGAGGCGGGCAGCGTCCATGTCACCGAGATTCACGGCAACCGCACCCGGCTGCGTTGTGTGGCCTGCGGCCGCCGCGAGCCGGTGCGGGCCTTTGCACCCGATGAGGTACCGCCGTGCTGCCCGGCCTGCGGCGGTCTGGTGAAGAGCGATACGGTCATGTTCGGCGAGCCCATCCCACCGGAGGCGCTGGCCGAGTGCGAGCGGCAGACCCGGCAGTGCGACGTGATGCTGGTGGTGGGCACCTCCGGCACCGTCTACCCGGCCGCCGACTATCCGATGCGCGTCTTGATGCAGGGCGGCTCACTCATCGAGTCCAACGTGGACGACACCCCCTTCACCCCGCACGCGGCCGTGGTGTTGCGTGGCCCCTCCGGCGTGCTGCTGCCGCAGGTGGTGGAGGCGGTCAAACGGCTGCGCGACGGTGAGCGGTGACGCGGCACCGGACGGATGGACGCACTCATGCCACCGCGGCCGCGTCCGCCTCGGCCCGCCGCCGGGCCACCTGCGACTCCTCGCGCACGGCCAGGTACACGCCGGCCAGCGTCACGGCTCCGCCCACCACTCGCACCGGACCGGGCCATTCGCCCAGGATGGGGATGGCTAGCAGGGTGGAGATCACCGGCTCACCCAGGATGGTGACGGACACGAACGGCGCTGAGAGGTACCGCAGCGCCCAGTTCAGGGCGGAATGGCCGAGCAGCTGCGGCACCACGGCCAGCAGCACGAGCGTCGTCCACGTGCGGGCGGAAAAGCCGCTGAGCGGTGCGCCCGCGACCAGGGCGGCAGCGAGCAACAGCACGGCCGCCACGCTGTACACCACGCCCACATAGCTCGCGAGCGAGATCGCCGGCCGCACCCGTCGGCCGACGATGAAGTACACCGCCGCGCAGGCGGCGCCCACAAGGGCCAGCACGTCGCCGAGCAATGCCTCGCCGGAGAGGGCGATGTCCGCGCCGGCGATGGTGATCCCACCGGCGGTGGCTACCAGCACCGCCAGCGCCCCTTGCAGTCGCACCGGTTCGCGCAGCACCAGGGCGGAGAGCAGCGCCACCCACACCGGCTGGGTGGTGACCAGCGCCACCGAGCTGGCCACCGTCGTGCGACTGAGCGAGGCGATCCACGTGGCGAAGTGCAGGGCCAGCGCCGCGCCGCTGGCGCTGAGCAGCAGCCACTCCCCGTGCCGCAGGCGGGCCAGTTCGGCGCGGCGGCGCGCCAGGGCAAAGGCGCTCACCGGCACGGCGCTCAAGCCCAGCCGGTAGGCCGCGACGGAGAGCGTCGGCGCCTCGGCCAGCCGGATGAAGATCGCGGCCCACGATACCGCGATCACACCGAGCGCCAGGCCGGCGACCAGGTGAGCCGTGGTTCCCTTCACAGGCGCATGATACGGGCTGGATCACGGATCGGTCGAAGCGGGGCCATCAGCGCTCGGGCGCCGTCGCGGTGTTCGGCAACGCCGTCGGCGGGAGGCGGACCTGGCCGCGCAGGGCCACCACTCGGGCGCGCAGGAAGCCCGCCTCGCCCACACGGCCGAGCACCAGCACCCGCTGGCCGCGCTGAAGCGTCGCGCGCGGTACGGCGCGACCGTCCCGTCGGTACACCGTGGCGGCATCGGTGACCACCATAGTCAGACGGCCGTTGCCCATTCGGAGCAGGAGACCGCGCGGCCGTATCTCTAGCACCACCCCCTGCACGGCCGTGCGGTCCTGGGGCAAGGTCGTCAGCGCCATCCGCGCCGGCGCGGGTGCGGGGGCCGGCGCCCGGTTCACGGCGGAGCCGGCCGCCGCCCCAAACGCCACGCCGCCGGTGAGGGCTAGCGCGGTGACAGCCGGCACCGCCCAGGCGGCCACGCGCCGATGGTGAGCGAGGGCGTCAAGCAGGCGGTACAAGGCGTCGCCCATCACCCGTGATCCTCGGTTGGTGGCGCGGGGGGCACCGCCCGCAGCAGGTAACCCGTCAGCACCGTGATGACGAGGAGATCGACGACGACCGCCAGCACGTGCTGCCAGGGGGCAGCCAACGCGATCGCCCACGCCATGTCCGCCGTGTGATCGCGCAGCAGGGTGTGGTCCTCCGCGGCCAGTGCCAGCAGGTCCGTCAGCCCGTCGCTGGCCGCCGCCCGGCCGAGCAGCGCGGCCAGGACCGCCAGAACGATGAAGGCAGCGGCATCGAGTGCCAGCGCCGCGATCAGGCGTCCCCGACGGCGCTCCAGTGCCATCCGGCGCAGCACCCGCGCGGCTAGGTCCGCCGGCGGTCGTGGGGCCGTCTCGGCCAGCAGATGGTCCAGGTCGTCGTGGTCGTGGTGCGCCATCACGCTGCTCCCGCTCCAGTATCGCACCCGAACGAGCGGGACGAGGTCACTCGCGCAGGAAACGGGCGAGCTCGGCGCGCAGGAGCGCCTTGGCCCGCTGGAAGTGCGTCTTCACGGTGTTTTCCGGCAGACCCAGCACCTGTCCGATCTCGCCGAATGTGAGGTCGGTGGTGTAACGGAGGGCGACGACGGCGCGGTACCGCTCCGGCAGCGCGGCGACGGCACACTGTACCGCCTCTTGCAACCCGTCTCGTTCGACCCGCTCCTCTGGCGAGAGGGCCGCGTCCGGCACGTCGAGCGCACCGATGTCGGACGCTGAAAGGCGGGTAAAGGGAAGCGGTCGCCGGCGCTTGAGGTGGTCCAGGCACTTGTTGCGCGCGATGACGAAGATCCACGGCCGCAATGGCATGTCGGTGCGCGCTCGCGGCAACGCGCGCAGCAGTTGTAGAAAAACCTCCTGGGTGAGGTCCTCGGCGTCTTCAGCGCAACCGGTCATGCGCAGGCAAAACGCATAGACGGCAGCGCTGTAGCGCAAGACCAACTCCTCAAACGGGTCCGTCTCGCCCCGTGCCCAGGCACGGGCCAGCTCCTCATCCGTGCGCGCCGCCAGCCGGACCGTCGCCGTTTCCTCCATGGCCGCCATCATACACGGGGCGGTGGAAACAGGTGTTAGCGAATCGTAAACATGACCGCGCGGTACAGTAAGATCACAGGGGCCCTGCGGGCATGTGGGAGGTAGAACGTGGTCGGCGCACAGACGGTCGTCCACCTGTTTCTTGTCAACTCCATCGCCGGGGTGCCGGTCGTGTTTTTGCTGGAGACCGAACCGGGCGTGGTGGAATTCCCGCGCATCGAGCTGATGGCGGAGGAGCTCGAGAGCGAGGAGGCGCTGCGCCGGCGGGTGCGCGAGGCGACGGGGATGGAGGTAGAGATCAGCGGCTTTCTCGACCCGCAGCCGGAGGTATCTCTGGAGCCGCGCGGCAGCCGCATCCTGCTGGCCCGCCATGTGGCGGGCTCGCCACGCATCGCGCTGCCCCATGTCGGCTGGGAGTGGACGTCCGGGCGGGAGCTGATGCGGATGCCGTTCGCCCCTAAGGTGATGATGGATGAGCTGCGCTCATTCATGAACGTGTAAGCCACCGATCCGCTATAGTGGACACGGCGCCCCCATCGTCTAGAGGCCTAGGACACGGCCCTTTCAAGGCCGGTACAGGGGTTCGAATCCCCTTGGGGGCACCAGACGGGGCCGGCGCGTGCTGCCCGGCCCCTCGCCATGCCCGCGCGAACCGGGCATGGGAGCCTTCCCGCCGCTGGCCGGCGCCGCGATTGCCCTCCGCCGTCGAAGGCCGGTACAGTGGGCTCGTATGAAGATCGCGGTGGTCGCCCTCGGCAAGATGGGACTGCCCGTGGCCGCCTGGTACGCGACGCGCGGGCATGACGTCACGGGCTGCGATATCAATCCGGCGCTGGTGGCGGCGATCAACCGCGGCGAGTGTCCGCTGCCGCACGAGCCTGGCCTGGCCGAGACGCTGCGGGCGGCCGTGGCCGCCGGCCGGTTGCGCGCAACCACTGATACGACGGCCGGCGTGGGTGAAGCCGAGGTGGTGCTGGTGCTGGTGCCGCTGGGCGTCGACGCCCGGCACCAGCCCGATTACCGCCCGCTGGACACGGCGTTTGCCGCCATCGGCCGCGGGCTGCGCCCGGGCGCACTCGTGGTGCTGGAGACTACGGTGGCCGTCGGCGACACGCGCCAGCGCTTCTTGCCCATCCTGCTGGCGGCGCGGCCGGGCGGCCGGCGGGATTTTCACCTGGCCTTCAGCCCGGAGCGGGTGCAGGCCGGTAGCGTGTTCCGGGACCTGTGCGCCTACCCGCGCATCGTGGGCGGGGTGGACGCGGAGAGCGGCCGGCGCGCGGCCGCCTTCTACGCCGAGAACTTCGGCGTAGAGGCGCGGCTGCTCTCCAGCAGCGAAGCGGCCGAATTCTGCAAGCTGGCCGAATCGGTCTACCGGGACGTGAACATCGCCCTGGCCAACGAGCTGGCGCTGTACGCCGAGACCTGCGGCGTGGATGTGCGCGAGGTCTTCCCCGCCGCCAACTCACAGCCGCAATCGCATCTCCACGCCCCTGGCGTGGGTGTCGGTGGGCACTGCATACCGGTCTACCCCTACTTGCTCATCCAGCGCACGCCGTACAGTACGCTGGCGGCGGCCGCCCGCCGCATCAATGACGCCATGCCGGCGCATGCCGTCGCCTTGCTGGCCTGCCACCTTGGTGGGCTGGCCGGGCGGCGGGTGCTGATCCTGGGGGTATCGTTCCGCGCCGGGGTGCGCGAGGCGGCCCATTCCCCGGCCCTGGCGCTGGCGCGCGAACTGGCGGCGCGGGGCGCCCGACCGCTGGCGCATGACCCCCTGTTCGCGCCCGATGAGCTGCGGGCGATGGGTCTGGAGCCGACAGCGCTGACGCCGCCGCCGGCCGTGGACGCCGTGGTGCTGCAGACGGCCGAGCCCCTGTACCGCGCGCTGGACTTCCGCGTGTTTCCCGACCTGCGTCTGGTGCTCGACGGACGCGGCGCGCTTGACCCGCAGGCCGTCGCGGCCGCCGGCGTCCGCTACCTGGCGATCGGACGGGACGAGCGTGTCGATGCAGACGCCGCCGCCGGCGGCCGGGAGGGTAGCCGGTGATCCGTGTGGCGGTGATCGGCTGCGGCTACTGGGGCCCGCAGCACATTCGCAACTTCGCCGCCTCCGGACGGGCGCGCGTGGTGCTGGCGGTGGACCTCAACCGCGAGCGGCTGGCTCATATCGCCAGCCGCTATCCGGGGGTGCACACCGCGTGCGACGCGACGGTCGCCCTCGACGACGGGATCGATGCCGTGGTCGTCGCCACACCGGCCGGAACGCATTACCCGCTGGCGCGCGCCGCCCTTCTGGCCGGCAAGCACGTGCTGGTGGAGAAACCGCTCGCCACCCGGGTCGAGCACGCCCGGGAGCTGGTGCGCCTGGCCGAGGCCCGTGGCCTCACGCTCATGGCCGGCCACACGTTCATGTACCATCCGGCCGTGCGCGCCCTGGCCGAGCTGGTGCGCTCCGGCGAGCTGGGCGAGATCTTCTACATCAGCTCAACGCGCGTGAATCTGGGCCTGCACCGCAAGGATGTGGACGTGCTCTGGGACCTGGCCGCGCACGACATCTCCATCCTGCGCTTTCTCCTGGGCACGCAGCCGCAGGTCGGCGCTGTGTACGGTGCGGCGTTCCACGACCCAGGGGTGGCGGAGGTGGCCTTCGCCGAGCTGCGCTACCCCGGCGGCGTCCTGGCCAACGTGCACGTGAGCTGGCTGGACCCCGTCAAAATCCGGCGCATGACGGTGGTGGGCAGCCGCAAGATGGCGGTGTGGGACGACGTGGAGCCGCACGACAAGCTGCGCATCCACGATAAGGGCGTGGCCCGTGCTCCCTACTACGACGACTTCGGCCAGTGGCAGGTGGCCTACCGCTACGGCGACGTGCACGTGCCGTACATCCCCTGGGTGGAGCCGCTGCGCGCCGAATGTGAACACTTCCTGGACTGCATCCGCGACGGGGTGCAGCCCCTCACGGACGGCCGTGACGGCCTCGCCGTCGTCGAGACGCTGGAGGCGTGCAGCGCCGCGCTGGTGCTGCAGCGCCGGGGGCCGGCGCACGCGGCTGGCCCCGCGCCTACGGACCGGCCAACCCCCGCGCCGCCCGCGTCATCGCCGTGATGGCCGGCGCCAGCCCCTCCGGCGGCACGCCGATGCTGTCCACCACGATCACCGCCCGCGCGGCCCACACCAGCGTCATCTGGCCTTCCAGCCGCGTTGGCCCGGCCTCGGGCGGTAGCCGCACCCCGTACACGAGCACCACGGCGGCGTCCCCGGGCAACGGCAGGGGATACGTCACCTCCTGCGGTGGATCGGTCATGCGGTCGTACCAGAGGCAGTACAGATAGGCGGGTGTGAGGCGGGCGAAGGCGCGGTGTGCCGCATCCGCTGAGCGGAACCAGCCGACGCGTACGGCGGCGAACGCCGGGTCCGCAGGTGCGCCGCCGTACACGATGCTGTAGGATTCCTGCCAGCCACCGGCCTCCCGCAGCAGCCAGTGCGTGCCGGACTGGCGCACGGGGAGCCCCAGGGCCGAGGCCGGGCTCTCAGCGATGGCCCGGGCGGTGGGCGCATCGCGTGCCGGCGCGCAGACGCCACCGACCAGCGCGAGCGCCAGCGCCCAGGCCAACCATGCCGCGGCGGGTGCCGGATCCGCCCGGCGGGGCGAGCGTGGCGTCGTACCGGGAGATGACCGGGTGAAGCTCCTCATGGCGCGGCACGGGCAGCGCGGTGCCCGAGGTCACGGGCGACGGGATCGGCTGGCCCGGGCCCTGGCGCTCATCGGGGCGTTGTTGTACTTGACCGGCATCACCGCCTACCTCCTCACCCACGGCGGCTGGCCCACGCCCGACTATCTAATCCCACCGCTGATGCTCATCGCCGTGGCGTCGGGGCGGGGGTGGGCGTTCGTGGCCGACTGGGGGCCGTTTCTCCTCCTGATTCTCTCCTGGCAGGCCACGGCCGGGCTCGCGGACCAAATGGGGCGACCGGTGCACCTGCTGGAGCCGGCGGAGGCCGATCGCGCGCTGTTTGGCGGCTATCTGCCCACCGTGGAGCTTCAGCATCGCTTCTTCCACCACGAGCGGGCAAGCTGGTACGACTGGGCGGCCACGCTGCAGCACGGGTTGCACTTCGTTCTGCCGGTGGCGGTGGGCTGGATGCTCTGGGTCCGACGTCGGCGCACCTACTGGCGGTACATGCTCTCGGTGATGGTGCTGTTCTACCTGGGCTTCGCCGGCTACGTGCTCTACCCGGCGGCGCCACCGTGGATGGCTGGCATGGCGGATGCCATCCCACCGGTGCATCGGATCGCACCGGAGACGTTGGGCCGGCTAGGACCGACGGCGCCGCTCAGTCTGGCCTACGCCCACCTGTCGGCCAACGAGGTGGCGGCGATGCCCTCCCTCCACGCCGCGCTGCCGCTGCTCACGGCGTTGGTGCTCATGCGCCTCTACGGCCCGCGCGCGGCGCCCTGCCTGCTCTACCCCCTCACCATGGGCTTCAACCTCGTCTACCTCGGTGAGCACTACGTGGTGGACGTGCTGGCGGGGTTCGCCACCGCCCTGCTGGCGTTCGCCCTAGTGTGGATGCTGCCGGACCGGATGCCGCTGCGCGTGCACGTACCATCCCCACCGCGCTGGCCGATGCCGCGACCCGTGCGGACGGTGGGCACCCTCGCCTTGCCCGCCGCAGCGCTTGTGGCCACCGCCGTCGTTCTGGGCTCGCTGCGCCCCGCGCCGTCCCGGGGCAGCACGGCCGTCGCCACCCCGGATGCACCACCACCGGTGCCCGCCGCCCTGGTGCTGGCGCCGTGCGACGATGCCAGCGAGCGGTCGGTCGCGGTGCAGGAGCTGATGCAGGGGGTGGCGGGCGAGTACGCCGTCTACCTCATCGACCTGGAGGAGGTCACCTGCTACGCCCTGGCCGCCGATCCGGCCTTGCCGCCACCGCTGGACGAGGTCACCCTCGCCATGGCCGATGAGGCGCCGGCACCGCCGGACCTGGTAGCGCTGGAACTGGAGAGCGGGGAAGTGGTGATGGCGGCCGGCGCGCCGGCCGGGCCGCTGGTGGCGGCGGGCCTGGCGCCGGAGCGCCGCTACGCGCTCATCGTCCGGCTCGCCGAGGTCACCGATGCCGGCGAAGCGTGGCGCACCGTCCAAGTGCTAGCCGGGCTTACGCTCACCACCTCGTAGCGGTGGGCTTTGCATCACGACTCGCGTCCGCTATGGTCTAACCATGCCCGTAGAGCCGATGCCTATGACGTCACCGTGGGATGAACCACACGAGGCGAGCGGTGAGCTCGAGCTGAGCATTCTGCAGGCGGCGGTTGCCCCCGAGGCCGAGGGCGCCTACCGTCTGCTGCTGCGCACCACGCGCGGCGATATCTTCGGCCTGTTGCACGTGTGCGAGGGGGAGCCGGGCGCCGCGGTGATGATCGGTGGCGCCAGTGGCGGTTTGGACGGGCCGGCCGATGGCATCTACGCGCGCCTGGCGCCGGCACTGCTCGGCGCCGGGGTGAGCACCCTGCGCCTGCACTACCGATGGCCTGGTGAGTTCGATGAGTGCCTGCTCGATGTGCTGGCTGCCCTGTCGTTTCTGAAGGGCGTCGGGGCGCGGCGTGCCGTCCTGGTCGGCCACAGCTTTGGCGGCGCGGTCGCGATTCGGGCTGGGACGCTGTCGCCGCTGGTGAGCGGTGTGGTGGCGATGTCCAGCCAGTTGTATGGCACGGAGCAGGTGGCCGAGCTGGCACCGCGGCCGTTGCTGCTCGTGCACGGCATGGAGGACCAGGTGCTCGAGGCGGTGGCCAGCGAGATCATCTACCAGCGCGCGGCCGAGCCCAAGCGGCTGGTGCTGTACGCCGAGGCCGGCCATTCGCTGGTGCAGTGCAAGGACGCGCTGTTTACCCTTTTGCGGGAGTGGATCCCCGCTCATGCGCGCGACGACGGCTGACGACCACGGCGCCGCGGTGAGGTGCCCCGTGATCCGGGCTGCCCTGGGCAAGGTGTGGAACCTGCTCTTCGGCCCACCGCCCGTGCAGGCGCTTCCGAACGGTACCCTGCGCGTGCGGTTGCTGGGCCGCGTGCACGAGGCCAACGACTATGAGGGCCTGTTCCGCAGCGTCAGCGCGGAGCGGGACCGGCTGGTGCGCGCGTTGGCGCAGGCACGTGAGGGGATGCCGTTGCGCCCGTCGTATCCGCTGCTGCGCGTCGGTCCCGGCGAGATGTACCATCGCGACCTGCAGCGGCTCGAAGAGCGACTGGCCCTGTACAACGAGGTTGTCGGTTATCTGCTCCGGCACCTGCACCAGCGGCAGCCATGACAAGCGGTCCCCTGCTCGGTGTGAGCTTCAGCCACCGGCAAGCCGCATGGCTGGGCCTCGACCCGTACGAGACGCTGCGCGCGCTGCTCGCCGAGCTGAGGGTACGCCTCCTGCGCCTGTCCCTCTATTGGGATGAGATCGCGCCGGCGCCCTCCCGGCTCACCTTCGAGCCGGTGCGCCCGTGGCTGGACCTGGCGGCCACCTACGGCGCGCGGGTGACGATGACGCTGGGCCTCAAGGCCCAGCGTCATCCGGAGTTCTACCCGCCGCCATGGCTCGGCGAGACGGCGCCGCCGCCGGGCGCCGAGCTTGCCCGCCAGCCACGTCTGGTGGCACTCCTGCTGCTCATGCTGGAGCGGGCGACCGCCTTTCTGGCCGATTACGACGTGATCGAGGCCTGGCAGGTCGAGAACGAGCCGTTCGTGCCCGCGGCCGGCCGCACGCTGGGCTGGCGCATCTCGCCCGCGCTGCTGGCACGCGAGATCGAGGTGGTGCGCGAGGTGGACCCGCGCCGCCGGCCGATTGTGGTGACGCACGCCAGCGCCACGGCGCTGGACGGGCGCTGGCGCGACGCCCTGGCCCTGGCGGATATCCTGGGGCAGGATGTGTACACGCGCGTGCCGACACCGCGCGCGCTGCCGTGGCGCTACTGGAACCGGTACGCGTGGGGGTCCCTGGCACCTGACCTACGCGCCCAGGCCCGTGCGGCCGCACGGCTGGGCCGGGGCTGGTGGATCACTGAACTGCAGGCGGAGCCGTGGGAGCGAGACGACATCCGGCAGGTACCGCCCGCGGCGATCGGCAGCATCTCGCCGCAGCAGATTACGGCCAACCTGGCTCTGGCCCGGCGCAGCCGGGCGCAGCGCATCCTGCTGTGGGGCGCGGAGTGGTGGCGTTTTGCTGCCGAGCGCCACGGCGATCGCCGCTACTGGGACCTGGCTCGCGAGCTGTTCCGCAATGCATCCTGAAGGCCCCGGCCGCAGCCGAGGCGAGTCCGACCCCCCTCACATGCGGTCCGGCGCGGAGACCCCCATCAGGTGTAGCGTGCGCGCTAGCACGATGCGGGCGGCGGCCACCAGCTTGAGGCGGGCGCGCGTCAGCGCCTGGTCCTCCGAGATCACGCGCACATCGCGGTAGAAGTCGCTGTTGAACGTGGTGGCCAGGTCCATGGCGTAGTACGGCAGGTGATGCGGCTCCAGCGTGCGCGCCACCAGGTCGAGCAGCTCCGGGAGCTGGAGCATCTTGCGGATCAGCGCCAGCTCGGCCGGGTGACGGAGCAGCGCCACATCGCCCCCCGTCGGCGTCAGACCGCGCTCGGCGGCGGTGCGCAGGATGCCGGCGATGCGCGCGTGCGCGTATTGCACGTAGTACACGGGGTTCTTCTCGCTCTGGCTCTTGGCCAGGTCGATGTCGAAGTCCAGCGTGGAGTCCGGCGAGCGCTGTAGGAAGAAAAAGCGGCAGGCATCCGAGCCCACCTCCTCGACCAGGTCGCGCAGCAGGATGATGTCGCCGGCCCGTTTGGACAGGCGCACCACCTCGCCACCGCGGCGGACGGTGACGAGCTGGTAGAGCAGGATGGTCAGCCGATCCGGGTCGATCCCCAGCGCCTGCACGGCCGCCTTCATGCGCGGCACGTGGCCGTGGTGGTCGGCGCCCCAGATGTCGATCACCCGGTCAAAGCCGCGCACCACGAACTTGTGGTAGTGGTAGGCGATGTCCGAGGCGAAGTAGGTGGGCGCGCCGGTGGAGCGCACCAGCACGTTGTCCTTGTCCTCGCCCAGCTCACTGCTGGTGAACCAGACGGCGCCCTCTTTCTCGGTGATATAGCCCCGCTCGCGCAACAGGGCCATTACCCGTTCGTACAGGCTGTCCTGCTCATACAGGGAGCGCTCGCGGAACCAGACGTCGTAGCGCACGCCCAGGAGGGCCAGGTCGGCCTTGATGCTCTCCAGCATCAGGTCGATGCCCAGCCGGCCCAGCTCCTCCGGTGCCGGCTCACCCGGTGGGCGGAGAAAGCGATCGCCGTGTTGGTCGCGGATGCGCCGTGCCAGGTCGATCATGTACTCGCCGGGGTAGCCGTCCGGCGGGATATCGACGTGGCGGCCGAAGAGCTGCTGATAGCGGGCGTACAACGTTTGCGAAAAGGTTTCCACCTGGGTGCCGGCATCGTTGACGTAGTACTCGCGCTCCACGCTGTGCCCCGTGGCCTCCAACACGGCGGCCAGCGTGGTGCCGATCACCGCGCCGCGGCCGTTGCCGACCGTGAGCGGGCCGGTCGGATTGGCGCTGACAAACTCCACCTGCACGCGCAGGCCGGCGCCGGCGCTCGAATCGGCGAACGTTTCGCCGCGCGCCAGGATCTCATCCACCTGTTGGGCCAGCCAGGCGTCGCTTAGGCGCAGGTTGATGAACCCCGGGCGCGCCACCGCGACGCCGCCGAGCATGGGTGAGGGCGGCATGCGGGCCACGATCTTCTCGGCGATGGCCAGGGGATTGCCGCCCACCGCGCGCTGGAGCTTCATGGCGATGTTGCTGGCGTAATCGCCGTGCTCCGGTTGGCGCGGCCGCTCGACGGTTACCTCCGGCAGCGGCACCTCCGGCAGGTCACCCTGCGCCATGGCCGCGCGCGCCCCCTGCTCAACCAGTTGCGCAAGCTCGTCCTTGATCATTGTCCGCGGTCCTGCTCCGGCGACAGTCGGGAGAAAACGCGAACGGCCCGCGCGCCGTGCGGCGGGCCGCCCGTGCCGAACAGCCCTGTTCACGGCTAGTATACCAGGCCTTACCGTTCGCTCCACGACCGTCCGCCCGGCTACGATCACACGTGTATGACGATCGACCGCCCCCCGATCTGGCCACGCTGGCCGTGCCGGTGCTGATGGCGATCTTCTTCCTCAGCGCGGGCGCGCTGATCGCCGCGCTCGCCGTGCTGGCGCTGCCGCCGGTGCTGTGGGTGTTCGCTGGCCCGGTGGTGCTGCTGGCGGCCGCCGCGGCCGGCTTGAGCGCGGGGTACGCGCGCTCCCTCTTCCGCGTGCGCTACACGGTGGCGCGGGGGCGCGTCACCCTCCGGCGCGGCCGCGCCACCGTCGCCTTTGCCGTGCAGGCGATCGAGCATCTCGTGCGGCCGCGCTATCCCGGCAGCGGCCCGGACGGCGGGCTGGACTGGTCGGGCATCTCCTCGGCCCGCTCCTTTGCCAACCGCCGCGATACCGAGCTGTTCCTGCGCGTGGGTGGTGAGTGGCTGCGGTTGAGCCCCACCGACCCGGTGCGCTTTGTCGAGGCGCTGCGCGCTGAGGTGGAGCGGGAGAGCGGCGCGGGTTAACAGCGCCTACCGCGTGCTGGGTGCTCAGCTCACGTCACCGCCTGCGCCGCTCAGCAGCCGCGCCACGTCCGGGGCATAGCCGGCCAGAGGCGTCTCCTCGAGGGAGGTGCCGTCGGCCAGCCAGCGGGCGGCCTCGGCGCGCGCCTGCTCGAGCAGGCGGGTATCCGCCAGGCTGGCGATCCTCAGCTCCGGCAGACCGGACTGGCGCGTGCCGAAGTACTCACCTGGACCGCGCAGGCGCAGGTCCTCCTCCGCCAGCCGAAAGCCGTCGGCGATCTCCTCCAGGAGGTGGAGCCGTTCCCGGGCCTCGTCGGAGGCACCCTCTGCCATGAGGAAGCAGTAGGACTGGTGCTCACCCCGGCCCACGCGGCCGCGGAACTGGTGCAACTGGGCCAGCCCGAACCGTTCGGCCCCTTCCACCATGATCACCGTCGCGTTCGGCACGTCGATGCCCACCTCGACCACGGCGGTGGAGACCAGCACGTCGTACGACCCGTCGCGGAAGGCGCGCATCACTTCGTCCTTCTGAGCGGCGGGCATGCGGCCGTGCAGGAGGGCGAGCGAGGCGGAGGTGAAGATGCCCTTCAGCCGTTCGTACTCGGCGGTGGCCGCGCGCACTTCCAGCGCCTCCGACTCCTCGACCAGAGGGCAAATGATGAACGCCTGTCGCCCCTGACGGAGCTGCTCGGTGATGAACCGGTAGGCGGCGTCACGCTCGTGCGCGCCGACGACCACGGTCTTCACCGGCCGCCGGCCCGGCGGCAGCTCGTCGATCACGGAGACGTCCAGGTCGCCGTACAGGGTGAGGGCCAGCGTGCGTGGGATGGGCGTGGCGGTCATGACCAGCAGGTGAACGTTGCCCCGCGGACCGCGCAGCGCCGCCCGTTGCGCCACGCCGAAGCGGTGTTGCTCATCCACGATCGCCAGCCCCAGGCGTGGGAGGCGCACGTCGGACTGGATGAGGGCGTGGGTGCCGACGGCCACATCGACCTCGCCGCGATTGATCGCTTCCTGGGCGCGCGCCCGCTCGCGCGGGCTCAGCCCGCCGCGCAGAAGGGCGATGCGCAGCGGCCGCTCCAGGAACGGCGGCGTGCAGGTGCAGACGGCGTCCTCACCCACCGTGCCACCGAACAGGCGGCAGAAGGTGCGGAAGTGCTGCTCCGCCAGGATCTCCGTCGGCGCCATGAGGGCGACCTGGTAGCCGCTGGTCACGGCGGCCAGTGCCGCCACCGCCGCCACCACCGTCTTACCGCTGCCCACATCGCCCTGCACCAGCCGGGACATGGGTACCGTGCGGCGCAGGTCGGCGAGGATGTCGGCGATCACCCGTTCCTGGGCAGCCGTGAGGCGGAACGGCAAGGCGGAGCGGAAGCCCCCGAGCACCCGATCGGGGAGGGAGAGCGGTGGTGCGTCCGCGGCGGCCAGCCGTTCGGCGCGGCGGCGCAGCACGGCCAGTTGCAGGACGAGCAGCTCGTCGAACGCCAACCGTCGGCGTGCCGCCACGGCCTGCCGCGTGTCGTCCGGGTAGTGGACCTGGGCCAGCGCCTCCTGAAGCGGCGGCAGGCCGTGGCGGGCACGGATCGCGGCCGGTAGCGGATCGGTCACTAGCGGCAGGTAGACGTCGAGCGCCAGCCGCACGAAGCGGCGCAGGGTACGGGCCGGCAGGCCGGTTGTGAGGGGGTAAACGGGCACCAGGCGGCCGGTATGCACCGCTTCGGACAGATCCCCCTCCAGGAGCTCCCACTCCGGCGATTCCATCTGGCGCACGCCGTGGAACACGGTCACCTTGCCGGAGAGGGCGACGCGAGCGCCGGTGCGCAGCTCCTGCGCCAGCCAGGGCTGGTTGAACCAGACCACGCGCAGGTTGCCGGTGTGATCGCCGACGATGGCCTCGGTCGCCTTGCGTCCCTTGCCGAACGTGACCTCCGTGGCCCGCCAGACCACACCCACCACGGTTTGCTCCTCACCCGGCACTAGCTCGCTCACGGTACGGATGCGGCTGAAATCGTCGTAGCGATGGGGCAGGTGCCAGAGCAGGTCGCGGACGGTGGTGATCTCCAACCTGGCCAGCTTCCTGGCCGTGGCGGCGCTCACCCCTGGCAGCGCCGTGACCGGGGCGTCAAGGCCGGCGGCGTGGGGCGTCGCCAACGCGCGACCGGGCGCGGAGCGCCTGGCAGTCAACGCGGGTCGGGGGCTCGGGTTGGCCGCGCGGGCGGTGCGCGGCGCCGTCGTGGGGACCGGTGCGGTCGGCGCGGGCGGCGGCTGCCGCTGCGCCGTACCGGCCGCGCTCGCGCGGGGCTGCGCCAGGCGACGCAGCACCCGCTCGGCCCAGCGCGCGCGCTGCTCCGGCGAGAGCGCCGCGTATCCCCGTGCCGGCAGGGTGGCGAGGGCCTCATGCTCCGGGGAGCCCGGCACCAGTGCCCCCTCGGCCAGGAGCGCGCGCAGCATGCGGTCCAGGCCACCGATGACGGCGGTGTCGGGGAAGCCGCGTGACCGTTCCAGCTCGAGCGCGCGGCGCAGCCGCTCGCCGGGGGGGATCATACCGCTGTGCCGTCCTTGCAGAGGGTGGCCGTGCCGAGCACGTTGGGGCCGGCGTACACGCCTACCACGGGGCCGATCCAGCCGGTGCGGATGGGGATGCCAGGCAGCACGGCGGCGATGCGCTCCTGCACCCGCGCCGCCTCCTCCTCCGAGCAGGAGTGCAGCAGGGTGACCTCAACGGCGTCGCGGTGTTGGGCGGTGAGCTCGATGATCCGTTCCAGTGCCCGCGTGCGGGTACGCACCCGTTCCACCGGCACCACCTCACCGTCCTTCACCGAGATGATCGGCTTGATGCTGAGCACCCCGCCCAGCCAGGCGCGCACGCGCCCGATGCGTCCGCCCTTCTGGAGGTACTCGAGCGTGTCCAGCACGGCCACCAGATGGGTGCGGCGGATGGCGCTCCGTGCGGCCGCCACCACCGCCTCTGGCCCCGCCCCCTCGCGGGCCGCCGCGGCGGCCGCCCGCACGCCGTAGGCCAGCGGCGCCGTCACCGTCTCTGAATCGACCACCACCACGCGGGAGGGCTCCGGCAGGGTATCCCGCGCCGCACGGGCGGCGTTCACGGTGCCGGAGAGCTTGCCGGAGATGTGAATCGAAACGATGGCCGTGGCCCCCTGGCGCAGGAGGCGTTCATACGTTTCGGCGAACGTGCCCACGGACGGCTGGGAGGTTTTCGGCAGTACGCCCTCGCTTGTGAGCCGGCGAAAAAACTCCTGGGGGCTGATCTCCACCCGGTCCAGGTAGCTCCGTCCGCCGAAGTGCACGGTAAGCGGCACCACCGTCACGTCCGCGGCGGCGGCTTCCTCCGGCGTCAAATCGGACGTACTGTCGGTGACCACCCGCACGGTCATCCCTGCGCGACCTCCGCCGGCCCAGTATAGCGAGCGGGAACGGGGCCGACCAAACGCCTTCCGGCATCAGCGGGGCGGTGGTCGGCGACGGCGCTCGGCCAGGCGCCGCAGTGCGGTCATCGCCGGCCGGGCCACGGCATGGCGCGGCGTGGCCCACAGGGCGCGCCAGCTCTGCAGCATCACGGCGCGCGGCCCGACCTCGCGCAGGGAGGGGTAAGGGCCGGGCAGGGCACGCACGCTGCCGGCCAGGATGGCAGCCCGTAGGTCGGCGGCGGTGCGGCCGGGGAACTCCGTAACGGTGCATCCGATGGCCGGCAGGTAGTGGGCGTCGCTGCCGCCGACCGCGGTGATCCCCCATCGGTCGGCGTTCAGCCGCCGCGCGCGGCCATTGGTGAAGCGAGCCGCCGGGCTGGGGTTGCACAGTTCGATCCCGTCAAACCACAGGCCGTCGGCCCGGCGGCGGAGGATGCCGTCGATGGCGCGCGCGCCGAGGCTGCGCGTGAGCGGGCTGAGGGGGTGCGGTATCACGCACAGGCCGCCCTGGCGGTGGATGCGGTCGATGGTGCTGGCCAGTGGTCGTAGGCTGGGCACCGGCTCCTCCACGAACAGCGCCAGGAGGTGCCCGGCCAGGGTGGTGATCTCCATACCCACCACCACCTCGAACCGATAGCGGCCACGGGCGTGGAGCTCGCGCACCCGCAGTGCGGCGTCGATCGAGTCGTGCTCGGTGATGGCGATCACGTCCAAGTCGGTGCAGGATTCGACGTAATCCAGCAACTGCTGCGGCTCCGGCAGCCCATCGCCGAAGGCGGTGTGGATGTGCAGGTCGGCGGTGCCCATGTCTTCACCTTGGCGGGCGGCGTGTGGCGCGTCAAGCCCGGGCACGACGGGCTGCGCGGCGTGGGTGTTGGGCCGAGGAGGGGCGAGTTGACCCGTCGCGGCTGAGGCGGGCTCGGTCCTCGGACCAGACCGGCTCCTGTAGGACGAACCATTGGGAGGGGTCGCGGCGCAGGTACGGCTCGAACCGCTGGATCAGCCGCTCAGTGTTGCGTCGACGGTCGGCGGCCTCGTCGCCGGTGCGAATCAGCTCTAGGGGCGGCTCGATCACCGCCTCGAAGCGGTCTAGGGCGATGCGGCGCGTGAGGAGCGGCAGCACCACGGCGCCCGTGTGCAGGGCGAGATCCACGGCGCCGGTGGGGATCTGGGCCGGGGCGCCAAAAAACGTCACTTCCACGCCGCGGTGCTGGATATCGCGGTCCACGAGGACGGCCAAGAGCCCGCCGCGGCGTAGGTGGCGGATGGCCTGCTTGACACCGCTGACGTCGGCGTCCACGAACTGTTGCCCTTGGCTGCTGCGGTAGCGGCGGAACAGTTCCGCGAGGGCGGGCGGGTCCAGCGGCTCCACCAGCGCCATGAAGGAGATGCCCAGCGACGAGAGGCACTGGCCCACGTATTCCGGGTTGCCGTAGTGGATGGTGGCGGCGATCACACCGCGGCCGCCGGCCACGGCGGCGGTGAGGTGGTCCAGGCCGCTGACGGTGACGTTGTGGGCGAAGAACTCCGCCGGTCGCATCTTCGGGGTGCGGGCCAGGTCGGCGTAATAGGCGGCGGCGGCGTGGAAGCAGCCGCGCACCACGCGCCGCACCGCGACGGGGCTGGCGGCGGCACCCAGCACGTGGCGGGTGTTGCTGGTCGCCACCGATCGGCCGTGGCTGTTGACCAGAAAGGCCGCCTCCGCGGCGAGCCACGCTAAGGCGTACACGATGCGCTTGGGTGCCCGCTCGGCGATCAGGCCAGCGACGCGAAATAGGAAGTAGCGGACCATGGAACGTCCTGGCGCCTACCGCTCCGGGGCCAGCGCGGGTTCGCGGGTGGTTGCCGGAGAGCGGGCCGGCCACATCCGACGGAAGATATACCACTGATCGGGATAGGCGCGGATGAAACGCTCGTGGGCGGCGAAGATCCGCTGGGTGAGCGTCTCCACATCTCGCTCATCATCTCCCGTGCGGGTGACGCGCACGTCGAAGTCGGCCATGGCGATGAGCTGGTCGCTGGTGCCGCTGGCGCGTGGCAGGGCGACCGGGATGACGCGCGCCCCGGTGCGCAGGGCGATGCGCGCCGGCCCGGCGGGAACCATCGTGCGCTCGCCAAAGAAGCTAACCTCCACACCGCCGTTGTCGACCGGGGTATCGATGAGGATGGCGAGGGCCTCGTTACGCCGCATGGCCCGCACGATGCCCGCCGCGGCCCGGTCCGAGGGGATGACCTTCATACCGCGCACCTGCCGCGCCCGCACCACGATCTCGTTGGCGCGGTCATTGCCGAACATGTCGGCGATCACGTTGAGCGGGTAGCCGCGCGCGGTCAGCACCGCGCCGCCCATGTCCCAGTTGCCGAAGTGCATCAGGATGAAGATGACGCCCTTGCCCTCGGCGAAGGCGGCATCGATCGCTTCCCACCGGTCGAAGTGGACCTTGGTGATCACCTCTTCCGGCTTGAGCTTGGGCGCGCGCAGGAAGTCGACGATATACCGGGCGTAGTTCAGAAATGAGTAGCGCGCGGCCCGCCGCGCGGCCGCGCCGTCGCCGAGCACGCGCGTCATATTCTCGATGGCGGCGGTGCGGGGGCCGCGCCAGCACCACCAGGCCAGCGTGGCGATGACATCGCCGAGGAAGTAGGCCAGGCGCAGCGGCAGCCACCGTGCCAGCCCGGCCAGACGGACGGCCCAGTACAAGATCACGCGCGACCTCTGGGGCCGGTGATCGCCCGATCGGCGGTCTCTCGCCCGGCGGACGGAGCGCCGTTGGTACCCGCCGGCACGATCGCGGGGCGGCGGCCCGCCGGGCTGCCGGCGCGGCCGTGTCCGCCCCGGAGACCCGCTACTGACCATACCGCACCGCCGTCCTTGAATCGAGTACCGTGGCGTCGGATGGCCGCGCCCGATCGTGCTGAAGCCGCGATGCGGGTCTGATACACTCGGGCCTGATGCGATGGCAGCTCCTGCGCCGGCGGCCCGCCCTGCGCGAATTGGTGATGGTTTCAGGCGGGCTGCTGGCCTATTTCCTCACGCGCGGACGCATCCAGGACCGCCACGCCGCCGCTCAGCGCAACGCCCAGCGCATCGTGCGCCTGGAGCGCCGCCTGGGACTGTTCTGGGAGCCGGCGTTGAATCGGTGGGCGGCACGCTCACCGTTCTGGCGCCGCGTCTGGAACCTGGTCTACTTCTGGGCGCACGCCCCGCTCATCGCCGTGGGTGGGGTGTGGCTGTACCGCCGCTACCCGCAGGTCTACCGGCTGACGCGCAACGCGTTTCTCGGCTCAGCCATCATCGGCCTCATCAGTTACCGCTTGTTCCCGGTCGCACCGCCGCGGCTGGCCGAGGGGTACGATTTCGTGGACACGATGCAGCAGTACAGCAAGGTCTCCTACCAGGCCCAGTCGCTCAGCCCGTTTGTGAATCCCTACGCGGCCGTGCCCAGCCTGCACTTCGGCTGGTCCTTTCTGTTGAGCGTGGCCGTGGTGCTGGCGCGGCCACGCAGCCGCTGGGCGTGGCTTGGGGCCGTCGTCCAGCCGGTCTCGATGTTCCTGGCGATCGTGGCCACGGCCAACCACTGGGTGCTAGACGCCGTGGCCGGCCTGGCGGCCTGCCTGGCCGGTCTCGTCGCCGCCCTCTGGCACCATCGAGCTGGTCGGCCGCGCCCGCAGCGGTACTGACGGGTGCCGCTCCGGTGCGGGTCGGGGGCCACGGCGGTGGCCTGCCGGAACGGCTACCGGCCGCCGATCTTGAACATGCGCGTGCCGCAGACGGGGCACTTTCCCTCCACCGCCGGCCGACCGTTCTTCATGGTGATCTGCTTCTGATCCTGCATCTCGCGCTTGGTGCGGCACTTGAGGCAGTAGGCCTCCATGGTGTCCTCCTCTTTCTCGGACCGTGGCAGCGGGTCAGGCTCATGATACGAACCTGGTCGGCGCCCGGCCATCACTCCCCGCCGCCGAGCACCTTGTGCGGGTGCCATTGTCCATCCACCACCCGTACCACGCCCAGGACGGCACCGTCGCTGCCGTACGCCCGACCGACGGTGCCGGTGGGATGCGTAGCCGGGATGCCGAGCGACTGGCCCGTCACCAGCCGCCGCTCACCGCGCGGCCCGAGCACCAGCGCCGGGGCGGTGGGGAGCACCGCGTCCGGCGGCAGCAGGAGCGCGGGCAGTGTGCCGGTCTCTGCCGCTTGGGCCACCTCATCCAGGGTATGGGCGACGCGCAGGTCAAACGGGCCGGTCCACAGGCGGCGCAGCGCGCGCAGGTGGCCGCCGGTGCCCAGCCGTTCGCCCAAGTCGCGGGCCAGGCTGCGGATGTAGGTTCCCTTGGAGCAGCTGACCTCGAACGTCACATCCGGGAGCGCCACGGCCAGCACATCGAGGCGGTGGATGGTCACGGTGCGCGCGGGGGCCGTCACCGGCTGTCCCCGGCGGGCCAGCCGGTAGAGCGGCACCCCGCCCCGTTTGACGGCGCTGTACGCCGGCGGTACCTGCTCCACCGTGCCCACGAACTCCGCTAGGGCGCGGCGCACCGCCTCCTCGGTGAGGTGTTGCCAGGGGCGCTCGACCAGGGGGGCGCCGGTGGCGTCGTCGGTGTCGGTTGTGAGGCCGAGCCGCACGGTGGCGCGATAGCCCTTGTCCGCTTCGGATAGATACTCGAGCAGCTTGGTCGCCTGGCCCAGGGCCACAGGGAGCACACCGGTGGCCATGGGATCTAGTGTGCCCGCGTGGCCGACCCGACGCACGCCGGTCAGCCGGCGGATGCGGGCGACGACGTCATGTGAGGTCCAGCCCGGCGGCTTGTCGATGACGAGGAAGCCGTGCAGCAGGTCGGGAGAAATCGGCGCGGCGCCGGACGAAGCCCGCATCGCTGCTCAGGAGCCAAACCCCGCGCGCAGACGCTGCACCACCTCGGGCGGCAGGGGGTCGCGGTCGAACGAATACCGGCTGGCCTCATCGGCGCGGTAGTCGGCGACGGCGACGCAGCGGTAGTAGGCGCTGTCCACGTACCGCTGGCGCCCGTGGTCGGCCTTTTCGTCCGCGATGCGCGGTAGCTCGTGCATGTCCCACGCGGAGGCGTAGCCGTGCTTGGGCCAAGTGAAGAAGCGGCCGCTGAACGGGTCGAACACGCTCCAGCGCGTACCCGTCCACACCTCTGTCACCGTGTGCCGCTCCGCCGGATCGATGCGGGCCAGATGTACCACCCGTGCGTGCATGCCCGCCACCTGGGCCAGGGCACACAGCAGGCGCGCCCGCTCCGCCGCGAGCGGGTTGCCCTCGACGATGATCTCCTCCTCCGTGCCGCCGGCGCGCACCTCGTCCAGGTGGGCGATGGCGGGCCGGTCCGGGGACGGGAACTCCTGCGGCAATCGGTGGCAGAAGCGGAGCAGGGCGACGATGGCCTGCACGGGGTGGACGGCATCGCCGGCCACCCGCCGCACGTGCTCCTCCAGCACGGGCCGGCCGCCGCGGTACGGCTGCCCGGTTGGCGGCGCGTACAGGTCGCGGGCGGTGAGGCGCGTGACCGGCACCATGCGCTCGATAAGCACCGCGTCCACGCTGCCGGGCTGGTGCCAGTCGCGCGCGAACAGGTCCGCCACCTGGGCAGGGAACACGTCCTGCCAGCGGATCCCGGATGTCACCGCATCCATATCAGCCGGCCTCCCCGCGCTGGCGCGCCGCCTCTTCGCGCTCGCGGGCGAGCTGGTTGAGGATGTCCGTCAGCCGCTGGCCGCGCTCAATGGAAATGTCCGCCTTGAAGTGCAGCTCCGGGATGTGGTGCAGGTCGGACAGCCGCTGGCCGAGCAGGCGGCGGTAGAAGGCGCGGCCGGCGGTGAGGGCGTCCATCACCGCCTTGCGCTCCTCCTCGGTGCCGAGCACGCTCACGTAGACCTTGGCGTGGCGCAGGTCTTGGGTGGTTTCCACGTCCGTGATGCTCACCACCGCCGGGTCGAGGCGCGGGTCGCGCGTCTCGCGCCGGATAATGTCGCTCAGTTCGTCGCGGATCAGCTCGTTGATGCGAAGGGTGCGGCGGCTCATAGCCTGCCTCCATGCCACGGGCCGGGAGGGCACGGCCCCGGGATCGCCGGCGCCGGACGGCCGCGACCCGTGCACTCCAGGGTATTACCGCTGGCGTGGCGCCGCGGCCGATGCCGCGGCCTCTGGCTGCTGGCGTTCGCGGTGGAAGAACTCGAGCACGTCGCCGACCTGGAAGGCGTCGAACCCCTCCAGCGTGACGCCGCACTCATAGCCGGCGTCCACCTCGCGCACGTCCTCTTTGAGACGCTTGAGGTTTGCCACCCGGCCGGTGAAGAGGATCTCCTTGCCGCGCAGCACCCGCACCTGGTCGTTGCGCAGGATCTTGCCGTCGGTGACGTAGCAGCCGGCCACGTTGCCGATGCGGCTGATGCGGATCACCTGCCGCACCTCGGCGTGCCCGTCCACCACCTCGACGTACACCGGCTCCAGCAGACCCTTCAGGGCGCGCTCCACATCCTCCACCAGGTTGTAGATGATGTTGTACAGGCGGATGTCGACCCCTTCTTGGGCTGCCACGCGCTGGGCGCCGGGCTCAGGGCGCACGTTGAAGCCGATGATCACGGCCTTAGACGCCACGGCCAGCATAACGTCGGACTCGGTCACGCTGCCCACGCCGGCGTGGATGATGCGCACGCGCACCTGGTCGGTAGAGAGACGCTCCAGGGAGGTGCGGATGGGCTCGATGCTGCCCTGCACGTCGGCCTTGAGGATGATGTTGAGCTCCTTCACCTTGCCGGCGGAGATGGCGCCGTAGAGGGTGTCGAGGGTGACCGGGCGCACGGCGGCGGCGCGCTCCGCTTCCTTCTGGCGCAGCCGCCGCTCGATCGCGGCCCGCGCCTGGCGCTCATCCTTGACGACGGTGACGAGGTCACCGGCGTGCGGCACGGCGTTCAGGCCGAGGATGCGCGCCGGCACGGACGGTCCGGCCTCCTTGAGCCGGCGGCCGCGGTCGTCGAACATCGCCTTCACGCGTCCCCAGGTGTCGCCGGCGATCACTACCTCGCCCGGGTGCAGGGTGCCGGCCTGGACGAGCACCGTGGCCACCGGGCCGCGCGCGCGGTCCATCTCCGCCTCGATCACCAAGCCCACGGCCGGCCGATCCGGGTTGGCCTTGAGCTCCATGACGTCGGCCAGGAGCAAAAGGTTCTCCAGAAGGTCATTGATCCCTTCACCGGTGCGGGCGGAGACGGGCACGCAGATCACGTTGCCGCCGT
Source organism: Dehalococcoidia bacterium (assembly GCA_042408665.1). Classification (GTDB taxonomy): domain Bacteria; phylum Chloroflexota; class Dehalococcoidia; order CAUJGQ01; family CAUJGQ01; genus CAUJGQ01. Next base: position 53,106 of record JBHOQW010000214.1, read on the forward strand.
ACTCCTCGATGATCACCCCCTCGCCGGCCAGCTCCTGCTTGACGCGATCGGGGTTAGCGTCGGGCAGGTCGATCTTGTTGATGGCGACCACCATCTCCACGCCCGCCGCACGGATGTGGGAGATCGCCTCCTTGGTCTGAGGCATAACGCCGTCGTCGGCGGCCACGACCAAGATGGCGATATCGGTGGCCTGGGCGCCGCGGGCGCGCATGGCGGTGAACGCCTCATGGCCGGGCGTGTCCAGGAAGGTGATCTTGCGCACCTCGCCGGTGGAGGGGTGCTTGACCTCCACCTGGTAGGCGCCGATGTGCTGCGTGATGCCGCCGGCCTCGGTGGCGGTGACGTTCGTGTGGCGGATGCGGTCCAGCAGGCTGGTCTTGCCGTGGTCGACGTGGCCCATCACCGTCACCACGGGTGGCCGCGGCTTGAGCTTGGCGGGGTCTTCCTCTTCGAGAAGGCGCTTGAGCCCGGCCGCCTCAGGCGCAACCGGTTCCTCCACCGCCAGGTGCATCTCGCGCGGCTCGAAGCCGAAGTCCGTGGCCACGATGGCGGCGGTGTCGTAGTCGATCACCTGGGTGAGCGCCGCCATCACGCCGTTCTTCATGAGGTCTTTGATGACCTCGACCGGCGGCAGGCCCAGCAGCTCCGCCAGTTCGCGGACGCTGAGCGTCGGCGGGATCTCCACCGGGCCCGAGCGCTGGGGGGTTGATGTCGGGGTGCGGGTAGTGGTCAACGGTGTTCCCTCCGTGGCCCCGTTTCAGGCCGGGGCCACCGGGAACCCGTCTACGGGGCACCGGTGCCCGCGCGGCCCGCACGCGGGGCGCGAGTACTGCACGTGTTCATGATGTGCCGGTCCGTGGTTCCGGCGCCGTCTCCGGCAGTGCGGCGCCAAACATCGCCAATGCCTCCCGATCCGCGGGCTGCAACGAGACCTTGAGCGCGCGGCTTACCAGGTCCCGTTTGAGCGCTACCTCCCAGCAGGAACGCTGCCGGCACAGGTACGCGCCCCGCCCGGGTTTTTTGCCGGTCGGATCGACCTCCACCCGACCGTCCGGCGTCCGCACGATGCGGACGAATTCTCGCTTGGCGGAGGTGGTGCGGCAGCCGATGCACGTGCGTTGGGGCACGTGCTTCGGCCGCGGACCGCGTCGTGCCGTTTTCACAGCCATTGTCGCACATGGGGCACGGGGCGCCACCCGCACACCGGGGTGCGCCCCGTGCCGCCCCTCCCTGGCTTAGCGGAAGCGCGAGGTGTACTCCGCGTACTCGTCGTCGTCCTCGTCCTCGAACACGTCCCGCCGGCGACGGCTGGCCGCGCGGCGCCGGGCCGCGATTTCCTCTTCGGTTTCGAACCGACCCTCGCGGCGGCCCTTCTTCCCTTTGCCCTCAGCCGGCAGGCGCGAGGGCACCACACCGAGGTCCTCGGCGAAGCGGATGCCGCCGCGCAGCGCGCGCGCCGGCTCGGGTGCTACCGGCACCGGTTCGGGCTCTGCTGCGGCCTCCGGCTCTTCTGCGACCGGTTCGGGCGCCGTCTCCGTCTCCGGCAGAACGGCAGCCGCGGCCACCGCCGGCACCGGCTCCGGCTCCGGCGGTGCGACCGGGGCAGCCGGCTCCGGTTTGGGTGCCACCGCGGCCGGAGCCGCGGCTGGGGCACGCGCCCCTTCGTCCAGCTCCTCGCGGGACGGAGCCGGGGCGCTGTACACCGTTTCCGGTACGGCGGCCGGTGCCTCCGGCGCCCGCATCGCCACCGACTCGGCCTTGATGTCGATCCGCCAGCCGGTCAGTTTGGCGGCCAAGCGGGCGTTCTGGCCCTCCTTGCCGATGGCCAGCGAGAGCTGCTGATCCGGCACGATGACGGTGGCCGTGTTGGTGGCCTCATCGACCTTGACGCTCGTCACCCGTGCCGGGCTGAGCGCGTTGGCCACGAACTTTGCCGGGTCCGGATCCCACAGGACGACATCGATCCGCTCGCCGTTCAGCTCGTTGACCACGTTCTGGATGCGGATGCCGCGCAGGCCCACACAGGCGCCCACCGGGTCGACCTGCGGGTCGCGCGACCAGACCGCCACCTTGGAGCGCGAGCCGGGTTCACGGGCGATGGACTTGATCTCCACGATGCCCCGGTGGATCTCCGGCACCTCCAGCTCGAACAGCCGCCGGATCAGGTTCTTGTGCGTGCGGGAGACGATCACCTGCGGGCCTTTGGCCGCCTTCTGTACCTCCAGCACGTACACCTTGATCCGCTGGTCCTGGCGCAGGTGCTCGTTGCGCGGCAGCTCGCTGGCGGGCAGCACTGCCTCGGTGCGCCCGAGGTCGATGATCGTCTGCCGTCCGTCCGTCCGCCGCACCACACCGGAGATGATATCTCCCTCCTTGCCGTGGTACTCGTCGTACACCACTTCGCGCTCCGCCTCGCGCAGGCGTTGCAGCACTACCTGCTTGGCGGTCTGCGCGGCGATCCGGCCGGCGTTGTGCACCACGGTCTCGAAGGGGATGGTCTCGCCCACTTCCACATCAGGGCGGATCTTACGCGCCTCAGCCAGGGAGATCTCGTCGCGGGGGTTGTGCACCTCCTCGACCACGACCTTGTGCGTGTAGACCTTCACCGCCCCCGTCTCACGGTCGATCTTGACGGAGACGTTGGCGTTGGCGTTCAGGTCCTTCTTGTAGGCGGAGGCGAGGGCGGCCTCCACCGCCTCAAACACGACCTCCTTCGGCAGGTTCTTCTCCGCCGAAAGCTGTGTGATCGCCATGATGAATTCGTTCTTCATGCCGCGCGGGACCTCCCCACCAACCAAACGGGCCAGACCTCAACTACGAAGAAAGGTGGGACCAGCCCACCTCTCTCAAGGTACGTTCACTGTCAATGCTATGATACCATGTCTCGGCCGGCGCCGCAACGCACCCGTAACGCCGAGGTGGCGCGTGCAGACGGTGGGGCGGTCACATCAACCACGGACCCGATCGGCGATGGCCCCGACCCCCTCCGCGAGCGGTACCAGGTCGCTCTCCGGGCGCGTGCGCCGTTTGAGCTCCACCGCCTCCCGCTCCAGGGTGCGCGGGCTCACCGTTAGGCGCCAGGGCATACCGAGCAGGTCGGCGTCGGCAAACTTCACGCCGGCGGACTCGTCGCGGTCGTCGTACAGGGTGCGGATCCCGGCCGCCCACAGCTCGCCGTACAGCCACTCGGCCGTCTCCCGCACCGCGGGCCGGTCCAGGTTGAGGCCAACGAGGTGGACGCGGTACGGTGCCAGCTCGTCCGGCCAGATGATGCCGCGCTCGTCGTGGTTGGCCTCCACCGCGGCGGCCACGATGCGGCCCACCCCGATACCGTAGCAGCCCATCACCAGGGGGCGGCTCTTGCCCTCGGCGTCCAGGTAGGTGGCGCCCATCTTCTCGCTGTACACGGTGCCCAGCTTGAACACGTGCCCCATCTCGATGCCGCGGCGCTCGTGCAGGGTGCCGGCGCAGAAGGCGCAGCGGGCGCCGTCGCGGGCCAGGGCGATGTCGGCGACGATCGCCGCCCGCCAGTCCCGCCCGTAGTTGACGTTGAGGTAATGGACATCCGGGGTGTTGGCGCCGGCGATCAGGTTGGGGGAGTGCACGGCCGAGTCATCGGCCACCACGGTGATCCCCTCCAGCCCCACGGGGGAGGCCGCGCCGGCCACCAGGCCTCGCGCCCGCACCTGGGCATCGTCCATCAGGCTGAGATCGACCGCCTGCAGCGCATTCTTGAGCTTGACCTCGTTGACCTCGAGGTCGCCGCGGATGGCCACGAACACCGGCTGCCCATCGGCCTGATAGAACACGGCCTTCAGCGTGCGCGCATGCGGTTGCCCGGTGAAGCGCACCAGGTCGTCGATCGTCTTCTGCCCCGGCGTGGCCAGCCGTTCCAGCGGCAGGGGTGCTTCGGGCGCGGCGGCCGGTTTCGCAAACACCGCCTTCTCCGCGTTGGCGGCGTAGCCGCAGCCGTCGCAGATCAGGGCCGTGTCCTCGCCGATGTCGGTGAGGAAGAGGAACTCCTGGGAGTCCTTGCCGCCGATGGCGCCCGAATCGGCCTGCACCGGCACCACCGGGATGCCGCAGCGCCGGAAGATGTTGTGGTAGGCCTGCACCATCGCCTCGTAACTGCGGTCGAGCCCCTCCCAGTCGGCGTCGAAGCTGTACAGGTCCTTCATGAGGAACTCACGCACGCGCACCAGGCCGCCGCGCGGGCGGGGCTCGTCCCGAAACTTGGTCTGGATCTGGTAGATACGCTGGGGCAGATCACGGTAGCTCTGGATGTTGCGCCGGGCCAGGTCGGTGATCACCTCTTCATGCGTGGGGCCGAGCGCCAGCCAGCGGTCGCGCCGGTCGCGCAGGGTGTACAGGCCGGTGAAGGTGTGCCAGCGGCCGCTCTCCTCCCACAGCTCGCGCGGCTGCAGGGCCGGCATGTGCACCTCCTGCCCGCCGGCCGCGTTCATCTCCTCGCGGATGATCGCCTCCACCCGCCGCACGACCTCCCAGCCC
>JBHOQW010000216.1:0-41944 GCA_042408665.1 Dehalococcoidia bacterium
GCCGGCCCGGGCAGCAGGTCCTCGGGGCGGATCTCGGGGACGTAGCTCTGGAGCGACTTCCAGAAGGCGCGGCGGCTGACGTCGCGCCACATCTCGGCCAGGCCGGTGCGCCAGTACTTACGCGCCAGACGCAGAAAGCCGGGGAAGGTGAGCGCCTCCAGCAGGTCGCGCGGGTTGACGTCCGTGCGGCGGTAGCCCTCGCGGGCGAAGGCGAGCACGGCGTTGGGCCCCAGCCAGATACTGCCGTCCATGCGCGGCGTGAAGTGCACACCCAGGAAGGGGAAGGAGGGGTCCGGCACGGGGTAGATGTTGCCGCGCACCAGGTGGCGCCGCTCCGGGCGCAGGATGTAGTAGTCGCCGCGGAAGGGCACGATGCGCGGGCTGCGCGGGGCGCCGGTGAGGGCGGCTATCCGGTCGGCGTACAGCCCGGCGCAGGCCACCACCAGCCGCGCCTCCACGTCCCCACCGGTGGTGTGGATGCGCGTCACCCCGCTGACACGGTGCATGGCCGTGACCCGATGCCCGGTGCGGATCTGACCGCCCATGACCTGCACGTCCTCGGCATAGGCGGCGGCGACGCGGCCGAAGTCGACGATGCCGGTGTTGGGCGACCACAGCGCCTTCACGCCGGTGGCGTGCGGCTCCAGCTCACGCAGGCGCTCAGGGCCGATCAGCTCCAGACCGGGCACACCGTTGGCCAGGCCGCGGCGGTGCAGCTCCTCCAGGCGGGGCAGCTCGGCGGCGGTGCGGGCGATGATCACCTTGCCGCACTTCTGGTAGGGGATGCCTTTCTCCTCGCAGTAGCGGTAGAGGCGGGCGGCGCCGGCCACGCATAGCCGGGCCTTGAGCGAGCCCGGCGCGTAGTAGATACCGGAGTGGATCACGCCGGAGTTGTGGCCGGTCTGGTGACGGCCGATGGCGCGCTCCTTCTCCAGTACCACCAGGCGCAGCCCGGGCCGCCGGCGCAGCAGCTCGCGTGCTGTGGCCAGCCCCACGATCCCACCGCCGATCACCGCGATATCGCCCGTCCAGTCGCTCACGTGTGCGCCCTCACGCCCGCGGCGCTCCCCGGCACGCGGGTGTCGTCGTGATTGTAGCGTGCCCCGGCCCCTGGCTGGCGGCCTTACCGGAGCACGCGCGTGGTGCGCCGTCGCACCAGCTCCCAGTCGATGGCGTAGCCAAGGCCGGGGGCCGTGGGGGCGTGGACGTAGCCCTCCCCATCCACGGTGATATCTTCGACCAGGCCGTACTTCTGCACGGCGTCTGGCAGCAGGACCTCAAAGTAATCGCAGTTGGGGACGACCATCGTCACGTGTAGGTTGGCGACGTTGTTGAGCGAGTTGCCGCCGTGGTGGATCTCGCACTTCATGCGGAAGGCCTCGGCCAGGTGCGCGATCTTCACCAGCGCGGTGATACCGCCTTTGAGGGCGACGTCACCGCGCAGCATGTCCGTGGCGCCCTGTAGTACCCACTGCGTCATGCCGTACAGCCCGCCCGGCGCGTACTCGGTGGCCAGCACCGGGATGTCCAGCTTGCGGCAGAGCTTCACATACCCGTAGATGTCGTCCTCGGGCAGCGGGTCCTCGTACCAGAAGAAGCCCAGCTCCTCGATGGCCCGGCCCACGCGCAGGGCATCCTCGTACCCGTAGGACCACACCGAGTCCAACATCAGGGTGTAACCATCACCGACCGCCTTGCGCACCGCCCGACAGATGGCGAGATCGGTGCGCGGGTCGCCGTGCGGATGGATCTTGTAGGCGGTCCAGCCGCGGGCCTTGTAGGCTATCGCCTCTTCGGCGTACGCCTCCGGGCTTTCCAGCCGGGCGGAGCTGGCATAGGCGGGCACCCGCTCGCGGCAGGTGCCGAGCAGGCGGTGCACCGGTTGCCCCATCACCGTGCCGGCTAGGTCCCAGAGGGCCACATCGACGGCGCCGATGGCGCGCAGGGAGACGGCGCGGTTGCGCTGCCACATGGCCTGCCACAGCCGACCGATATCGAGTGGGTTCTGACCGAGCACGAGCGGCTTCAGGTAGGTGAGTAGGGGCCCCGCGTCGTCGGCCGCGCTGCGGGCGGCCGAGCCGAGGAAGGCATGTCCCTCCACGCCGGCGTCGGTAGAGATGGTGAGCACGCCCAGCTCCTTGTCGCCGCCGAACGTGAGCGCGTGGCCGTAGGAGGTCGGTGGGGTCTGCCAGGCCACCAGGGTGAGCGTGAGGTCGGTGATGCGCATCCTCTTCCCCTCCTCCGGGTTTTGGCGCTGACGTCGCGCCCCGGTCTGCTATACTGGAGGACAGAACGCGGCTCCGGCCGGCCGGCCTGACCTTCGGCACGGATCCCGTGCTCTGCCGGGGGCCCCGCGCCAGAGGCTACCCCGACAGCGTCGGAGGGCGGGGCCATGTCCGGGAAGCAGCCTGCACCGCGCCCCGGCCCACGCTGGGGCGCCTCTTTGTGCGTCGGGCACGTCGGCCGGCGTCGCGCGTCCGTGCCGCCCGCGCACGCACGTGAGGAACCCTGTGCCCGAGATCGCTCGCGCCGACCTGCGCAACGTCTGCATTATCGCCCACGTCGACCACGGCAAGACGACGCTGGTCGACGGCCTCCTCAAACAGGCCCACGTCTTCCGCGCCCACGAGCAGGTAGGCTCGCTTATTCTGGACCGGTTTGAGCTGGAGCGGGAGCGGGGCATCACCATCCTGGCCAAGAACACGGCCGTCACCTACGCCGGCGTCACGATCAACATCATCGATACCCCCGGCCACGCCGACTTCGGCGGCGAGGTGGAGCGGGTGCTGAACATGGCCGACGGCTGCCTGCTGCTGGTGGATGCCGTGGAGGGGCCGATGCCTCAGACCCGCTTCGTGCTGCGCAAGGCGCTGGCCCTCGGCCTGCGGCCGGTGGTGGTGATCAACAAGATCGACCGGCCCGCCGCCCGTCCGGCCGAGGTGCTGTCCATGACCCAGGACCTCTTCCTGGAGCTGGCCACTGATGCCGACCAGCTCGACTTCCCCGTGTTGTACACCAACGCCAAGGCCGGCACCGCCACCACCGATCCGCGCGTGCCCGGCACGGACCTGCGCCCGCTGTTCGAGGCGATTCTGCAGCATATCCCGCCGCCGGTGGGCGACCCGGACGCCCCCCTGCAGATGCTCGTCACCGCGCTCGATTACGACGACTACACCGGCAAGATCGTCATCGGCCGCATCCGCAACGGCCGTATCGGCCGCAACATGCCGGTGGCGTGCGTCGACCGGCACGGGAACGTCACCCGCACCCGCACCGGTCAGGTGTTCGTGTTCCGCGGTCTGGAGCGGTTGGAGGTGGCCGAGGCCGCGGCGGGCGACATCGTGGCCGTGACGGGGTTGGAGGAGGCCGGCATCGGCGATACGGTGGCCGATGTCGAGCAGCCGCGGGCGCTGTCCCCCATCGCGGTGGAGGAGCCGACGGTGAAGATGACCTTCGGCGTCAACACCTCGCCCTTCGCCGGGCGGGAGGGCCGCTTCGTCACCAGCCGCCAACTGCGCGAGCGGCTCTTCAAGGAGCTGGAGACGAACGTGGCCTTGCGCGTGGAAGAGACGGACAGCCCGGAGACGCTGCTGGTGTGCGGGCGGGGCGAGCTGCACCTGTCGATCCTGATCGAGACCATGCGGCGCGAGGGGTACGAGTTCCAGGTCTCCCGGCCGGAGGTGATCACCAAGGTGATCGACGGCCGGCTGCACGAGCCGGTGGAGCATCTGGTGATCGACGCACGGGAGGAGCACTTGGGCTTCCTCACGGAGGCGCTGGCCAAGCGCCTGGGCCGGCTGGTGAACATGCAGGCGGATGGAAAGGGCGGCATCCGCCTGGAGTACAACATTCCCACCCGCGGCCTGATCGGCTTCCGCAGCCAGTTCCTCACGGCCACGCGCGGTGAGGGGACGATGAGCAGCGTGTTCCTGGGCTACGAGCCGTGGCGGGGGGAGATCAGCGGGCACCGCAACGGGGTGCTGATCGCGGACCAGACGGGTACCGCCGTCACCTACGGGCTGGCGAACGCCCAGGAGCGGGGCATCACCTTCATCGAGCCCGGCACCGAGGTGTACGAGGGGATGATCGTCGGCCTCAGCGCGCGCGAGCAGGACATTTCAATCAACGTGTGCAAGCAGAAGAAGGCCACGAACATCCGCTCCTCCACGCAGGAGATCCAGGTGCGCCTCACCCCGGCGGTCAAGCTCTCGCTGGAGCAGGCGCTGGAGTTCATCGAGCCGGATGAGCTGGTCGAGGTGACGCCGAAGTCCATCCGTCTGCGCAAGCGCCTGCTTACGGCCGAAGAGCGCGCCCGCGCGAAAAAGGCAAGGAACGAGCACCGAGGCGCGAGGGGAGAGGAGAGACCGGCCCTCACCCGGCTCGGCAGGTGAGGAGCGCGCTCTCTCCTCTCCCCTCACGAGGGCTCGTCCGTTCCGCGGGCTGGAGCGACGGCAGGTACGCATGACCGATCCTCATCCTGTAGAATACCCCCAACGTGGAGGACCGGTCGGTGCGCTGTGCGGCGCTGCTGCTTGCCCTGGTGCTCTGCGCCGCCCTCGGGGACGGACGAACGCCCACGAGCCGGCGGCCGCTCGCCGCGCCGTCCACCCCCAGTCGGCCCGAGCGGGTGCTGATCCTCGCCTTTGACAACACCTCGCTGGACGACCTGCGGGCCATGCCGACCTTGTGGCGGTTCCTGCAGGGGGGTGCCTTTAGCACCCTCCACCACACCGTGCTGCCCACGCGCAGCGCGCCAGGATTTGCCGCCATCGCCAGCGGGCGCTACGCCGCCCACAGCGGCGCCCTGGACAACGGGTTCTTCGCCGGTGGGCAGCGGGAGAGCGGCTTTACCTTCTGGGAAACGCCGCTGGGCAGCGGGCTGCCGTTCGGTCTGGGCGCACCTCCATGGGCGGCCTTCACCGCCGCCGGCTGGGACGTGGGCGCGGTGGGCATGAGCCCGCTGGTGTTGCAGACCGAGGCGGACGTGGAGCGGCTGGGCGTGCTCGCCAACCCGGAGGAGCCCCGCGCCGCCGCTTACCGCGGTGTGGCCGTCTACCGCGCCGACGGCACGCGCACCTTCGGTGCGCCCAACCTGCCCTGGCTGTGGCAGGTGCTGGGGCCGTTCCCCGGCTGGCCGCTGCGCGAGGTGGAATACCCGCTCACCGCCACCGCGCTCATGCAGGAGCACGGCGTGCGCGTCACCTTCACCTACCTGGAAAACCTGCACGGCAGCCGCGGCCCCGGCGCGTACGCCGACGTTCTCGCCCGCTATGACGCCGCCTTCGCCGCGTTCTTCGCCCGCCTGGCGGCTGCCGGCATCACGCCGGAGAACAGCCTGTTCGTGGTCACCGCGGACGAGGGCGACCACCTGGTGCCGGAGGGCGGCCGAGCCGTGGCCCTGGGTACCTACCTGGAGTCCAACGCCGTTTATCTCGTCCCGCCCGGCGCGGTGCAGATGGTCGGCGGCGCGGCTGCCCACCTCTACCTGGCGCCGGGCGTGGACCCAGCGCCGGTGCGCGCGGCCCTGCGGTGGGCGCCGGGGGTGCAGGCCATCGCCTGGGGCGCGGCGATGCGCGCGGCGCAGATGGCCGTGGCCGCCGACCCGGCGCGGGTGCCGGATCTCACCGTCTTCGGTGAGGCGGATGTGCAGTTCCGCGAGCGCGGAGCGCGCCTCATCGGGCGTACGGCGGCACCGCTCTGGAATCACGGCACGCTGGGGCCGGATATGGAGCGGGTATGGCTGGCGCTGCGCGGCCCCGGCATCCGGCCCGGCCCCCTCACCGCCTGGACCGACCACACGGACATCCTGGCCACGGTGCACGCCCTGCTCGGTCTGCCGACCGCCGATCTCGACGGGCAGGTGATCGTAGCGGCACTGGCGGAGTCCCTTGCGCCGGCCGTCGCCCGCGACCCGAGCGCGTTGCGGCTGGCGGCGGCCGGCAAGCAGGCCGAGGCGCCCCTGGGCGCCTTCGCCCGCGCGGCGCTAGCCGTGGCGACCACCGCGGCCGAGATGGACCGCGCCGCGGCCGCCCGCTTGGACGCGGCCTTGGCTGCCCTGGTTGATGAGCGCGACGCGCTGGTGGCCGCCGCGCGGGCACGGCTCGCCGCGGCCCTGGCCGGCGCGCCCGTACCCGACGCGGAAGCGCGTGAGCTCAGCGAGCGGTTGGAGGGGCTGGTGGCACGGGCGTGGGCGCTCGCCGACGTCACGGGGCGGGCAGGGAGCCCTGCTGGAGGAGGACCGTGACCTCCACCGCGCTCACCGGCCGGGAGAAGTGATAGCCCTGTGCCCAGTCGCAGCGCACGGCGCGCACCGCGGCCAGCTGATGTGCCGTTTCGATCCCCTCCGCCGTCACGTCCATGCCCAGGGCATGGGCCATAGCGGCGATGGCCCGTACGATGGATAGGGCGCGCGGATCACGGTCCACATCGGCAATGAACGCCCGGTCGATCTTGAGCGTGTCCACGGCAAAGCGCGACAGGTACCCGAGCGCCGAGTAACCGGTGCCGAAATCGTCCAGCGCCAGGCGCACGCCCAGCTCCTTGAGCGCCTGGAGGGCGGCCACGGTGGTCTCACCGCCGTCCAGGGCAGCGCTCTCCGTGATCTCTAGGCAGAGCGCCGAGGGGGCAAGGCCCGTCTCCGCTAGCACGCGGCGCACGCTTGCCACCAGACCGGGATGGCGGAGCTGGTGGGGGGAGAGGTTCACACTAATGGCAAGCGGCGGCGCGCCGAGCACCAACCGGTGCCACTCCGCCGCTTGGCGGCACGCCCGGCGCAGCACCCACTCACCGAGGGGAATGATCAGGCCCGTATCTTCGGCCAGGGCGATGATCTCGCCTGCCGACACCGGCCCCCGCTCCGGATGACGCCATCGGATCAGCGCCTCCATCCCGACGATGCGGCCGCTGGCCACGTCCACGATGGGCTGGTAGACGAGTGCGAGCTCGTCCCGTTCGAGGGCGCGGCGCAGGTCGTGCTCCAGCACGAAGCGCGCCACGGTGCGGGCCCGCGCGTCCTCGTCGAACAGCACCCAACGGGCGCGCCCGCCCACCTTGGCCTGGTGCAGGGCGGTGAGCGCGTCGCGCAGGAGGTCCGCCCCGGCCTTGGCCGAGGGCCGCTGCGCGATGCCGATGCTGGCCGTGACGCTGATCTGGCGCTCGTCCACGGCGAACGGTGGTGCCAGCGTGTCCAACAGCCGCTCGGCCACCGCACCCGGGGCGGAGGGATCCGTGAGCACCACCGCGAACTCGTCTTCGCCGACGCGGGCCAGCAGGTCGTCCGGATGCAACGCGGCGCGCAGCCGCTCGGCGACGGCCACCAGCAGCGCGTCGCCAGCGGTATGGCCCAGGCTCTCGTTCACCAGTTTGAAGCGGTCGAGGTCCAGGAGCAGCACCGCTGCCGGGCCGCCGGCCGCCCGCTCCAGCCGTTCCAGCAGGAAGGCGCGGTTGGGCAGACCGGTGAGCGAGTCGTAATAGGCCAGCCGGTGCAGGCGCTCCTCGTAGCGTTTGGCCTCGGTGACGTCGCGTGCCACGCCCTCGATCGCCACCAGGCTGCCCTCAGCGTCATAGATGGCGGTGTTGCGGTGCTCCATCCACAGGAAGGCGCCGTCCGTGCGCCGCCAGCGCAGCACCAGCGGCTCGGCGATCCCGCGTCGCCCCCGCAGCATCTCCTCCAGCACCGGCCGGTCGGCGGGATGGATCGCTCGGACGATCAGCCCCGGGTCCGCGCAGATGTCCGCCGCGCGGTAGCCGCTCAGCCGTTCCACCACCGGGCTGATGTACTCCACGCACGGCGTCGGCGTGCAGCGCAACCGGTAGATCACGTCATGCGCGTTTTCGGTCAGCATCCGGAAGCGCTGCTCGGAGGCGCGCAGGGCGGCCTCGTCCTCGGCGCGTTGGATGGCGGTGCCCAACATGCGCGCGGCCAGCCACAGCGCCTCGACCTCTAGCTCGCTCCACTCCCGCTCCTGCCGGCACTCATCCAGGATGATCGTGCCCCACCAGCGCTCATTCACAAACACGGGCACCGCCAGCACAGAGCGGATGCCCTGCGGCTCCAGCAGCGCTCGCTCGGCGGGCTGCAGGTCGCGCACGTGCCCCTGAAGCACGGCGCCGCTCCCCAACAGCTCGGCGAAGCGGCCCAGCCCCAGCGCGTACGGGTCGAACGGGCGCTCGCGCAGGCGACGGTAGGCGGGGCGCACGCCGGGCGCGGCCCAGCAAAAGCGGCGCAGGCAGCGCAGGTCGCCGTTGGGCACCGTCAGGTTCTGGTCGATGTAGGCGCGGCTTACGTCCGCAGCCGCGCCAAGTTCAGCCAGCACCTGCTCCGCGTGCTCCTCCCAGCAGGCCGAGCCGAGCAGGCGGGTGGCGGCGGCCGAGATGGCGCTGAGGATGGCGTCGCGGCGGCGCAGCGCCTCCGCCATGCGCGTGCGTTCGCTCACATCACGCACGATGGCCAGCACCCGGCCGTCGGTGAGCTGACTGATGCTCACCTCGGCGGGCACCAGTGAGCCGTCCTTGCGCCGCAAGCGCCGCTCCACGCGCACCACCTGACCGGTGAACAGCTCCGCGTAGCGCGGCGGGTGGGCGGCGAACTCATCCGGTGCCACGATATCCTGGGCCGTCAGCCTCAGCAGCTCCTCGCGCGTGTAGCCGAGCAGAGTACAGGCCTGGGCGTTGACGTCGATGAATGGCCCGCGCGGGTAGGCAACGAAGATGGCGTCCGAGGCCTGCTCCATGAGGGCGCGGTAGCGCGCTTCGCTTGCCCGCAGCGTCTCCTCCGCCAGTTTGCGCTCGGTGATGTCGCGCAGGTTTTCCACCACCCCGCGCACGGCCGGGTCGTCGAGCAGGTTGGTGGCGGTGGCCTCTAACCAGCGCCAGGTGCCATCCGCGTGCCGCGCCCGGAACTCCGTGGGCGGATGGCCACCCGGCTCACCCACGACCCGCACGAAGGCCGCCTGTACCCGCTCAAGGTCCTCTGGGTGCACGAAGCTGAAGGCGTTGGCGCTGAGCACGTCGTCGGCGTCGTATCCAAGGATGCGCGTCACCGAGGGGCTGACGTAGCGCACATGGCCGGCGGCATCCAGCACGACCACCATGTCCGAGGCGCGCTGCACCAGGGCACGAAAGCGCGCCTCGCTTGCCGCGAGCGCCGCCTCGGCGGCCTTGCGCTCGGTGATGTCGACCATCACGCCGCGCAGCACGGCCGGCCGGTTGTCCGGGCCGGGGAGCACACGCACCAGATCGCGCAGCCACACCACGCGGCCGTCGGCGGCCAACACGCGGTATTCGAGCACGTGGTCGCGACCGGCCTCGGTGGCCGCCCGGCAGAACGCGACGGCGCGCTCACGGTCCTCGGGATGCAGGATATGCACCCAGAAGTCCGGTTCCTCCAGCCAGCGGCGCAGGGGGTAGCCGAGGAGGGCCTCCGCCCGCGTGCTCACGTACGTGAACCGGAAGGTGCCCGCCTCGGCCTCCCAGAGAACGGCGTCTACAGCAGCGGCGATCTGCGCCAATCGGTCGAACTCCGCCACCGGGAGCGGACACCGCGCGTGGGGGGCGTTTGGCTCGGCGATGGATGTGCTTGGTCGGCGCAGCTCCACCAGGGTGAGGCGGCGCCGGTCGAGGTTCAGCGGTTGTAGGCGGGCCTCCAAGCGCGCCATGCTGCCGGCGGGCAGGCGGAAGCCCACCGTTTGCCATCCCCCATTGGCAGGCGAGCGGCCGGTCTGGCCGCGGTCGGCCGTCAGGACGGTCACGAGCGTGGTCTCGGACCCCGGCCGGAGGGCGTCCCACCCGCTCGGTCCGAGCAGGCGGGCTACAGCGGGGCTGGCCGCCAGCACCCGCCCCGGCTCACGCTCGACGAGCAGCACCGGCCGAGGCGAGGCAGTCACCAGGTCCAGCAGGGTACGCAGGTCCGGCGTCGAGGCGGGCAGAAACGCGTGCGCGCGAGACCGACGCGAGTGGGGACGGCTCATGCGGCGCTCCGGCGGCTTGGATAGGGTCGCACCGAGTGCTGTTCAGGTATCGGCCGCATTGCCCAGTTCCTTGAGAGGGGAGGCGCCTCAGCGTATCGTCAACATGATGGTAGTCAATATGGAGATTGCTCTGTATAAGTCAAGAGTCACAGCCATGTCACAAATAAATCGCGCATGGGTAGCAGTCGCGAGGGCTGCACTGCCGGCGGGCGAACGACGGGGGCGGTAGGAGCGGGGGAGAGATGGACCTTCCCCGCGTCGGCGTCGCGATCGCACGGTGACGGCGCCGGGTGGCGACCGCCGCCACCGTGCGATCGCATCGAACACGCTCGTCCGATGGGGAGACCCCGCGGGCGTGCCCCGCTCCGCGTCCGTCGACCGGCAGGTCGGCCATGCTGGTGAGCGAACAGACCTACCTGCGCTTGGCCTTGGAAGACCCCGCGGGCAAGGGGGGAGCGGCGCTGCGGGAGGCTAAGGGGGCAAGCCGCCCACAGGCGACCACGAGGTGACGGAAAAGCTTCCCGAAAATCGCCGCCGGGGTGATCTACAGGGCTGGCTGGTGCATCCGCCTGAGCGC
Source organism: Dehalococcoidia bacterium (assembly GCA_042408665.1). GTDB lineage: Bacteria > Chloroflexota > Dehalococcoidia > CAUJGQ01 > CAUJGQ01 > CAUJGQ01. The sequence continues at coordinate 10,546 of JBHOQW010000216.1, forward strand.
GCCCTCACCGCCTGGATGCGGCAGCCGGACGGCAGCTCCGCGGAGGCGGTGCACCGGGGCGACGTGGTGCAGCCGGCCTTCCTGCCGGGCGTGGCCATCGACCTGGACGCCCTCTACCGCCGTTCGCCCGCGGCCACGACGCCGTTGCCCGCTCCTACGGCCCGCCCCGCGGCCAGTAGGGCGTCCACCGCCGCGCCGATGCCGGCGGTGAGGCTGCTGCCCGTGCGCTGGAAACCGAGCGCCCGCGCTACGGCGCGGATCAGCTCCGCACGCGGCTGTGGGCCGAAGGTCCGCAGCACCCACAGCACGGCTTCCTGCAGCTCTTCCGGCGCGATCTGGGCCACGGTGCGCGGGCCGGCCGCGCGCGGCTCCACCCGCTCCACCCCCTTTGGCCAGTAGAACCGGCCGCGGCGGACCACGTCGCCCGTACGGGTCGCCTCCCGCAGGGCGCGGTCCACCACCCGCCGCACCTCACTGCCGGCCCGCTCGATGCCGTACAGCTTGGCGATGCGCTGGTAGAGCAGGTCGGCGTGCAGCGGCCCTTCTGTCTGCACCACCGCCACCACATCCTGGGCGATCAGGCGGTCGCTGAGCGCGTACAGGTCGCTGTGCGGGCGCGGCCGCTCCACCACGAAGGTGTGGTAGGGCCGCAGCAGGGGTTCCGTCATGCGCTGCTCCCCCAGGGCAAGAGAAGGACGAGCCGACACCGGACCTCGTTCCTCGTCCACCAGTGTGCCATCGCGCATGGTCGGTGTGCCACCGCGTGCCGAGCGGCTTAGTCCCAGCGTGAGAGGCCGTTGCCGGCCACACGGAAGGTGGGGAAGGCGGCGCGCAGGCTGCCGCGTGGTGAGGCGTTGGGTACCGGCGGCCGTTCCGGCTCGCATAGACGGGTCATGGCGGTCTCGATCAGTGCCTGCCAGTCGCGGCCGTCCTGCGGGTACATCGCGCAGGCGCAGCGCAGCGGCGGCAGGCCGCTGCCGCCGGCTGCCTCCCGCAGCCGACGGGTAAAGGCCGCGGCGCCGCCAATGGGCGTTTCCGGCAGGAGGGCCACCACCCGGCCCGGCTCCAGCGCGCCCACAATGTCCGGCTGGCGTACCACCCGGCTGACCAGCTCCGCCAGCGCGCGGCACTGTGCGGGCTCGCGTGCCGCCTCCGGCAGCTCGATCACCGCCACCGACAACATGCGCCGATACCGCTCCGCTCGGTTGATCTCCCGCTCGCCCGCCTGACGCACCCGTTCACAAGTGAGCACGCCGGTGAGTGGGTCGCGGTCCGGCAGGTGCGCGTGCCGCTGTTCGAGCAGGTTGGCAAGCGCCACGGCGGCGTGGGCGGTACATTCGGCCGCCACCTCAACCGGCCACCCGTCCAGCACGAACAGGAGCATCACGCCCAGCGGTCCGTGCGCGCCGGCCACCGGGGCCACGGCCGTGAAGCGCGCGCCCAGCGCCCGCAACAGGGCGCCGGCGTCCGCTCTGCTCCACAGGCTCGCCAGCACCGCGGGCACTTCGTCGGTCACGTGCACGGGGAGGCCGGACTCGGCCAGGAGCGCCACCACCGGCATGCCGGCGCTGGCTGGGACGGGCGCCGGGGCCCGGGGATGGACACGCAGAAAGGCGGCCAGCGCCTCGCCGGCGCGCTCGCCCACTAGCTCGCAGCGGAAGTGGCCGGCCAGTGGGTCGAGCAGGTAGGCGCAGGCCACGGCGCCGCCGTACACCGGTTCGAGCTGGCGCAGGAGGAGGCGCAGCACCGCCCGCGGCTCACGCTCCCGGTGCAGCGCGAGCAGGGTATCCATCACGGCGGCAGGCCGTTCAGGCATCGTGGCATCCCTCAGGGCTTCCACCGGCGCGGCGTGGGCCGTGTCGTCACAAGTATCGACCGTGCCGGCGTCATCTATAGGCCCGTCCGCCGAGATGGGCGGCCGTCGTCAGGCCAGAACGATCCCCCACGCCACCGGAGCGCGTTGGCAGGGCCGCCGTCGGTGGGGTACGGTAAGACACGTCGCAACCCCGGCCAATACCGGTAGCCCGATATGCCGCTCCGCCTGTCTCTGCTCTCGCTGCTCATCCTGGCCGTGGTGCACGTGTGCGCCCCCGCCTGCGCGGAGGCGCTCGACCTGGCTGTCGGCGTCACGCCGGTCCAGCCCGTGCACGAGGTGCGTACCCCCGCCGCGGCCCTGGCCGAGGGGCGCCGCCTGTTCGCCAACGGCGAGTGGGAGGCGGCGGCGGAGGCGTACCTCGACGCCCTCGGCGATGGCGGGGAGACGGGCCGCCTCGCTCGCTTCGAGCTGGCCCGGGTGCTGGCGAAGCTGCGCCGCTACCAGGAGGGAATGGACGCGTTGGCGCCGCTTCTGGCCGATCCGCCCTCCGAACTGAGCGCGCGGGCTTGGCTCCTTCAGGCCCTGCTCCAGGCCGAGGCCGGCAACCGTGACGCCGCCCGCACCGCCTACGCACGCTACATCGAGCTGAGCGGGCCGGCGGCTACCTACGCGCGGATCGAACGGGCGCGCCTGCTCAAAGACGATGACCCGGAGGCCGCGCTGAGCGCGTTGGCACCCGTGGTGGACGGCGGCGGGCCGGCGCTGGCCCGCCGGCAGGCGCTGCGGCTGGCGGGCCAGATCGAGGAGGCGGTCGGCAGGCCGGAACGGGCGTTGACCCGCTACACGGCCCTGCTCAACCTCACGACGTGGGATTCAGAGCGCGTTGCCGCCCTGGACGGAATCGGTCGCACGCAGGCGGCACTGGGCAACGCCGACGCGGCGGCGGATGCCTACCGGCGGCTGGTGAGTCAGTACCCGGCCACGGCTGAGGCGGAGCGGGCCCTGAGCCGGCTCGACGAGCTGGGCCGGCCGGCAGACCCGCTTACGGCCGGTATCGTGCACTACCGCCGCCGTAACAACCAGCGCGCCCGCGACCTGTTCAACGCCTTCTTACAGGCCGGCGGCTCCGTGGGCGCCGGCGCGGCCACGGCGCTTTACTACCTGGGCGGGCTGGCCGAGCGCCGTGGCGACACCGGGCTTGCCCTAGAAAACTACGACGAAGCGTACCGCGCCGATCCGAACGGGCCACTCGCGCCCGAGGCGCTGTGGGCCCGCGCCGCGGTGCTGGTTGAGGTCGGGCAGCCGGAGGAGGCGCGAACGCTCTATCTCTTGCTCGCGGAGCGTTTCCCTGCCTCCCAGCGCGCCGCCGGGGCCGCGTTCCAGGCCGGCTATCTCGCCTATCTGGCCGGCCGACCCGCCGAGGCGCGCGCGATCTGGTCGGCGGCGATGGCGGCGCGCGACGGGGAGGCGGCGGCCCGCGCCGCCTTCTGGGCCGGCCGCGCCGCCGCCGAGCTGGGCGACCGGGTGGCGGCCCGCCTGGCCTACATGGAGGCCACCCGCCGTAGCCCGACGGGCTATTATGGGTTGCGCGCCGCCGCGGTGCTGGCCGGCGAGCCGCGGGCGCCCACGATCCGTCCGGGTGGGGCCTTCACCGTGCCCACCTCGGATTGGGCCCAGGCGGAGGCCTGGCTGGCCGGCTGGGCGGGCGGGGAAGACCCGGCGGCGTGGCAGGCCCTTGCCGCCGCCGAGGACTGGCGCGCCGGCGTGGAGCTGCTGGAGACCGGCCGTGAGCGCACGGGGATCGATGCCCTGGAGCTGGTGATCGACGCCGCGGGCGAGCAACCGTGGGTGCTGTATCGCATCGCGCGGGCAATGGACGCGGCCGGCCAACCTTACCTGGCCCTGATCGCCGCGGCGCGGTTGCTGGCGCGGGCGCCGGCCGGGGCGGCGCTGCAGCCGGAGGCTGCGGCCATCGGGCGGCTGGCCTACCCGGCGCCGTGGCCCGATCTGGTGCGGACCTTTGCCGCCCAGTACGGCGTCGATCCGCTGCTGTTGTACGCCATGATCCGCCAGGAGAGCGCGTTCAACCCGCTGGCCGGCTCCCCCGCCGGCGCCTTCGGGCTGACGCAGGTGATCCCGAACACGGCGCAGGAGATCGCGCGCGCCCTGGGCAGGGCGGACTTCGCCTTCGCCGACCTGGCCCGTCCCATCCTGGCCATCCAGTTCGGCACCTTTTACCTGGGCGGCCAGATGCGCTCCTTTGCCGATGTGTATCAGGCGCTGGCCGCCTACAACGCCGGACCCGGCAACGCGGCGCGCTGGGCCGCGGCCGCGCCGCCAGGCGACGTGGACCGCTTCTTCGAGGCCGTGGACTACGGCGAGACCTCCCTTTACCTGCGGTTGGTGCTCCAGAACTACGCCTGGTACCGTTACCTCTACGGCGGCGCCGCACGGCCCACCCTCACCGCCTCCGGTCAGTAGTCGCACGCTGAGTCGGCCGATCGGTGGCGTGTACCGTTCAGGCACCGATGGAGCTGACGCTTGCCTTCGCCGTGGGCTGGCTGGTGCTGGTCGCCGCCGGCTGCCTGCTGACGTGGAACGGGCCGGCGCGCCGGTGGTTGGCGCGCCGGCGGCATCCGCTGCTTCTGGCGGCGCTGATGGCGGCGGTGGCGCGCCTGGTGCCCTCTTTGGGTGCGCTGCCGCCCGACGCGCTGGTGCGCTTCGACCACGAGTCCTACCGCCTGGTGGCCGACGCGGTCATGGCCCACCGCGACGTGTACGACCTGGTGGCACCCGGCCAGCCGCCCCGCTACCCGTACCTGCCGTTGCACCTGTACCTGTTCGCCGGAGCCGGCTGGCTGGCGGCGCACACTGGCCTGCCGTTCGTGCTGTTGGCCAAGGCGCCGGCCATCGCCGCCGACGCCGCGCTGGCGGCGATGGTGGGCACCGGCGCGCGGGCGCTGGGGCGGCACCGCGAGGCGCCCGCCTTGGCCATGACCTACGCCCTCAACCCGCTCGCCGTGCTCGTCACCGGCTACCACGGCCAGTTCGACGCCGTCGCCACGGCCGCCGTTCTGGCGGCCTGGCTGCTCGTGCACCGCGGATGTTCGTGGCGGGCGACGGCGCTCTCGGCCCTGCTGCTGGGCCTGGCGGTGGCCGACAAGACCTGGCCCGCCATCCTGTTGCCGCTGATGGCGCTCACGGTGCGTGGGCGGGATGCGCGCGGTACTCTCGCCCGACGCGCGGCCTACCTGGCGCTGGCTGCGGCGCCCGTGGGCGGCGCCCTGGCGCTGTACGAGGCACTGGTGCCCGGTGGAGCGACGCACGCCCTGCGCACGGTTCGCGCCTACCACGGCGTGGACACCTGGGGGATCGGCGCCCTGGCCGCGACGCTCACCGGCCCCGGGCGGCAGTCGATGGTGCTCGCGCGCCTGGACGCGGTGGCGCCGTGGCTGATGCTGACCGCCGTGGCCGTCGGCACCCTGGTCGCCCTCCGCCTGCGCCCCGGGCCGGAGCGACCGGCGGTGGTGATCGTGGCGGCCTACGCCGCCTCGGTGAGCTGGGGGTGGAACTGGCTGCTGTGGCCGGTGCCGCTGGCGCTGCTCAGCCGCGGACGCTGGGTTCCGGCCTACCTGGCAGCCGGCGCGGCCTACGTTGCCCTCGTCTACCTCGGTTTCGGCGGTGTGCGGTGGGGGTTCGTCGAGCTGACCGGCACCTTCGGGCCGCTGGCGGTGTTTTCGTGGGCCAAGCTGGCGCTGTGGGGCGCGTTCGTGCTCGGGGTGATGGCCGCGGGCGGGCGCGGTGTCGCCCCGATGTGCCGTGGTCGGTCCCCGACGGCGGGGGACGTTGCGCGCCGGCCGGCGCGCAGGCGATGATCGTGGTCCCAACCGGGCGCAAGGCGAGGGGGAGGTGCACGATGCCAGGACCAATGGATGGGGTGCGCGTGGTGGAGCTGGCGGTGTGGGTAGCCGGGCCCTCCGCGGCCGGCATCCTGTGCGACTGGGGCGCCGATGTGATCAAGATCGAGCCACCGGAGGGCGACCCGTTTCGCGGCGTGATGGCGCTGCTGGGCGTCATGGGCAATAACCCGCCCTTCCAGCTCGACAACCGCGGCAAGCGCAGCGTGGCCCTGGACCTGCGCACCGCGGAGGGCCGCACCATCGCCCTGGAACTGGTCGACCGCGCCGACGTGTTCGTGTCCAACCTGCGCCCCGGCGCGCTCAAGCGGCTGGGGTTGGACCACGAGACGCTGCGCGCTCGCAACCCGCGCCTCATCTACGCCCACGTGAGCGGCTACGGCATCGACGGCGCCGACGCCGACCGGGCGGCGTACGATGTGGGCGCCTTCTGGTCGCGGGCGGGCGTGGCGGCCATGATCACCTCGCCCGGCGCGCCGCTGCCGTTGCAGCGCGGCGGTATGGGCGACCATACCGCCGGCAGCCAGCTCGCCGGCGCCATCGCGGCGGCGCTCTACCACCGCGAGCGCACCGGCCAGGGGCAGCTGGTCACCGCCTCGCTGGCGCGCACCGGTGCCTACATGATCGGCTGGGACCTGAACACGGCCTTGCTCACCGGCGTCGCACCGGCGCCCTACGAGCGGCTCAGCTTCCCCAACCCACTGATCCTGAACTACCCGGTGAAGGGCGGCAAGTGGATCTGGTTGCTCATGTTGCAGGGGGACCGCCACTGGCCGGATTTCTGCCGGGCAGTGGGACGCGAGGAATGGCTGACCGACCCCCGGTTCGAGACCCTGGCCGCCCGCGCCCAGAACGCGGCCGCGCTGGTGCGCGCCATCGAGGCCGTGCTGGCCGAGCGCACGCTCGAGGAATGGGGCGAGATCTTCGACCGTCACAACGTCTGGTGGGCGCCGGTGCAGTCACTGGACGAGGTGGTACGCGATCCGGTCATGGCCGCGGCCGGCGCCTGGGTGGATGTGCCCACGCCGGATGGCGCCGTGAAGATGGTGGCCTCGCCGGTGGACTTCCACGGCACCCCCTGGCAGCCGCGCGCGGGCGCGCCGGAGGTGGGCCAGCACACCGAAGAGGTGCTGCTGGAGCTGGGCTACGATTGGGACGGTATCATCGCCCTGAAGGGGAAAGGCGTTATCCCGTAGGGCCGAGGGGATGGCCGGGGCGTCCGGCGCCGGTCCGGCCACCGGTGGGCCGGTCGCCTTCCTCGATCAGGAGCGCACCTCCCGTTCGACACCGCGGGCAAGGAACGAAGCGCTAGGGCGTGGCCTCCGGCGGGGGCGCGCCCCGGCGCAGCCGCTCCAGCTCCGCATCGCGGGCGGCAAACGACTCGCGCAGCACCATGTCGATGAAGTTGACGGAGACCTCCACCGCGTCGCGGTAGCCGGCGGCGCGGGCGGCCTCCGCCGCCACATACCGCGCCAGGCGCTGGATCGCCGCGCGCTCCTCGGCGCGGATGTGGTCGGCCTCTGGGCTGAGATCGGGGATCGGCTGCGTCATGGCTGCCCTCACCGCTCGTCGCAGGACGGCACGGCGCCGTCCCTCTACCTCTTCAGGCTAGCGGGGTGGGGTGGGGGCTGTAAACTGGACATCAGGAGGCGCCGGCGCCCCGTGGGGGGTGAGAGGCGCCCAGGGGAGGCAAGAACCATGTCCAGCCGGTGGGATGAGCCGTTTGAGCGGTTGACGAGCCTGCGCGAGGCGATGCAACGCCTCATCGACCAGAGCTTTATTTTCGCCGGGCGCGGCGGTGAGGGCGGTGCCCAGAGCGTGCCGGTGAACATCTTCGAGAGCGGGGACACGCTGGTGGTCACCGCGCCCTTACCCGGGGTGCAGGAGGAGGACGTCGACATCACCGTGCGTGGCAATGTGCTGACCATCGAGGCGCGGGAGCGGGCCGACCTCAAGCCGGGCGAGACGGGCAAGCGCTACCTGCGGCATGAATGGCGGTACGGGCCCTACCAGCGCACGGTGGAGCTGCCTTACACGGTGGACCCCACCAGCGCTGAGGCCACCCTGGGCAACGGGGTGCTCACGGTGCGCCTCACCAAAGCCCCGGCGGAGCGCAGCCACCGCATCAGCGTGCGCACCGTCGCCGGCCAGTCCACCTAGGGCGGCTCACTCGTCCTCCCCGGCCTGACGGGGCGGGATGGGCAGCTTGAGGTGTCCGTTGGCGCGGGCGCAGGCGTGGCCGTCCGGGTCCATGGGCAGGCCGCACAGCGGGCAGATGGGACGGCCGGCGGCGATGATGCGGGCGATGGCGTCGGCCAGTTCGCGGAACTGCTCCGGCGTGGCCTGGCAACTGAACGTCGGCTCGTCTTCGTCCTCGTCGTCCACGCTGTAGGCAAACAAGAGAAACAGGCCGGCGCGCTCGTCGAAGCCGAGGGCGAGCTGGCCGACGCGGAAGTCTAAGTCCGGCTCGCCGGTGTAGGCGGTAGCCGGGTCCGGAGTGGCGGTGCCGCCCTGGTAGCGCATGGCGCGCAGGCGGTTGAGCTGGCCCTCGATATGCGCGCCCAGGGCGGCGAGCTGCTCCTTCTCCATCCACAGGGAGGCGGCCCGCTCGGCGTTGGCGACGTACACGCGAAAGGTGCGCCGCCCGGGCCGGCCGAAGGACTGGGCCTCGATGCGGCGCGCCACCCCGAAGTCGTGGCGGCTCTCAGGCATGGAGGTTCTCCACCAGGGGCGCCGACCGGCGGCGCCGCGTGCGCGGGGGCAGGACCATTATACGAAACGCGCCGCCACCGCCGCCGGATCACCCCCTTGACAGGCGCGGTCTGTCATCGTAAATTTCCGATACATGGTGGTGGATGAAGACGCTGGCGCAGACGGTGGACGAGGCGCGGGCGGTGCGCATCCTGCGCGCCCTGGCCAACCCGGTGCGGTTCCGGATCGTGCAGATCCTGGCCGCCCGCAACGCCTGCGTGTGCGGTGAGCTGGTGGATGAGCTGCCCCTAGCTCAGTCCACCGTCTCCGAGCACCTCAAGGTGCTCAAGGAGGCCGGTGTGGTGCGCGGCGTGGTAGAAGGCCCCAACCTCTGCTACTGCCTGGACCCAGAGGCACTGCGCTTCCTCACGCGCACCCTGGGCACCCTGGCGGGGCAGGCCTGCCGCTGACCGCGCCTATCTTGCTGCCATTGGTGTCGGAAAAAGCCGAAGCGGGCGCGGCGCCCGCCGATGCTACGGCCCAGGAGGCGAGCGGTGACAACGGCGAAGTGGTCGGCCGACGACATTCGCGAGGCGGTGCGCGCCGCCTACGGTGCCCGCGCCAGCCAGGTAGCGGCGGCTCAGGCGGCATCCTGTTGCGGCGAAGGCACCGCGCCCGACCTGCGCGCGCAGCTCTACGGCGCGGAGACGGGCGACCTGCCGGAAACGGTGGTCTCCTACGGCTGCGGCAACCCCACCGCCATCGCTGGCCTGCGCCCCGGCGAGGTGGTGCTGGACCTGGGCTCCGGCGCTGGGCTGGACTGCTTCCTGGCCGCGCGGCAGGTCGGCCCCACCGGTCGCGTCATCGGGCTGGACATGACCGATGAGATGCTGGCCCTGGCCGAGCAGAACCGCGCCAAGCTCGGCCTCACCAACGTGAAGTTCAAGAAGGGCGTGATGGAGGCCATCCCCCTGCCCGACGGCGCGGTGGATGTGATCATCTCTAACTGCGTAATCAACCTCTCGCCGGACAAAGACGCCGTTTTCCGTGATGCCTTCCGCGTGCTGCGCCCCGGCGGCCGCCTGCACGTCTCCGACGTGGTGCTGCTGCGCCCGCTCAGCCCGGCGGAGCAGGAGGACCTCAACTTGTGGGCTGGCTGCGTCTCCGGCGCCCTGGCGCAGGAGGATTACGCCACCCGCCTGCGCGCGGCCGGCTTCGTGGACGTCACGGTCCAGCTTCAGGAGGCCAGGGCCGAGGAGGCGGAGCGACCCTGGCGCAGCGCCCTGATCACCGCCCGGCGGCCCGGCGGCGTCGAGACGGACACGCCCTGGCCGGAGGCCACCGAGCACATCGAGCTGATGGCTCCGCCCGGTCTGGCCACCACTGCCTGCTGCCCGAGCGAGGCTGGATCCTCGTGCTGCTAGGCGGCCGCTACCTCGGCATGGACCAACGCTCAGGAGACGCGCACGATGTGCTGCGGTGATCGCTGCTGGTGCTGCTGCTGCCGGTGCTACGCTGGCTGCCCGCGCTGCCGGTGCTACCGCTAGGCCGGAAGGGCTGAAACCCAATGACCCAGAAGCGGCCAACGATTCTGTTCGCCTGCGTGCACAACGCCGGCCGCTCACAGATGGCCGCCGCCTTCGCCGAGCGGCTGGGCGGCGGCCGCGTGCGCGTGCGCTCCGGCGGCTCACAGCCGGCCGAGCGGGTGCACCCCACCGTCGCGCAAGCCATGGCCGAGGTTGGCATCGACCTATCCCGCGCCACGCCTGCACCGATCGCCGACGAGGACGTGGCCGCGGCGGACGTGGTGGTCACCATGGGCTGCGGCGACGCCTGCCCCGTCTACCCGGGCAAGCGCTACCTGGACTGGCCGGTAGACGACCCGGCCGGCCGACCGCTGGCAGACGTGCGCCATATCCGCGACGACATTCGCCGGCGCGTGGCGGCGCTGCTCAGCGAGCTGGGCGTGCCGGTGAGCGCCGAGTCGGATGAGGGTTCGACCTGAGCCGTCCCGGCGCCGGGGTGGGGACAGGGCTGCCACCGGCGGGCTCCGCCCGTCAAACATCCACTGGCGCGGCCGCCCCGCACGGGTTCCCCCTTCGTTCTCCACGCCGTGCGCACCATTTCCGCAGGCGTGTGTAGTACCGTGCCGTCCATCCTGGTGGAGGATGAGACCATGCGCACGCACACGCGACGAGCGGGGATCGGTGCGCTGGCGGCTGCCGCCCTGGCGCTGGGGCTGGCGGCGCTGGCGCCGCCCGCCGTCCATGCCGACGGCCCGCCGCGGGCCGGTGAGCACCCCCACTGCTCGGGGCCCAAGGGCTGCCGCGGGGCGGTGACCATCGAGCAGCGCAACGCGCAGCGTGGTGTGAATGCGGCGATGGGCTCTGCGGGCGCGGCGCAGACGATCGCCCAGGGCGCGGCCAACACCGCCGACGTGCAGGCCGGCACCGGCGCGGACGTGACCGTCCGTCAGACGAATCTGCAGATCGCGCGCAACATCGCCATCAACTCACCCGGCGCCAGCCAGACGATCACCCAGACCGCCCTCAACCAGGCGAGCGTCTCCGCCGGGGCCGGTGCGAGTGTGGCGGTGAGCCAGTGCAACGTGCAGATCGCCCTCAACATCGCCATCAACTCGCCGGGCATCGTGCAGTCGATCGTCCAGGCCGCGGCCAACGCGGCCCAGGTGACGGTCGGCGCCGGCGGCAGCGCCGCCGTGCATCAGTGCAACGTGCAGATGGCGCGCAACATCGCCGTGGGCGGCGTGGCGCGCTGATCCGCCCTGCCCGGTTGACAGGGCGGTGGGGGCCGCTACCCTGAGGCAAGCCCCGCACCCACAGAGGGAAGGAGCGGCCCATGAACAGCGGCCATCTGCCCGACATCCCCACGATCGGCGACGGCAGCGGCCTAGAGGCGGACCCGCGCCTCTACCCAGAGGAGCTGCAGCTCGCCTTCCGCAACAAAGCGCTGCCCCTCGAGGGGCTGCGCTACGACCTCACCCCCTCCGGTCTGCACTACACGCTCATCCACTACGACATCCCCTGGGTGGACGCCCGCGCCTGGCGGCTAGAGGTGGGCGGGCTGGTGCGTCGACCGCGCAGCTTCACCCTGGAGGAGATCACCCGGCGGCCGCAGCGCGCCCTGCGCGTCACCCTTGAGTGCGCGGGCGACGGCCGGGCGCTGCTCAGCCCGCGCCCGCTCAGCCAACCGTGGCTCACCGGCGCGGTGGGCACGGCGGAGTGGACCGGCACGCCGCTGCGCACCCTGCTGGCGGAGGTCGGCCTGGCAGAGGAGGTGCAGGAGGTGGTGTTCACCGGGCTGGATCACGGCGTGGAGGGCGGCGTGGAGCAGGATTACCGGCGCAGCCTGCCGCTGGCGGAGGCGCTGCACCAGGACGCCCTGCTTGCCTGGGCGATGAACGGTCGCCCCCTGGAGCCGCAGCACGGCTTCCCCCTGCGCCTGATCGTGCCCGGCTGGTACGGCATGGCGCACGTGAAGTGGCTGCGCGCCATCGAGGCCATCCCGCACCCCTTCACCGGCTACCAGCAGGCCGTCGCCTATCGCTACAGCCAGAGCCGCGACGAGCCGGGCGAGCCCGTCACCCTCATGCGCGTGCGCGCGCTGATGGTGCCACCCGGCTTTCCGGACTTCGCCACCCGCACGCGCTTCCTGCCGCGCGGCCCGGTGGAGCTTGCGGGTCGCGCCTGGTCCGGCCGGGCCCGCGTCACCGCCGTTGCGGTGAGCGTGGACGGCGGCCAGACGTGGGCGCCCGCAGAGCTCGGTGAGCCCCTCGGCCCCTACGGCTGGCAGCCCTGGCGCTTCCACTGGGAGGCGGTCCCCGGTGTTTATGAGCTGTGCTGCCGGGCCACGGACGGCGTGGGCAACGTCCAGCCCCTGACGCAGCACTGGACGGCACGGGGCATGGGCAACAACGCCGTCCAGCGCGTGCGGGTGGAGGTGCTGAATCGGTAGGGCCAGGGCTCACGGGTGGGCCGTCACGCCTCGCGCACCTCGAACCACGGCTGGGCGCGGAGGGTGGCCTCGATCAGGTCGCGCTCGCGCGGCGTGACGATCGTCTGGTAGAGGCGCACGGTGGCCAGGTCGTGGGTCGCCTCCAGGCCTAGCACGCCGCGCAGGTCCGCCCGGTAGAAGTCGACGTTGGTCAGCCGCGCCCCCGTTAGATCTGCCCCCTGGAGCGTCAGGCGGATCACCCGCGCCCCGGTCAGATCGGCGTCGCGCAGCACGGCACCGGTGAGGTTGGCCTCGTACAGGTCGGCGGCGCACAGGCGGGCGCCGCTCAGATCCGCCCCTTGCAAGCGCTGGTGGGTGAGCAGGGCTTGGGTCAGGTCCGCGTCGCGCAGGCGGGCGCCGGTGAGATCCGCCCGGCGCAGGTCCGCCCTGCGCAAGACGGCACCGCTCAGGTCGGCACCGGCCAGACGGGCAGCCTGGCAGAAGAGCCCGGTAGCGCGCAGGCCGCGCCAGTCGGCCCGTTCCGCGATGAGCGGGGTGGTGCGCAGGTCTTGGGCCCGCAGGTAGGCGAGTAGCTCGTGGTAGCCCTCCAGCTCCTCCAGGGCGGCCTCATCCGGGCGCAGGCGGGTGCCGGAGAAATCGCGCTCGCCCGCCAGCACGCGGCGGATCAGCTCCCGCCCGCCGAGCAGGGATGCGGCGTCGGTCATGGCTGGTCCCCTCCTGGTGCGACTGCGCCGTGTCGTTCGGCGGACGCCGCGGGCCCGGCGTTGGACGGCGCCGACGGCGTATGGGCGACGACCCGCGCGCCTCCTCGCCAGCATACACGGGCGTAGCGCAACGCCACGAGCGGTACGCCCGGCTGTACCAGCTGCGGCGGTCTGCGGTGGAATCGCTCGCGCGCTTGCCCTCAGCGCCGCCGCCCGCTATCAGTGAGAGGCGGGGCTCGGCGTCCGCGCCGTACGGGCGACCGGCCGCCATAAGGAGGGGACGATGACGACCGAACGGCTGCTCCAAGGTAAGGTGGCCGTGATCACCGGCGCCAGCCGTGGCATCGGCCGGGTGATGGCGCATATGTTCGCTGATGCCGGCGCGGACCTGGTGCTGATGGCGCGCACCACCGGTGAGCGCCCCTCCAAACTGCCCGGCACCCTGGAACAGACGGTGGCGGAGTGCCGGCAGCGCGGCGCGCGCGTGGCGATGGTACCCGGCGATGTGGCGCGCGAGGAGGATTGCAAGCGGGTCGCTCAGGTAACGGCCGAGACCTTCGGCCGCTGCGACGTGCTGGTGAACAACGCCGCCATCAACCCGGTGGGCCGGCTGGAGGAGCTGCCGCTGCGCCTCTTCCAACGCGGCTTCGAGGTGAACGTGTTTGGCCCCTTCATGCTCACCCAGGCGCTGCTGCCCCTCCTCAAGCAGCAGCCGGGCAGCTTCATCATCAACATCTCCTCCGGCGCGGCGCGGATGGTGGCCCCCGGCTGGGCGGTGTACAGCGCCAGCAAGGCGGCCCTGGACCGCATGACCCTCACCCTGGCCGAGGAGCTGAAGCCCTACCGCATCAACGTGGTGGACCTGCAACTGGAGCTGTCCGTGGTCACGGAGGGGTACATGTACAACCGCCCCGATGCCGACTACTCCACCTGGGAGAAGCCGGAGATCATGGGCGAAGCTGCCCTCTGGATCATCCGCCACGGCGACCGCTACCACGGCCGGATCGTCACCATCGGCGAGCTGCGCCAGGACTACGCCGCCGCCGGCCAGGCCGGCACCCCGGCCTGATGTGCGAGGGAGAGACACGTGACGGATGCCATCTTCGTCCCCGAGGGGGATCGCTTTGTGCCCACCCGCCTCGCCGGCAGCCCGTGGGGTGAGGGGCTCGTGCATGGCGGGCCGCCCGCCGGCCTGCTGGCGCGGGCCATCGAGCGGCACGCCGGCGCGCCGGGCATGCACGTGGCGCGGCTGACGGTGGACCTCTTTCGCCCGGTGCCCATGCGGCCGCTGGCGGTGCGCACGCGCACGCTGCGCGCCGGGAACCGCATCCACGTGGCCGAGGCGGCGCTCTGGGCGGACGATACCGAGGTGTGCCGTGCCACCGGGCTCCTGCTACGCACGACGGCGGTAGAGGTGCCGCAGAACGAGGGCTCGTTCGCCGTGCCGGAAGGGCCGGACGGCATCGCTACCTCCGGCGTGGCGGGTGACACCCGCCCGAGCGGGGTGCGCCCCGGCTTTCACACCACCATCGAGGTGCGCTGGGTGACACGCCCGGAAGAGCCGGGCCCCAACACCGCCTGGATCCGCATCCCCGTGCCGCTGGTGGCCGGCGAGGCGATGACGCCGCTGCAGCGCGCCGCCGCCACCGCCGATTTCGGCAGCGCCTTCTCCCACATTGGCCGCCCGGGGCAGGTGGGCTTCATCAACGCCGACATCACCCTCTACCTGCACCGCCTGCCCGAAGGGGAGTGGATCGGCCTGCAGGCGGAGCGGGTGGTGGAGCCGCACGGCATCGGCGTGGCCCAGGCGCTCCTGTTCGATCCGCGCGGCCTGGTCGGCCGCTGCGTGCTGGCCCTGCTTGCCAACCAGCGGCGCTGAGCCGGCGGCCGAGGGCGCCATCATGAGCGTGGGGGAGGAGTGCCCGATCTGTCGCGCCGTCCGGGGTGAACCGCCGCCACCCGGCGGCGTGGTCTACGACGACGGCCGCTGGCAGGTGACGCACGCCCCCGCCCCGGTCGCCGCTCCCGGCCGGCTGATCCTGACGCCCGTGCGCCACGTGGCGTCGCTTGCCGATTTGAGCGAGCGTGAGGCGGCGGCGCTCGGCCCGCTGCTCGTGCGGCTTATCGCCGCGCTCGCGGCGGAGACCGGTGCGGCGCGGGTCGATGTGGCCACGTTCGCCGACCCATCCGCGGACGACGTGCGCCACCTACGTCTGTACCTCATGCCCCGTTACCCGGACCTGCCGTCCACCGTCGGGGCGGCGGCCTGCGCGGCCCTCGCCCGCCGGATGGCGGATCGCCTGCGGGCGCATCGAGAGCGGGCCGTGTGAGCGCGACGCTCAAGCTGCCGTGCGCCGGCGATAGGCGGCGATCGCCAGAGGGACGAACACGGCCAGGATGGCGAGGCACCAGGCCAGCGCTTGCCAGCCCTCAGCGCCCGCCGAGCCGCGCAGGAAGAAGCCGCGCGCCGCGTTCACCGTGATCGTGAACGGCTGGTGCTCGGCCACCACCCGCAGCCAGGAGGGCATGGTGCTGGTGGGCACAAAGGCGCTGCTCACGAACGTCACCGGGAACAGCCAGATGAAGCCGGCCGACTGCACCGCCTCTACCGTCCGCACCGACAACCCGATGGTGGCCGCGATCCACGAGAAGGTGAAACTCACCGCCAGCAGCAACGCGAGTCCGCCGATCCAGCCGCCGACACCGGCCTGCGGCCGGAAGCCGACCAGCAGTCCTACCGCCAGCATCACCACCACCACGAAGGCGTTCAGCACCATGTCGGCCAGGATACGGCCGGTGAGCACCGCCGAGCGGGCCATCGGCAGGGAACGGAAGCGGTCAATGAGGCCCTGATGCATGTCCTGGGCCAGGCCGATCCCCGTCATCATCGCGCCGAACGTCACCGTCTGCACGAAGATGCCGGGCATCAGGTAGTTCACGTACGTGGTGCCGGTGACGTTGATCGCGCCGCCGAACACGTAGCGGAACAGCACCACGAACATCACCGGCTGGATGGTGGCGAACACCAGCAGCTCGGGGTTGCGCGGGATGTGGCGGAGGTGGCGCTGCGCCAGCACCAGCGCATCCGTCACGGCCCAGGCGAGCCGACCCCGGCGTGGCGCCTGCACCTCCGTGGCCTGCGGTCGGACCGCGGTTACGCTCATCTCCCTTGCCTCCTAACCTTGGCGCCGCATCGGCGTGGGCGTCAGCGGCTCCTGCGCCCCCGTCTCGGCGGACTGCACCACATGCCCGGTGAGCGCCAGGAACACATCGTCCAGTGTAGGGCGGTGCAGGCCCAAGTCGTCCACCCGGATGCTGGCCGCATCCAGCTCGCGCACCACGGTGGCCAGCAGCCCGGGCCCGTCGGCGGCCGGCACCACGATCCGCCGCTGCTCGCGGTCCACGTGCAGGCTGCCGTCACCGTACGGTCGCAGCAGGCGCGCGGCGGCCTCGAGGTTGGCCTCGCGTGCCACCGTGACCTCCAGCCGGGCGCCACCCACCCGCGCCTTCAGCTCGTCCGGCGTGCCGGCGGCGATCACGCGGCCGCCGTCGATCACGGCGATGCGATCGGCGAGCTGGTCGGCCTCCTCCAGGTACTGGGTGGTAAGCAGCACGGTGGTGCCGCCCGCTACCAGCTCGCGCACCATCTGCCACACAACCAGGCGGCTGCGCGGGTCCAGCCCCGTCGTCGGCTCGTCCAGGAAGAGGACGGGGGGCTCGGCCACCAGGCTGGCGGCCAGGTCGAGCCGGCGGCGCATACCGCCGGAGTAGGTTTTCACCAGGCGGCCGCCGGCCTCCACCAGGTCGAACCGCTCCAGGAGCTCGGTTGCGCGCCGCCGGGCCTGCGCCTTCGGCAGGTGGTAGAGCCGGCCGACCATCTCCAGGTTCTCGAAGCCGGTGAGGTACTCGTCCAGGGCTGCGTACTGGCCGGTGAGGCCGATGTGCGCGCGCAGCGCCTCCGCTTGCCTGACCACGTCGAAGCCAGCCACCTCCGCCCGTCCGGCGTCCGGTCGGAGCAGGGTGGCGAAGATGCGCACGGCGGTGGTCTTGCCGGCGCCGTTGGGACCGAGCAGCCCCAGGATCGTTCCCTCGTCGACGGTGAGGTCCAGGCCGCGCAGCGCCGGCGTGGCGCCGTAGCGCTTCTCCAGCCCCTCCGCCAGGATCATCGTCCGCGCCTGCGTCATGCGATGCACCTCATGTGCCCGTGTGGGGTTCCGGGGCATACCCTGATCGTCGCTGCGGCCGAGCCGCGGGGCCTAGGGCCGGCAGTACGGCACCCCGGCGGACCATTGGCCGGCCTCGGCCCCGCCCGACGGCCGTGCCGTCCGTGAGCTATCGTGAGCAATGTCTCAATTATATTGATATGCACATCGAGAAAATTAATATCTCAATCGCCTCATGTCAACCCACGGGATCGAAATCTGGGCCAGACGGTGGCGCGGTGCGAGCGGGCATCGGCGGTAGACGGCTGTCGGGGCGTGTGGCCATGGACGGGGGTGATCGCGCTATACTGACCGGTAAATCGCCCCCGGACCGGCCGGGGAGAGGAGGAACGCCCGTGGCCGCCCGACCGATCCCGTCCGCGCTTACTGAGCTGACCCCTGCCTGGCTGACGGAGGCGCTGCGCGCCGCCGGCCACTTGGACGACGCCGCCGTCGTTGCGGTGCAGGTGGAGCCGATAGGTCAGGGCGTTGGCATCCTCTGTCAGCTCGCCCGCCTGGCGCTCACCTACGACCGACCGGCGCCGGCCGCGCCCGCCGCACTGGTGGCCAAGCTACCCACGGCGGACGCGCAGACGCGCGGCATGGTGGCGCTGTTTCGCTTCTACGAGCGGGAGGTGCGCTTCTACGCCGAGGTGGCGCCCCTGCTGGAGGTGCGCACGCCGCGTTGCTACTACCACGACTTCGACCCCGCCCGTGGCGATTTCATCCTGCTGCTGGAGGACCTAAGCGCCTGCCGGCTGGGTGACCAGCTTGCCGGCGCCTCCGTGGCGGAGGTGCGCCTGGCGGTGGCTGAGCTGGCCAAGCTGCATGCCGCCTGGTGGAACGCCCCGCGCCTGGAGGAACTGGGCTGGGTGCCGGTGGCCAACGACCCGGTGAATAAGGCCGGACTGGCGCTCTACCCGCAGGCCTGGCCGATGTTTCTGGAGCGCTTCGGGCACGCCCTGCCGGAGGCCATGCGGCGCACCGGCGAGCGGCTGGGCGCCCGTGTCGGCGCTATCTTGGATCGGTTCACGACGGCGCCGCGCACCATCTGTCACGGCGATTTCCGCCTGGACAACCTGTTCTTCGGTGGCCCTGCCGCCCCGCTCACGGTGATCGACTGGCAGATCGCCGTGCGCTCGGTGGGTACGTACGACGTGGGCTACTTTATGAGCCAGAGCGTGGATCCGGCGGTGCGGCGCGCCCACGAGCTGGACATCCTGCGCATGTACCACCAGATGCTGATCGAGCGGGGCGTGCAGGGCTACCGCTTTGATGACTGCCTCACCGACTACCGCTGGACGCTGCTGTTCTGCTTCTGCTACCCGGTGATGGGCGGTGGGCTGGGCGACCTGTCCAACGAGCGCGGCTACACGCTGGCCGCCACAATGACGGAGCGCAGCGCGGCCGCGATCATGGACTGGGATGCCTGGAAGCTGCTGGACACGCTGGAGTAATGAACGGGCCGCCCTGGCCCGCTGAGTCCGGTGGTGCCGCAGTGCTCAGCGGGCCAGGGCCGGCGACTCACGCGTAGCGGTTGCCGATCAGCTCCTCGATGCGGCGGGCAAGCTGGCGGGTGGCGTTCTCGCTCAGGCGGAGCACCACCTGGGAGCCGTCGTCATCGTCGAAGACGAATTCCCAGTAATCGATCTCCTCATCGTCGTTGACGTGCGGGCCGATGGCCTGCACGGCACTCATCACAATGCGCGGGTGGAAGAAGAAGCCGCGCATCTGCGGCAGTTGTGGTTCCCACGCCTTGCCGGGGCGGTAGCCCGGCTCCCGCTCCTCCCGGTCGATCTCGCGCAGGATCTGGGCCAGGCCGGCCTCGTCGGCGTTGATGTGTGCCGCCACCTCACCGGCCAGCGCCTCGATCACGAACTCCCGCGGCTCGTCCGGACCGACCTCCAGCTCTTCGACTTCAACCCGGACCACGTCAAAGCCGAACTCGTACGCCACGGCGGCCCTCCCGTGCCAAGGGTTCAAGCACAGGGTACAAAGCCGTCGGGGCAGGGAACAGGGCGGGGTGCACCGTCATCGCCTGTCGATATCGGTCACACCGTTTCGCACTCAACCCTTTACAGATGAACCGTATGTTGACATCCGGCGCGCGAAGCACTACGTTACAGCCACCAAGGCCGGGGTGGTCCGCCGGGGCGGCGGCCGGCCCACGGGGAGCGCCTGCCATGGCCGGGCAGCCAGATCGCCCGGTGTCCGTTCAGATCCTGGCCTACGCGCCGACGGAGTTCTTCCACTGCCTGCACTGTGAGGTCGTCTGGCACGAGGCGGGCCTTGGCCGCCACATCCGTGCCGAGCAGCGGCGCGCCGGCCTGTTGCCGCCGGAGCTGGCCGCTGAGTACGCCGCCATCGCCGACTGGGCACAAAGCGTCGTCCAGCGCTACGGCGGGCGTGTCGCCATCTCCGTGGTGGACGCGGCCTCGCTGGCCGGTGTGTACCACGCCCTCCGCCGGCGGATCCGTCGCTTCCCGGCGTTTGTGATCGAAGGGCGTGAAGTGATCCCGGGTTTTGACCGGGAGCGGCTGGACGCGGCCCTGGCCGCACGGCTGGGGTCGACACCGGCCATCGAGCGCGAGAGGGGGTGAGACGGTCGGCGGGCGCCCGCCGGCGCGCCGTCGGCAGGAGGGGAAACAGGGCGCATCGGCCGCGGTCCGGCGCACGCCCGGCGTGGGCGGCAGCCTGTTCGGGAAGGAGTGGCGAGATGGACAACACCTTGGTTGCCATCATCATCGGCGCGCTCGTGATCTTCATCGGCTACACCTTCTACGCGCGGCGCATCGACAAAACGGTGATCCAGGCCGATCCCAACCGCGCTACCCCGGCTCGCCTGTACATGGACGGTGTCGACTTTGTGCCCACCAGCCGCAACGTGCTCTACGGCTACCACTTTAAGTCCATCGCCGCGGCGGGTCCCATCGTCGGCGCCATCACCGCGGCCGGCATCTGGGGCTGGGTGCCGAGCCTCATCTGGCTGGCGCTGGGGGTGATGTTCATCGGCTGGGCGAGCGATTACTCGGCCATCGTCGTCTCGGTGCGCAACGACGGGAACTCGCTCTCGGCCATTGCCCATCAGCTCATCGCCCCGCGCACGCGGCGGATCCTGCTCCTGTTTATCTTCTTCTACCTCCTGCTGGTGGCCGGCGCGTTCGGCAACCTGGTGGCCAGCGTTCTCAACCAGCCGATCGTGCCGTTGGGCATCATCGCCTTGGCCCTCTTCGGGCTGCTCGGCGGGCACCTCCTCTACCGCAAGCGCATGGACCTCATCCTGGTGACGGTGATCATCGTCGGCGGCACGCTCCTGGCCGTGCTGCTCAACGCCGACCAGAACGGCTGGGTGGCCACGCGCTTCAAGGACTTCAATAACTGGTTGAACGACTTCGACAAGAACGGCGTTGTTACCGTCATCAACCCGCTGAACCCGCCGAACGCCCAGGAAGTGCACCTGAGCGTCAGCTTTATTTTCTGGCTGCTGTTCATGTTCGCCTTCTGCTATCTGGGCGCGATTCTGCCCATCTGGCGCTACACGCAGC
This sequence comes from Dehalococcoidia bacterium, assembly GCA_042408665.1. Lineage (GTDB taxonomy): Bacteria > Chloroflexota > Dehalococcoidia > CAUJGQ01 > CAUJGQ01 > CAUJGQ01. Next base: position 31,396 of record JBHOQW010000216.1, read on the forward strand.
CGGTAAACTATATCGGATTCTGGCTGACGGCGCTGACGATCGTGCTGGGCGGGCTGGGTGCCTTCTTGGCCTTCGTCTTCAAGCATGACCTGTCCACGTTCAAGATCGATGGCTTTTACGGCTTCAACGGCCCCGCCTCCGTGCGCGCCACGGGTGCCATCCAGCCGCTGTGGCCGATGCTGTTCGTGACGATCGCCTGCGGCGCCATCTCCGGCTGGCATGCCCTCATCGGCTCGGTGAGCACCGCCCGCCAGATCGAGAACGAGGAGGACATGCTACCGGTGGGCGGCGGTGCCATGTTCAGTGAGTTTGCGCTTGGCCTGCTCTCCCTGCTGGCGGTGGCCACGGTGCCGCTGGCGGCCGGCCCGGCGCAGAACCGCTTCGCGCAGGGCATCGGCAATTTCCTGAACGTGTTCGGCATCTCGAAGACCTACGGCACGGCCATCGGCTTCGCCGCTTTCGTGGTGATCGTGATCACCGTGGTGCAACTGCTGTTCCGCGTGATGCGCGTCACCCTGGCCGAGGGGCTGGGTGAGCGTTGGCCGATCTTCCGTAACATGCATGTGGGAACGCTGATCAGCATGCTGGCGGCGTTCCTGCTGGTGATCTCCGGCACCTGGATCTACATCTGGCAGCTCTTCGGTGCCGCCAACCAGCTCATGGCCTCGCTCAGCCTGCTGGTGGTGACGGTGTGGCTGGTGTCCACGCGGCGCAACCCGCTGTACGCCGGCCTGCCCTGCCTGTTCATGTACGTCACCACCATGGCCGCCACCCTGGTCACCGCCTACAACCTGTGGGCGACGGTGGTGGACAAGCAATGGGGTGTCTCCGGGCGCCAGATCGCCGTGGTGGGGAGCCTGGTGACGATCGCCATCGCCGTGCTGCTGTTCGTGGCGGCCTTGTTCATCGCCGTAGACGGCATCCGCGCCATCCAGCGCTTCCGCGAGCGTCCGCCCGAGGTGGCGCCGCGGCCCGCGCCTGCGCCGGGCGGCGCCTCCGGCGACTAGCGCCGCCCACACTTCGGTCAGGGGACCGGCGGGCGGTCCACCACGCCGCCCGCCGGCCGTGAGGAGGGGGGATGACTGCCACTCACGCGCCGCGGCCGTCGCCGCCCGCCCGTTCCGGCCCCTGGCCCCGCGCGCAGGCCCGCCTCCGGCGGGTGCTGCATACCCTGGCCGAGATCTTCTACGGCGCCACCGGCTTCGAGTTCGAGCGCCAGGCGATGCGGGTGCGCGCGGACCTGGAAAATTTCTTTATCTTCATGATCGTGGGGGAGTTGATCGGGGTGCCGGTGCTGCCGCCGTACTACGCCCTGCGCCTGCTGCCCTACCTGGTGGGCGACATCCCGGTGTGGAAGCGGCGGGTGCTGCGCCCGCGCGACCCGTTGGAGACGGAGGAGTTCGAGTTGCACGGCGTGTGAGGCCCGGCTGCGGCCGCCGGCCCCCGGTGTCGAGGTACATCCCCGCCCCACGCGGGTGGGAGAGGAGCACGACCTTCATGGACGAGCGCGTGTCACCGCCCGCCGAGCAGCGCAAGAAGCGCGGCCTGCTCGGCATTCTGAACACGGCCAAAGAGGTCATGTACGGCATGGCCTCGCACGATATGTCGCGCTATGCCCTGCGCACGCGCGCCAGCATGGAGCACCTGTTCATCCTCATCACCATGGGCGACCTGCTGGGCGTGCCCATCCTGCCGCCGTATTACAGCCTCCGCCTGCTGCCCTACGTGGTGCCGCAGATCAGCACCTGGAAGCGGCGCATGTTGCGCGAGAAAGACCTGACGGATGCGCTGGGGTGAAGCGTCGAGGAGTTGGTGATGGCTACCGGTTTGCGCCGGGTGTTCGACGAGCATCCAGAACGCAAGTACATCATGTTTGGCGGAAAGGGCGGCCTGGGCAAGACCACCTTCTCCGCCGCTACCGGCTACTGGCTGGCCCAGCAAGGCCATAAAGTCCTGGTCTTCTCCGTGGACCCGCAGGCTAGCCTGTCCGACATCTTCCAGCGGGATATCTTCGGCAGAGGGCCGGTGCGCATCATCGAGAACCTGTATGCCCAGGAGATCGACGCGGACAGCCACATCAAGGCCTACCAGCAGGAGATCCGCCAGAAAATCCTGGACATGTACGGGTTCGACCAGGTACCGGAGGAGATCGAAAACTACATCCAGGCCGCCAGCGCCGAGCCGGCCATGGAGGAGAGCGCCATCTTTGACGCCGTGGTCGACATCGTGGTCAAGGGCGACTACGACTACTACATCTACGATCTAGTCCCCCTGGGTCACGCGCTCTACTACCTTTCTATGGCCAAAGTCTACGACGAGTGGATCAACAAGATCACGCGCCTGCGCGAGGAGATGCGCGAGTACGAGCAGGTGGCCAAAGTGATGCGCCGCCAGAAAACTACGGAAGAAGACCAGATCCTGGCTGAGTTGCAGCTTATCAAGTCGCGCATCAACACCTCCTCCGGCATCCTCACCGACCGTCAGAAAACTGCCTTCTTCTTCGTGGTGGTGCCGGAAGAGATGATTATCCTGGACACCAAGAAGGCAGCGGAGCTGTTCGCTCGCTTCGACGTGCCGATAGCCGGCTACGTGGTCAACCGCGTGCTGCCGGAGGAGCTGGCCCACCAGCACGTGCCTGATTACCTGAAGCATCGCATCACCATGCAGCGCCGCTACCTAGACGAGATCGGTCGCACCTTCGGCAACGAGGTGCTGGCCTACGTGCCCGAGCTCGAGCGTGACGTGACCGGCCTGGCCGCTATTGAGCGGCTGGCGGGGATCATGTACGGCGCGTAACCCGTGAGGACAACGAGCGATGACCACCACAACCGATGCCGTCGCCATCACCCAGTCCATGACCGAGTTCATGCGCGCCCACCCAATGCTCAAATATATGTTTTTTGGGGGCAAAGGCGGTGTGGGCAAAACGGTGATGGCTGGCGCTACCGCCCTGTGGGCGGCCGAGTCCGGCCGCCGCACCTTGCTTGCCTCTACCAACCCGGTGCACAGCCTCTCCGGCCTGCTCGATCAGGACGTGTTCGGCCGACATACGCCGGTGCACGGTGTGCCCAACCTGTTCGCCTACGAGATCGACACCAAGGAGACGATCGAACGCTCCAAGCGTGAAATCCGCGAGAAGATCCAGTGGTTCCTCAAATTCGCCGAGATCAGCACCAAGGCGGACGAGTTCGTCGAGTCGGCGACAATGAATCCCGCCTTCGAAGAGTCGGCCATGTTCGAGAACATGATCGACCTCATGTTCCAGGACGAGTACGACGTCTACGTGTTTGATACAGCGCCGACCGCCAACGCCCGCCGCCTGCTGGGCATGAGCAAGGTGTACTCTCTGTGGGTGAACAAAATGGTGCGCAGCCGCGAGGAGGCGCAGAGCCTGCGGCAGATGCTCTCCTTCACCAAGAAGAAAGAGGCTGACCCGCTCATGGACTACCTGCTCAGCTTCCGACAGCGTATGAACCACGCCCGGGAGCTGCTCACCGACGCGGCGCGTACGGCCTTTTTCTTCGTCACCCTGCCGGAGGCGCTGCCCATCGCCGTCATCACCCGCTTCATCAACTGGTTCCACGACTTCGGCATCCCGGTGGGCGGCGTGATCGTGAACATGCGCATCGACGCCTCCCTCGTCGGTCCGGACAGCGCCGAGTTCGTGCGCAACCGCCTGGCCATGCAGGACGAGCACATGCGCACCATCTGGGAGAAATTCGACGGCCAGGTGCGGGCCATCGTGCCGCTGTTCGAGACCGAGGTGCGCGGCGTGGACATGCTGCGCCGTACGGCGCAGGCCCTGTTCGCGTGAGCGCCGCTTCCGCCTGCGCCGCGCCCCCCGTACACTGCCCCTCGCGGGCCGAAGGCTACCATCAGCGAGGAGCGGGAACGATGACCGAGGTCAGACACCGGCTGCCGTCCTACGACGAGCTTCCCGTCACAGCAGGCGCGCCCCCTGGCTCGGCGTGGGGCCTGTTCGGCGCCGACGACCAAGTGGGCACGGTCAACCTGATGACGCCGGAAAAGGCGGTGGAGGCGGCGCGGCTGGTGCGCCGCGGCGTCACCTTCCCCCTCAACTGGGACCTGGCCCTGCCCCGCCCGGCGCTGTTTAACCGCGGCACCTACCGGCAGACCATCTTCAGCAACAGCGCCATCCACCACGATGACATCCTGGACAACTTCTACCCCCAGGCCTCCAGCCAGTGGGACGGCCTCAGCCACATGGGCCACCCCCAGCACGGTTTCTACAACGGCGTGCGCAAGGAGGAGATCACCGGTCGTCCCGGCACCAAGCTGGGCATCGAGCACTGGGCGCGCCGTGGCATGGTCACACGCGGCGTGCTGCTGGACGTGGCCCGCCACTGCGAGCGCAGCGGCCAGCCGGTGGACGGCGGTGCCACCGTGCGGTTCCCTGCCACCCTGCTGGAGGAGACGCGCCGGGCACAGGGGGTGGAGATCCGCCCGGGCGACGTGCTGCTCATCCGCAGCGGCTGGATGGCTTGGTACCTGGAGGCGCCGGAGGAGACGCGCCGCCACATCGCCCATCGTCCCAACCTGCGCGCCCCGGGCCTGGCCGCCGACGCGGCGATGAAACGCTACCTGTGGGACCTGCACATCGCCGCCATCGCCGCCGACTGCCCCGCCCTGGAGGCGTGGCCGCCGGACCTGGAAGGGGACGGCTTCCTGCACTGGACGCTCATCGGCCTGTTCGGCATGCCCATTGGCGAGCTGTGGTACCTAGAGGAGCTGGCCGCGGACTGCGCGCGGGACGGGGTGTACGAATTCATGTTCACCTCGGCGCCGCTACACATCGTGGGCGGCGTGGGCTCCCCGCCCAACGCGTTGGCGATCAAGTAAGCCGGCGCCGGCCGCTGCCGTCGGGCCGGTGGATGTGCTAGGTATGAGGTACGCGCTCCCGGGAGGCGGGCCATGAGCAACCTGGCCGGCAAGCACATCGTCCTCGGCGTTACCGGTTCCATCGCCAGCTACAAGGCGGCCGATCTCGCCTCTCGCCTGACGCAGGCCGGCGCGCTCGTCGACACCTGCATGACCGCCGCCGCCACCCGCTTCATCACCCCGCTGGCCATCCGCGCCCTCACCGGCCGGCCCGTTTACGTGGACATGTTCGACCCGGCGGCGGAGACGGCCGAGGCGCATGTGGCCCTGGCCCGCCGCGCCAATGCCGTGCTGGTGGCCCCTGCCACCGCCACCACGTTGGCCCACCTGGCGCACGGCTCGGCCGAGGATATGGTGGCGCTCACCGTGCTCGCCACCCGCGCGCCGGTGCTCCTGGCCCCGGCTATGGACAACCAGATGTGGGAGAACCCGGCCACCCAGGCCAACGTCGCCCGCCTGCGCGAGCGGGGCATGGCCTTCGTGGGGCCAGCCGTGGGCCGCCTGGCCAGCGGCCACGTCGGCGCCGGCCGCCTGGAGAGCCCGGAGACCATCCTCGGCGCCCTGCGCCTGCTGCTGGGCCGCGACGGCGACCTGGCCGGGCGGCACCTCGTCGTCACCGCCGGTGGCACGCAGGAGCCCATCGACCCCGTGCGCTTTATCTCCAATCACTCCAGCGGCAAGATGGGCTTCGCCGTGGCCGAGGCGGCGCGCGACCGCGGCGCCCGCGTGACTCTGATCGCCACCCCCGCCACCGCTGCCCTGGAGACGCCTTACGGGGTGGAGCGGCGCATGGTGGTGCGCACGGTGGACATGCGCGACGCCGTGCTCGAGGCCTGTCGACAGGCGGATGCCCTCATCATGGCCGCCGCACCGGCCGATTTCGCTCCCACCGCGGCGGCGGAGCACAAGATCAAGAAGGACGGCAGCGGCCGCCTGGTGCTGGAGCTGGAGGAGACGCCGGACATCCTGCGCGCCGTGCAGCAGGCCGGCCTGGACCTGGTGCGCGTGGCCTTTGCCGCGGAGACGCAGCGGGTGGTGGAGTACGCCCGCGAGAAGCTCCTGCGCAAGGGCGTGCACCTCGTGGCCGCCAACGACGTTACCGCACCCGGCGCCGGCTTCGGCACCGATACCAACCTCGTCACCCTGATCGACGCCGCCGGCAACGTCGAGTCGCTGCCTTTGTTGCCCAAGTACGACGTCGCCATGCGCATCCTGGACCGCGTGGCGGCGCTGCTGCGCGAGCGGCGGACGGCGCCCGTCGCCGTGGAGCCGGGCGTGTGAAGGAGGGCTGATGGTCGATCCGCTGCTGCCTCGTGCGCCGGTCCCGCACCTTGTGAACCCGAGCCCGCGGGTGGTGATCCCGCTGCCGCGTCCGCCCCAGAACACCGCTGCGGAATGGCAGCGGCTGGTGGCGCCGGTGCGCCGCCCCCGCACCCGTCACGACCGCGGCGTCCGCTGGCCTCCCTGCTCAGTCCGCTCGGCGTAGACCCACCGGGGCGCGCGGGCCATCGGGCTTTGTCAGGGCTCTCAGCCGCCCTGTGGTGTCCAGCCCAGGGGCGCCGCGCCGCCGGCCAGCCCACCGCCGTCGATCACGAAGCACTCGCCGGTGATGTAGCGGGAGGCGTCCGAGGCCAGGAACACGGCCAGCGGCCCCAACTCCTCGGCTCGGCCGATGCGCCCGACCGGCACGAAGCGGCCCCGCTCCGCTAGCCGCGCCTCCTCTTCGGGTGTGGCCGGCGGCCGCTGGGCCACGAATCCCGGCACGATGCAGTTCACGCGGATGTTGTCGCGGGCGTAGGCGAGGGCCAGCGCCCGTGTCAGCCCCATCACGCCCGCCTTGGCGGCGCCGTAGGCCCAGAGGGGCGCGTAGCCGCGCAGGCCGGTGCCGGAGGCCACCGTGATGATCACCCCGCCGCCCCGGGCCAGCATATGCGGCAGCACGGCGCGGGCGCAGTAGAAGACGCTGGAAAGGTTGAGGTCCAGCGTGTCCTGCCAGTCCGCGTCGGTGGCCTCGTGCGGGCGTTTGCCGGCGGCGGCCCCGCCACCGCCCGCGTTGGCGAGCATGATGTCCACCCGCCCGAACGCCTCCATGCAGCGGCCGACCAGCGCGTCTACCTCCGCCGAGCGGCGCACGTCCGTGGGCACGGCCAGGGCGCGGCGGCCCAACGCGCGCACTTCCGCCGCCGTGGCCTCGATCTGCTCCCGCGTGCGCGCCGCGCACACCACATCGGCCCCGGCCCGTGCCAGCGCCAGCGCCATCGCCCGTCCCAGCCCGCGGCCGGCGCCGGTAACGATCGCCGCCCGCCCGGCCAGCGAAAACCGCTCCAACATCGGACCACCCCCTGCCCAAGGATAACAGCGCCGGGTGCCGGGCGGTGGAGACCGCGCGCGGCATCCAACCCTGGTACGCTGAATGTCGAGCGACCTCGCTCGCGGACGCCGGGGATGACGACCGAGGTACAGGCGGACGAGCGGCTCCTGCCCGTGACGGAGCGCATCGCCCGCTTCATCCAGGCCGGTGAGATCGACGGCGCGGGCTTGGCCGTGGCCGTGGACGGCGCGCCGGTGTTCGAGTGGTACGGCGGCCAAGCGGCGCCGGGCCTCCCCGCCGGCCCGGCGGTGCTGTGGCCGCTGGCCTCCATCTCCAAGGTTTACACCGCCGCCGTCGTCATGGCCCTCGTCGAGCGGGGTGCGCTCACGCTCGGCACGCGCGTGTGCACCCTGCTGCCGCGCTTCCGCGGTGGCGGGCGGGATGAGGTCACCGTCTGGCACCTCCTCACCCACACCTCCGGCCTGATCTACGAATCGCCGCGCATGGAGGAGCTGTTGCGCCGGCAGACGCCGCTGGACGCCATCGTGGACGAGGCGTACGACCATCCCCTTCAGTTTCTGCCGGGCACGCGCATCGGCTACAGCGATTACGGCATCGCCCTGGCCGCCCGCGTGGCCGCCACGGTCGCGGGGCGGCCGTTCCCGGAGCTCCTACGGGACCTGGTGCTGGCGCCGGGCGAGCTGGCGGAGACCTTTCTCCCGCCGCCACCGGGGCTCTACCCGCGTGTGGCGCGTGTGCGTGGCGTCCCAGCGGAAGGCAGCGCCGGGGCGATGTACAACTCCCCCTACGCCTTAGCCCTGGCGCACCCGGCCTTCGGTGTGGTGGCCAGCCTGCGCGACCTGCTGCGCTTCGGCCTCCTGTTCGCGCCGGGCGGGCCGCGCCGTATCCTCTCTGAAGCCACTGTACGCGCCATGACCACCGACCAGACCGGGGGCCGGCTGGTGGGTGGTGTGCTGGACCGGGACGAGGAGGCGCCGATGGGGTGGGGGCTGGGATTCATGGTGCGCGGCGCCACCGACCCGGAGGGATTCTTCGGCGACCTCTTCCCGCCTGGCAGCTTCGGCCACGCCGGCGCCTCCGGCTGCATGCTGGCGGTGAGCCCAGCGGACGGCGTGACTGTGGCCTACGTCTCCAACCGCCACCTGAACAGCGACCAAGACTGCTTCCTGCACCGCAACGCGGTGGTGCTCAACGGCGTGCTGGCCGCGCTCACCCGCCGAGCGTGATCTGCACCTGCCTGCCACTTTCCGCGGCGTGATGGTGGGGTATAATGACGTGCCGAACGCTTGACTGGTCCATCGGGCAGGCCACGGAGATGAGATGCCGGCCGACGGCGGGCGGCATCGCGACCGGCCGCACCAACCAATAAGCGACGCGCACGGGAGGCGGCCGATGCCGGCGCGGATCATCAGCGCCAGTCGTCGGACGGATATTCCGGCCTTTTACAGCCCTTGGCTGCTCAATCGCCTGCGCGAGGGCTTCTGCCACTGGCTGAACCCGTTCAGCGGCCAGGTGTCCCGTGTCTCGCTGCGGCCGGCGGACGTGCTGGCGATCGTCTTCTGGACGCGCAACCCGCGGCCGCTGCTGCCGCACCTGCGCCGGCTGCGGGAGGAGGGCTACTTCTACTATTTTCACTTCACGATCAACGGGTACCCGCGCGAGATCGAAACGAACAACCCGCCGCTTGCGGCGGCCGTTGAGACCTTCCACCGCGTGGCCGAGCTGGTCTCGCCGGAGTTCGTGCACTGGCGCTACGACCCGATCGTGCTCAGTGATCGCACCCCGTGTGAGTATCACCTGCAGCGCTTCGACGAGCTGAGCCGCGCGCTGGCGGGCGCCACCCGGCGCTGCTACTTCTCCTTCGTGGACACCTACGGCAAAACGAAACGCAACTTGGCGCGCGTGACGCAGGCGCACGGCGTCTGCTTCCGGGAGCCGGACGTCGCCGAGCAGCAGGAGCTGGTGCGCGGCCTGCGCGCCATCGCCGTCGGACGCGGCATCACCCTGTACGCCTGCTGCGAGGCGCACCTGGTGGAGGAGGGTGTGGCCGCCTCGCATTGTGTCGACCTGGACACGGTGCGGCTGCTGCGTGGCGATGCCGACCTGCACCTCAAACGCGCGCCCACGCGTGCCGAATGCGGCTGCGTGGAGTCGGTGGACATCGGCGCCTACGACACCTGCGCGTTCGGCTGCACCTACTGCTACGCCACGAGCAGCCGCGATGCTGCCTTGCACCATCTGCGCGAACACGACCCTAAGGACACGGTGCTGTGGCGGCCGCCCGCGCTGCGCGGCGTGGACCTGCGCACGCGCGAGGCGTCGCCGGCTGGCCGGGGCACAAAGAGCCGTGCCCGCACACCGCTGGCGGAACAAATCGGATGATAGCCATCGGGGTGCAGTCCTTACCCACCCTCACCCTGGCTAGCCCGCCGGGACGAGCCCGGGGCCGGGGGTGAGGGCCGGCCCGGAGGAGAGGGCCGAGGAATACAACCTGTATGCCGGTGTGGTGTGCCCTGCGTTCTTACCCGGCAGGCTGGCGAAGCGGCTCCCCCGCGTTTGGCGTCGGAGAGGGGACCGATAGGGCTCCGGTCACGGGCTTGGCCTGCGCGGGGTTTCATCGGCCCCCGGGGCAGGGGCGCGCTCCAGGCCGGCGGCCTCCACGATGCGCGCCACCCCCTCCACCCAGCCGAAGGTCATGAGGTGCACGCCGGCTACGCCGGGGATGGCGCGCACCGCCTCGATCACCTCGGCCGCCACGCGCACCCCTTCGGCCTCCGGGTCGGGGGCGGACTCCAGGCGGGCCAGCGTGTGCGCCGGGATGGTAATGCCGGGGACGTGCTCGTGCAGGTAGCGGGCGATGCTTGGCCGACGCACCGGGGCGATGCCGGCCAGGATGTGGACCCGCTCGTGCAGGCCGGCGGCCCGCACTTGCTCCATCCAGCGCGCAAACGCCTCCACGTCGAAGGTGATTTGGGTTTGGATCAGCTCCGCACCGGCCTCAACCTTGGCGGCCAGGCGGCCGATGGAACGCTCGCCCTCGGCCGGGTTCTCCACCCCGCCCACCAGCAGGTCCGGGGCAGTCCGCACCGGGTCGCCGGACATGAAGTGGCCCTCGCGCAGGCCGCGCACCACCCGCATCAGCTCGATGCTGGTGAGGTCGAACACCGTCTTGGCGTCAGGGTGGTTGCCGGTGCCGGGCGGGTCGCCCGTCATGCACACGATGCCGGCCGCGCCCACCGCCGCCGCGCCCAGGATGTCCGATTGCAGGGCGATGCGGTTGCGGTCGCGGCAGGTGAGCTGCACCAGGGGGGTGAGGCC
>JBHOQW010000218.1:0-3125 GCA_042408665.1 Dehalococcoidia bacterium
GGCGCCGGCCCTGCCTCGCACGGGCGCGGGCACGGCTGAGGAGGCGGGCGTGAACGGCCTGGCGCTGGCCCTGGCGGCGGCCCTGGCGGCGGCCGGCCTGGGTGGCGTCGCCCTACGGCGGCGCGCCCGCTAGGCGCCTCCTCAACCCGAGCGCGGTGAGTCCAGGGGGCGGCCCTCGTCATGGGGGGCCGCCCCTCAGCCTTTGGGCGGCCCCGGCGGGCAGACGGGCGAGTGCCGGTCCTGGGAACGGGCCCTCACCCCCCTCGCCCCCCTCTCCCTCTGACGAGGGCGAGGGGGGTCTGACGCCGGCGAAGCGGCTTCGCCAACGATTCACGCCCCTCTCCCGCTCGGCGGGAGAGGGGTCGGGGGTGAGGGCCAGGCAGTCTGGCGCTGGCAGATGCGGAGACGGGCCCTCACCCCCCTCGCCCCCCTCTCCCTCTGACGAGGGCGAGGGGGGTCTGACGTGGGCAACGGGGCTTCGCGCACGAGCAACTCCCCGCTCCCGCTCGGCGGGAGAGGGGTCGGGGGTGAGGGCCCGGCAGTCTGACGCTGGCGAAACGGCTTCGCGCACGCCTGCTCCCCTCTCCCGCGTGCGGGAGAGGGGTGGCCGAGCGCAGCGAGGCCGGGGTGAGGGCCAGTCTTGTCAGGCCCTCACCCCCCTGCCCCCCTCTCCCTCTGACGAGGGCGAGGGGGGTCTGACGCTGGCGAAGCGGCTTGGCGCACGCATGCTCCCCTCTCCCGCGTGCGGGAGAGGGGTCGGGGGTGAGGGCCCGTCTGGCCGGGGTGAGGGCCTGCCTAGCTGGGGGTGAGGGCCAGTCTAGCTGGGGGTGAGGGCCTGCTCCCTGCTCTCGCCTCACAGGGCGCGCAGGGCTGCCACCAGCGCGTCCAGCTCCGCGCGCGTGTTCAGCTCGGTCACCGCCAGCAGCAGCCCGTTTGGCGTCCACGCGCTCACGTCCAGCCCGCCCAGGATACCCTGCTCCAGCAGCCGCGCGTTCACCTCCGCCGGCGGTCGCGGCCCCCGCACCACGAACTCGTTGAAGAACGGCCGTCCCCCCGCCGCCCCGTCCCGACCCACCCGCCAGCCCGGCAGCTTGGCGATCTCCCCTGCCAGGTAGTGCGCCTTGTGGTAACACAGCTCGGCGATGTGGCGCAGCCCGCGCGGCCCCACCGCGGCCAGATAGACGGTCACCGCCAGCGCCACGAGCTGCTGGCTGGTGCAAATGTTCGAGGTGGCGCGCTCGCGACGGATATGCTGCTCCCGCGTCTGCAGGGTGAGCACGTACCCGGTGCGCCCCTTCGTGTCCCGCGTCCGGCCCACGATGCGGCCCGGCATCTGCCGGATGAATTGCGCCCGGCAGGCAAACAGCCCCACCGATGGGCCGCCGAAGTTGAGCCCCACCCCCAGCGGCTGCCCGTCGCCCACGTAGATATCGGCGCCGTAGGAGCCGGGCGGGGCCAGCAGCCCCAGGGAAAGCGGATCGGCGCTCACCACGTACAGGGCGCCGCGCGCGTGCGCCGCCGCGCCCAGCGCGTGCACCTCCTCCAGCTCGCCGAAGAAGTTCGGCTGCTGGACGGCCAAACAGGCGTGCGCCTCCGTGACCGCCGCCCCGTCCGCCACCACGTCCACGCCGATGTCCGGCCCGGCGCAGTAGGTGCGCACCACCTGCACGGCGTGCGGGTGCACCGTGTCCAGCAGCGCCACCCGGTGCCGGCCGGTGACGCGGGCGGCCATCAGGCAAGCCTCGGCCAGGGCGGAGGCGCCGTCGTACATGCCGGCGTTGGCCACGTCCATGCCGGACAGCTCGCACACCATGGACTGAAACTCGAACGCCGTCTGCAGCGTGCCCTGGGCGATCTCCGGCTGGTAGGGCGTGTAGGCCGTGGAGAACTCGCTCCGCCCGGTGATGTGCCCCACCACGGCGGGCACAAAATGCTTGCGCGCCCCGCCGCCCAGAAAGCACGGCATGGCGCCGGCCGGACGGTTGGCGTCCGCCAGGGCGCTCAGCTCCCGCACCAGCTCCGCCTCCGGCAGCGGCGGAGGGAGATCGATCGCCGGGTCGCGGTAGGCGGCCGGGATGTCGGCGAACAGCTCCTCCACCGAGCGCACGCCGACGGTGGCGAGCATCGCCGCCCGGTCCGCCTCCGTGAGGGCGATGTAGGGGTTGACCGCGTCTGGCCGGGCAACCGGCGCCTCAGCCGGTTGCCGCCTCTCGCTCGATGTGGGCTGCATAGTCCTCCGCCGTGAGCAGGTTGTTCAGCTCGGCGGGGTCGCGCATGCGCACCCGCACCAGCCACCCCTCGCCGTAGGGTGAGGTGTTGACGATCTCCGGGTGCTCGATCGCCGCCTCGTTACGCGAGATCACCTCGCCGGACACGGGCGAGAACAGGTCGGAGACCGACTTGACGGACTCGATCTCCCCCATCTTGGCGAACTGCTGCACGGTGGTGCCTGCCGCGGGCAGGTCCAGGTACACGATATCGCCCAGCATATCCTGGGCGTAATCGGTGATGCCGATCACGGCGATGCCGTCGTCCTCCACCCGCACCCACTCGTGCTCCTTGGAGTACTTCAGGTCGCCGGGGATATCCGTCATCATGCACCTCGCTGCGTCTCATAGTAGCAGGGGGACGCGCCCGGGCGAACCGGCCGGACGGGCCCTCACCCCGGCCTGCGGCCACCCCTCTCCCGCAGGCGGGAGAGGGGAGCTGGCCCTCACCCCCGGCTAGGCAGGCCCTCACCCCGGCCTCGCTGCGCTCGGCCACCCCTCTCCCGCCGAGCGGGAGCGGGGAGTTGCGCGTTGGCAAAACCGCTCTGCCGGCGTCAGACTGCCGGGCCCTCACCCCCGACCCCTCTCCCGCCGAGCGGGAGAGGGGAGTTGCTCGTGCGCGAAGCCCCGTTGCCCACGTCAGACCCCCCTCGCCCTCGTCAGAGGGAGAGGGGGGCAGGGGGGTGAGGGCCCGTCTCCGCATCTGCTAACGTCAGACCCCCCTCGCCCTCGTCAGAGTCAGTACTCATTGCTCAGCGCTCACCGGCGGGCTGAGGCCCCGTGCTCGCCCCGTGCAGCGTCTCCTGCACGGCCAGGAAGATCGTGCCCGCCGCCAGCAGCCCCACGCCGGAGAGCGTC
>JBHOQW010000219.1:0-6791 GCA_042408665.1 Dehalococcoidia bacterium
GACGCTCACCACCAACGGCTCATTGCTCACCCCGGCCAAGGCGCGCGCGCTCAAGGCGGCGGGGCTGCGGCGCATCACCATCAGCCTGGACTCGCTCGACGACGCCGTGTTCATGCGCATGAACGACGCCGGCGTGCCCGCTTCCCGCGTTCTGGCCGCCATCGACAACGCCGCCGCTGCCGGGCTGACGCCCGTCAAGATCGACATGGTCGTCAAGCGCGGCCTGAACGAGGACAGCATCCTGCCGATGGCGGCCCACTTCCGCGGCACCGGCCACATCCTGCGCTTCATTGAGTTCATGGACGTGGGCAACAGCAACGGCTGGCGCATGGACGACGTGGTCCCCGCAGCGGAGATCCTGGCCACCATCAACGCCGTCTGGCCGTTGGAGCCGGTGGAGCCGGGCTACTTCGGTGAGGTGGCCGAACGCTACCGCTATAAGGACGGCGCGGGCGAGATCGGCATCATCGCCTCCGTCACACGCGCCTTCTGTCGCACCTGCACGCGCGCCCGCCTCTCCGCCGAAGGACAGCTCTACACCTGCCTGTTTACCGGCAAAGGGCACGATCTGCGCGCCCTGCTGCGCGGCGGTGCCAGCGATGACGCGATCGCGGATCGCATCGTGGAGATCTGGCGGGGGCGCGCCGACCGCTACTCAGAGATCCGCTTCCAGGCCACCACGCCACAGCGCAAGATCGAGATGTCGTACATTGGCGGCTGAGCCGTACCCGCGCGCCCCGCGAGCGAGACGAGCACCATGGAGCAGCGCCTCACGCACCTAGACGAGAGCGGCCACGTCCGCATGGTGGACGTGACGGAGAAGGGCGTAACCAGCCGCCGCGCGGTGGCACGCGGGCGGGTCACCATGCGCCCGGAGACCCTGGACCTCATCCTGCGCGGCGCCGTGGCCAAGGGGAACGTGCTCACCACTGCCCAGATCGCCGGCATCATGGCGGCCAAGCGCACGCACGAGCTGATCCCCCTCTGTCATCCCCTGCTCCTCACCAAGGTAGACGTACGCTTACAGCCGGATGAGGTCTCCTCGGCCATCGAGATCGAGGCCGAGGTGCGCACCACCGGCGTCACCGGCGTGGAGATGGAGGCACTCACCGCCGTGGTCGTGGCCGGCCTGACGGTCTACGATATGTGCAAGGCGGTGGACCGGGGGATGCGCCTAGAGGCGGTGCGGCTGGTGGCCAAGTCCGGCGGCAAGAGCGGCGCGCTTTGGCTTTCGCCCGACCCGGCCGATGAGGCGGCGCGGGAGGTGCCGGAGTGACCATCGGTGAGCACCAGCGCTTTTACGAGACCTTGAGGGTGCTCCACCGGCCTCATTGTCGACCCACTGCCATGCCGGCCTGTCATTGCCCCGCCATGCGCGACTTGCTGCTCCACCACCATCGGCCCGCTCACTGATCCGCCGTTACTCACCACTGCTGTGAGCACGCTGCGGCACCGGCGCGCGGGGGTCAGAAAGGGGTCAAACAGGGGTCAAAAAGGCCAGACACCTCTCCCCGCCCGACATCCTCCGTACCCCGACGGCCGCTGTGACCGTCTCCCGTCCTGAGGTGGGCAGCGCATTCTGCCCATCGCGACGGGCATGCGTCAAGGTGGGGGATAGACATGACCTCACCCTCCACCGTCACCGCGCCGGGTCGGTGACCCTTCCTGCACGCCTATATAGGCGTTCAGCCGGGGGAGTCATGTGATATCGAAACCAGGGGAGTCTCGCGCGGTAAACAACACGAAACCGAGGGCCAACCGGCGCAGTCGCCGCCCTGCAGGGGACGACAGGTGCCTAGAAGCCAAGCACCCGGCGGACAGGGCGCGTACAGGCCATCGTGCACCGAAATCCGACCACATCGACAGGTTTGTGTGCGGTCGAACCGTTGACGGCAGGGGCACGGTTTGCTAGCCTTGGGCACCGCCCGGACCGGCTCACCGCGCCGACCGGCGGACGTGCGGTGGGCAGCTTTCGCGGCCCGGCGACGCGAGGGGCGACGGCCCCTCGTATCTGCCGGGCACCGGCGCGCATCCAGAAGCGCGCATGCCCTGCACGTGTGGGCGGTTCCGGCCGTCGACCCGCGGCGCAGTGCTCCTTCTCCACCGCATCACGCCGTTCGGGCCGCCGCCGGGCCGGTTCGGGCCGGGAGCACCGCGCCACGCGAGGGAGAGGGTGACCGCAGGCCCCGCAAGCCCCGTCGTCCCGCCCCCGATCGGGTCGCTCGTGCGCGCCCGCGGGCGGGACTGGGTGGTCCTCCCCGCCCAAGAACCGGACGTCGTGCGGCTCCGCCCGCTGACCGGCAGCGACGACGAGAGCATCGGTGTCTTCCTGCCCCTCGAAGGGCGGGAGATCGTCCCCAGCACCTTTCCGCCACCCGACCCGGCGCAGGCGGGGGATGCCGTCGGGGCACAGCTGCTGCTCGACGCCGCCCGCCTCAACCTTCGCAGCGGCGCGGCCCCTTTCCGCTCCCTCAGCCGCATCGCCGTCACGCCCCGCCCGTACCAGTTCGTGCCCCTGATCATGGCGCTGCGACTCGACCCGGTGCGGCTGCTCATCGCGGACGACGTCGGCGTGGGCAAGACGATCGAAGCGGCGATGGTGGCGCGCGAGCTGCTCGACCGAGGGTTGGCGCGGCGGCTGGCCGTCCTCTGCCCGGCGCACCTGTGCGACCAGTGGGAGGTAGAACTGCGGGAGAAGTTCGGCATCGAGGCGGCGGTGATCCAGCCCGCGCGCATCGCCCGCCTGGAGCGCGACCTTCCCCGCCCGAACCTGAGCATCTACCAGTACTACCGCCACCTCATCCTCTCCATCGACTTCGTCAAGAGCGAGCGCAACCGCGGCCACTTCCTGGACAACGCGCCGGACCTGGTGATTGTGGATGAGGCGCACATCGCCACCCGCCCCGGGACTACGAGCGTGCGACCCCAGCAGCAGCGGTACGAGCTGCTCCGGGCGTTGGCGGACGACCCGGACCGCCACCTCGTCCTCGTCACCGCGACACCGCACAGCGGCATCGAGGAAAGCTTCCGCTCGCTGCTAGGCCTGCTCGACCGGCGGTTCGACACGGACGGCCAGACGCCGCCGCCTGCGTTGGACCGGCGCTTGCTCGTGCCGCACGTCGTCCAGCGCCGCCGGGCCGACCTCGTGCGGTGGCTGGGGACCGAGACGCCCTTCCCCAAGCGCGACTCCGAGGAGCGCACGTACCGACTCTCGACGCCCTATCACGACCTGTTCCAGGATGTGCTCGCCTACTGCCGCGAGACGGTGCGCGCGGCCTCCGGCCTGCGCACGCAGCAACAGCGGGTGCGCCACTAGGCGGCGATCGCCCTCCTCCGCTGTGTGCTCTCCAGCCCGGACGCGGCGATCGCCGTGCTCAGCGAGCGGGCCAAGCGCCAGGGGCTGGCCGACCTGTCGGACGTCACGCCAGCGGACGAGGCCGACGAGGATGTGGACGCCCGCTACCGCCCGCAGGTCCTCGACCCGCTCGACGACGAGAGCGCCGGTGATTACGTGCCCACCGCGCCGGTGGAAGACGCCGAGCCGCTGCTGTCCGCGAGCGAGCGGCGAAAGCTGGGCGACTTCCTCAGGCGGGCACGAGCGCTGGCGGGCAGCCAAGACGACGCGAAGCTCGCGGAGGCGGCGCGCGTGCTCCGAGAGCTTCTCAACGACGGCTTCCGGCCGATCGTGTTCTGCCGCTTCATCGCCACGGCGAAGTACCTGGAGACCCAGCTGCCGCGGCTCTTGTCCGACGTGGAGAACCTGCGTGTGACGGCGGTGACGGGCGAGATCGGTGATGAGGAGCGACGGGCGAAGGTCGAGGAGCTGGTACGCGAGCCGGTGCGGGTGCTGGTGGCCACCGACTGCCTGTCGGAAGGCATTAACCTGCAAGAGCACTTCGACGCCGTCCTACACTACGACCTGCCGTGGAACCCGAACCGGTTGGAGCAGCGCGAAGGCCGCGTGGACCGCTTCGGCCAGAGCAAACCGGTGGTCAAGGCCGTTCTCCTCTACGGGGCGGACAACCCCGTGGACCTCGTGGTGCGCGACGTGCTTATCCGCAAGGCGCGGCTCATCCACCGCACCCTCGGCGTGGCCGTGCCCGTGCCGGCCGACAGCGAGCAGGTGGTACAGGTGGTGGTGGACAGCGTGCTGCTGCGCGGCGGTGCCGCCTCGAGTGCGCAGGGGCAGCAGCTTGAGCTGGCGTTCACCGACCCGGCGGTGAGCCGCATCCATGCCACCTGGGACGCGGCGGCGGAGCGGGAGCGGCAGCAGCGCGCCTACTTCGCCCAGCAGGGCATCAAGCCGGACGAGGTGGCGCGGGAGCTGGAGGCGGCAGATCCCGTGCTCGGCGACGCCGCGACCGTGCAACGCTTCCTGGACAACGCGGCGCAACGCTTCGGTGGTCGGCTCCAGCAAGTCAAGCCGGCCGGCGTCTACGAGCTGATGCCCTGTGCGCTCAAGGACACGCTCGCCGCCCGCGGCTACGGCGCTGTCCCGCTCCGGGTGGCGTTCGACCGGGTGCTGGACCCGGCGGTGCACGTTCTCGGGCGGACGCACCCGGTGGTGGCCGCCTTCGCCGACGCCGTCCTGGGCGCGGCGCTCCGGCCGGAAAGGCACCCGCAGTTCACCCGCGCGGGGGCGATGGCCACGGACGCCGTCACGGTGCGCACCGGCCTGCTCCTCCTGCGGCTGCGCTACCTCCTGCACGAGCAGGTGGACGAGTTCGCCGAGGAGGTAGTGCTCGCCGCCTTCGAGCGGCGCGACGGCCGCCTGGCCTGGCTGGAGCCCCTCCACCAGGCCGGCATCGAGCTCCTCGACCGCGCCCGTCCGGTCGCCAACCTCCCGCCCACCGAGCGGCAGGAGCAGGTGCGCTGGGCGCTCGACTTCGTGCAGGGGCAGCCGGACTGGTACGCGCCGGTGGTGGCGGCGCGAGTGCGGGCGCTGACCGAGTCGCACGAGCGCGTGCGGAAGCTGGTCAAGGCCAGGAAGCTGACCGTGGTGCCGCGCACGCCGCCGGATATCCTCGGTTGCTACGTGCTCGTACCGGGTAAGGCGCGAGGAGGCCGCTGATGGCGTACACGGCGGTGATCGTCGAGGGCGGGCTGTTTCCCGCCGACCTTTTGGAGCAGATCGCCGAGGGCGTGGTGGAGGGCCAGCGCCCGGAGGATTTTGGCCTCGGCGGCGGCCAGCGCCTGTCCGACGAGATCCAGGGCGCGTTCTCCGACGCGCGCGCCTTCTGGGACGTCTTTCAGCACCGCCTCATCCACTCGCGCGAGAGCATCACGACCATCACCCGCGACGCCTGGGTCCTGCCCCTCCTGGAGCGCCTGGGCTTCCGCCTCGTGTTTCAGCCCAGCGCCGCGGTGGCGGGCAACGAGCGCTACGCCATCTCCCACCGCGCGGGCGAGGACCCCGACGCCCCGCCCGTGCACATCGTCTCCGTTGAGCAGCCGCTGGACCGGCGTGAGGGCGGCTGCCGCAGCCCGCACGCCCTGGTGCAGGAGTACCTCAACCGCACCGACGCCCTCTGGGGCATCGTCACCAACGGCGAGCGGCTGCGCCTGCTGCGCGATACCTCCCGCCTCGCCCGGCCGACGTACCTGGAGTTCGACCTGCGGGCGCTGGTGGAGGGCAACCTGTACAGCGAGTTCGTGCTGCTCTACCGCCTGTTGCACCGCTCCCGCTTTCCAACGGGCAGTGCCGATGCGCCGCACTGCATGCTCGAGCGGTACTACCAGTGCGGCATCGACCAGGGCGGCCGCGTGCGCGAACGGCTGCGAGAGGGGGTGGAACAGGCGCTGCGCACGCCCGGGCAGGCGTTCCTTGACCACCCCGACAGCGGCGAGCTGCGGCGGGCTTTGGCGAGCGGGCGGCTGGAGGCGGCCGGCTACTACCGCCAGCTCCTGCGCCTGGTCTACCGCCTGCTGTTCCTGATGGTGGTGGAGGAACGACGGCTCCTCTTCCCGCCGGACGCGGGCCCGGCGGCGGGGCACGAGGTCTACCTGCGCTACTACAGCGTTTCCCAGCTCCGCGACCGCTGCGAACGGCGTGCGGCCGAGAACCGCTTCTCCGACCTGTGGCAGGGGCTGCTGCAGACGTTTCGCCTGTTCCGCGACGCGGCCGCGGCCGCCGCCCTCGGTCTGCGGCCCCTGGACGGGGAGCTATTCGGGCCGGAGGGCTGCCCCGACCTGGAAGGGGCCGGGTGCGACAACGCCGCGCTGCTGCGCGCCCTATACCACCTTTCCACCTTCGAGGACACGGGCGAGGGCGAGGGCAGGGGTCGGGGACGGGTGCGGCGGAGCGGCGTGCGCCGCCGCGTCAACTACGCCGCCCTGGACGTGGAGGAGCTCGGCTCGGTGTACGAGAGCCTGCTCGACTACCACCCGCAGGTCACGCTCGCTCCTGCGCCCCACTTCGAACTGGTTCCCGGCAGCGACCGCAAGACCACCGGCTCCTACTACACGCCGCCCGACCTCGTGCACGAGCTGATCCAGAGCGCCCTCGTGCCGGTCATGGAGGAGCGGCTGAAGGCGGCGAAGACCCGGGAGGACAAAGAACGCGCCTTGCTGGACCTGCGCGTGTGCGACCCGGCCGCCGGCTCCGGGCATTTCCTGCTGGCGGTGGCGCGACGCATCGCCCGCGAGCTGGCAAAGGTGCGCTCGGGGGAGGCGGAGCCGCCGCCGGAGGTCTACCGCGCCGCCCTGCGCGACGTGATCCGCCAGTGCCTGTACGCCGTGGACAAAAACCCGTTGGCGGTGGACCTGTGTAAGGTGGCGCTGTGGCTGGAGGG
>JBHOQW010000220.1:0-1045 GCA_042408665.1 Dehalococcoidia bacterium
CAATCGCGGGTCGTGGAACGTTGCCATCACCCGAGGCCCAAGCCGTGCGGGATGGGTGCCGTCTCACGGGAAGGGGCGGTACGCGAGACAGGTACCGCCCCACACGTCCCCGGTGCCGCGACGGCCCCCATGGTTTGACCAGACGGCTCGACACGGCACGAAAGCGGTGCCCGGCGAACGCGCCCGGGAGCTCAGACAGGGTCAGCGGCTGCAGCCACAGCCACAGGAACATGCGCCCTCACAGCCGCAGCCGCAGCCACAGCCACAGTCCTGGCCGTCCTTCGAGTCCCGCTTCACCGGACGCAACAGGATGATCGCCTCCGGGGTGCTCTTCGCGGTTGCTGGCATGATGTTCACCTCCGTTCCGCGCCCGTGATGCACGGGCAATGCTCACACTCGGCGACCGGCTGATCGAGCGTCCTCGCATCGAGGCTGGCCAGGTGAGCGCGCAGCGCCTCGAGCTCGTCCTGGAGTGCCCGCAGCTCCGCAAAGCGGCGCTCGATTTCGGCGATCTGGTTCGGAATCCGGTGCATCAGTTCCTGCCGAAGGTGGGCACACGAGCCGGTGTATGCCTGCTCGACCAGGTTCCGGATCTCGCCAAGCGGGAGTCCGAGCAACTTGGCCCGCTTGATCAGCCGCAGCCGGCGGACCTCCGCGCGTGGATAGAGCCGGTAGCCCGTCGCACTCCGCGCCGGGGCGGGGAGCAGGCCGATCGCCTCGTAGTACCGGATGGTGTCGGTGGACAGGCCCGTCTCCGCTGCTAGCCGCCCGATGGTCAGGTATCCTTCCATGCTCGGTACGGTACACCTTGGAGTCGCTCGAAGGTCAAGAGTCAGGAACGGCGGCCGGCTGAGGACTGCGACCGGTTTTCATCCACCGGTTCCTCGCGCACTACCCTCTAATGACCGAACCGGCGCCGGCCACGCGGTGCTGCTTCTACCACGAGGGGTGGACGCTCCGCTGCGTCCCGAACACGTTACAGCGTGGACCAGAGCGTCGGTGCAACCCGGTCCTACGGGGTGGATCGGTTATCCGTCCCGGCGCC
>JBHOQW010000221.1:0-47155 GCA_042408665.1 Dehalococcoidia bacterium
ACTGGTCGACGAACAACCTGCGGCCGAAGGGCCGCCCGTGCTGCGCTGTGGCGACGTCACGCTGGACCGGCGCGCCTGGGCGGTACACGTACGTGGCCAACGGGTGGATCTGACCTACGCCGAGTTCGAGGTGTTGTACTACCTCTGTCGGCATAAGGGGCGCGTCGTGTCGCGCCGAGAGGTCCTCCGCTTCCTCGTCTCGGCGCGCGGCTCTGGAAGAGGTCTGCTGACGCGCGAACGGGCAATCGATGTCCACGTGGCACGCCTGCGGCACAAACTGGCCGGCGCGCGCGGTATCCAGATCGTGACCGTGCCACACGTTGGCTACCGGTGCGATGAGCACGTGGAGACCTCGGCGCGACCGGCCTGAGGTCGGTGGGTCTCCACCCGGGAGGAACCGCGGCCCTTCCCTCTACCCGCGGCGCGTGTCTCTACCCCCTTAACGGCGCCTTAACCCCTGCGCCGTTGCCCCTTCCATAGCCTGTGAGGTGGACGCAGGTCGAGCCGGGGATGCCGGCTCGGGGCTGGCCCATCCCCGATTGCCTGAGGCTTTGGAGGCTGCACCGTGCACCGACGCCTGATCGCGGCGCTTGCCGTCCTCGCGCTGCTGACGGCTACAGCTTGTCAGGGGTCCGCCCGCTCAGGCTCCTCAGGACCTGGAACGACCGGCGACAGCCCGGCCGCGGCCACCGGCGCGGCGGGAGCGGACGTGGGCGCCTCGAACGCCGGCACCGGTTCCGGGACGGCGGCCGTTCAGTCCGCCAAGCTGAACTTGAACACCGCCACACGCGAACAGCTCCTCACCATCCCCAACGTGGGCGACCGGATGGTGCGGGAGTTCATGGAGTACCGGCCATACCGCAGCATCCTGCAGTTCCGGCGGGAGATCGGCAAGTACGTCTCCCAGGAGCAGGTGGCCGAGTACGAGAAGTACGTCTTCGTTCCCGTTGACCCGAACGAGGCAGACGTCGAGACCCTGCGCCAGCTCCCCGGGGTGGACGCCGCCATCGCCGCCCAACTCATCGCCGGCCGGCCCTACGCCACGACCCAGGACTTCTTGGCCCGGTTTGCCCAGTACGTCTCGCCGGAGCAGGCGGCCGCCGCCCGTGCCTACCTGGTGACGCCATGAACGAGCACGTCCTTTTGCAGCGGTTGCGCACGTTCCTGCGCTGGCTGGCGGCGGCGTTGTTCGCCGGCACAGTGGCGGAACTGCTGCTGGCCGGCCATACCGACAGTCCGATGCAGTTTGTGCCGTTTGTCCTGTGCGCGTCGGGATTGCTCATGCTGTGGTGGACCCGGCGCCGACCGGGCCGCCGCGCGCTGCTGGCGCTCCGCTTATGCATGGCGGTGATCGCCGCCGGCAGCCTGCTCGGGGCCTGGGAGCACTTCGAGGGCAACTACGAGTTTGCCCGCGAGACACACCCGCACGCCGCGCGCTGGACGTTGGTTCGCTCCGGCCTCACGGGCAGGGACCCGCTGCTGGCGCCCGGTATCCTCGCCGCCGCGGCCGCCGTGACCCTGGCGGCGACGTACGGAGTCGATGCGGGAGAAGGCCAGGGGAGGGAGGGGACGGCGGCCGCTCGCGCGGTGCCGGTGGTGGAGGCCGCGGGTGAGCGGAGCGGTCGGCGGCCCGGCTGAGGTGGCCGCGTTCCCGCGAGATGGGTACACGCGACAGAGGGGATGCCGAGCAGCATCCCCCCTGCGCCGCACCCTGCCGTTGGGGCGGTTAGCCGCGCGAGGGCAGGATCACCGTGGCGGTGCCGGGCGTGGTGCGCTGGCCCTGCGGGTTCTCGGTCCAGATCTCCAGGTCCACCAGGTGTTGCCCGTTCTCCACCCGCTTGCCGGTGACACGGCCGCGGCAGATCATCTCCTGACCGGGCACGTCCATGCCGCGGTAGGAGACCGCCCAGCGCTTGATGCGGCCTTCATACCGGATCCACTCCCACAGCATGCGGCCCAGGAGGGCGTGTTTGAGCGCGCCGTGCACGATCACGCCGGGCAGCCCGGTGGAGATGGCGAAGTCCTTGTCGTAGTGGATCTGGTAGAAGTCGCCGGAGGCGGCCGCCCACTGCACCAGTTGTTGCGTGGTGGGCGTCACCCGCAGCTCGATCTGCTGCCCTTCCTGCACGTCCTCGAAGTAAAGCTGTTGCGGTTCCGTTACCGCCGTCACGGTCTTGTTCCTCCCCTGCCCCTTAGTAGTTGATGATCGTCCCGCGCGCGATGGCCACTACCTGCCCGTTGCGCTTATAGGTTGTCTCGGTGACGGTGATCAGCATGCGGCCGATGCTGCCCTGCCGCTCGCTGATGTCGGCGACTTTGGACGTCGCGGTGAGCACGTCGCCGGCGTAGATCATGTCGAAGTACTCGATGTCGGTGCCGCCGTTCAGCACGCGCTTGAGGTTATGGCGGATGCGGGCGGCGGGGCTGCTGCCGCGCGGTCCGCCGAAGGTGGGGTCCGAGGTGGCCGGGTTGAACACCGGGGTGCCCAGATAATGCGGCGGCGCCGGCAGGGCGCGGAACCCCTTGGACCGGGCGAACGCCTCATCGTAGAACACCGGGTCCGTGTAGCCCACCGCCCGGGCGAACATGCGGATGCTGGTCTTGTCCACCTCGAGGGTCCAGGGCTCGCTCTCCACGCCGATCACGGCGCGCATCTCATCAGTGATGAGCGACTCCTCCGCCATGCGTGCCTCCTGAACTGCCGGCCACCGCGCCGGCTCGCTGAGAGCTTTCTACGCCACCACT
The DNA here is from genome assembly GCA_042408665.1 of Dehalococcoidia bacterium. Classification (GTDB taxonomy): domain Bacteria; phylum Chloroflexota; class Dehalococcoidia; order CAUJGQ01; family CAUJGQ01; genus CAUJGQ01. The sequence continues at coordinate 2,746 of JBHOQW010000221.1, forward strand.
CCGGTGGTGTCAAACCTGCAGGGAGACACGGGTGCGCAGGTCAACGGCGTAGAAGCGGCCGGCCTTGATTTCACGGATCAGGTCGCGCACATCGCGGATCTCGCGTTCGAAGTAGGTGGCGCAGCGGCCCACGTCCTGAATGGCGTGCGAGTCCGTCCCGGCCGTGCCCGGCATGCCCATCCGCTCGCACAGGCGCTTGGAAAAGGCGTTCTCGCGGTCCGAGCCGCGGCCGTTCAGCTCTTCGAGCGCATGGCAGAAGCGGTAGGCGGGGTTGCGCGCAGCGCGCTCCAGCGCCTGCTCGTATTCTTCCTCGTTGCGGATGTACCAGGGCATCTGCCGCCGATAGGGATGCGCCGCTACCATGGCGCCGTCCACCGCCTCAACGTAACGGGCCAGCTCCGCCGAACGGTGCATGCCGAACACGTACTTGTCGATGCCGAAGACCAGCATGTGCCCTTCGTCGGTCGAGATCTCGACGCCGGCCAGCACGAGGAAGTGGTGTTTCTCGCACAGGGTCCGGATGGACGCTTCGTCCCAGAGGGTGTCGTGCTCGGTAAAGACGATGGCATCCAGGCCGGCCTGCTTGGCCCGCACGACCAGCTCGTCGGGGCTGAGCACGGAGTCGTGCGAGCGCGGCCAGGTGTGCGCGTGCAGATCGATGAGCATGCAGGCCTCCAACGGGTGCTTGCGTGACCTCGCCGTCCACTATACGGCCGCCACGCCGCAGCGACAAAAACCCCCGCCGCATCCGCGCCCTGAGTCCCCGCGGAGCGCGTTGTTCGTTGGGATCCCCGATGGTATACTCCTGCCGCACGCGACGGAATTCACAAACGGGCTGGTGGCGCCATGCTGGGTCAGTGGGGGCACATGGGCTTCCTGGTGGTGGTGGGGATCGCCCTGCCGGCCGTGGCGCTGATCGTTTCCTTCCTGCTAGGCCTGCTCCGGATCCGGCCGCAGGACCCCAACGCCGTCAAGGTCGACACCTACGAGTGCGGCATCCCCACGGAGGGCCCCTCCTGGGTGCAGTTTCATGTCGGCTATTACGTGTTCGCCCTCCTGTTCGTAGTGTTTGATATCGAGACGGTCTTCCTGTACCCGTGGGCGGTCGCCCTGCGGCAGCAGAAGCTGTTCGCGTTCCTGGACGCGCTGCTGTTCATCGCCATCCTGGCGGTCGGGTACGTGTACGCCTGGCGCAAACGGGCGTTTGAGTGGCGGTAAGGCCACCGGCAGGTGGTGCCGATGACGACGTGGCTGTCCGGCGTTGCGGTCGCGGAGCGGATCCGAGAGCGGTTCCCGGACGCGGTGGAGGCGGCCGATGCGGTGGCGGTGCGGGTGAAGCCGGAGCGGCTGCTGGAGGTGGCGCGCTTTCTGCGCGATGACCCCGAACTTGCCCTGGAGATGGCGACCGACGTCACCGCGGTGGATTGGGAGGACTACTTCGAGGTCGTCTACCACCTGCAATCGATTACCAAGAACCACATCATGACCCTGAAGGTGCGCCCGCCGGACTACGAGGACCCGGAGGTGCCGTCGGTGACGTCGGTGTGGTGGGGGGCGCACCTGCAGGAGTGCGAGATCTACGACCTGATGGGCATCAAGTTCCGCGGCCATCCCAACCTGCGTCGGCTGTTCCTGTGGGAGGGCTTCGCCGGTTGGCCGCTGCGCAAGAGCTTTCTCCAGGTCGGGCAGGGGGCGTTCCACCCCGGCCTGCCGCACTTTCCCAAGGAGGGCGGCGAGCGGGGCGTGATCAGCGGCCCGCGCTGGACGGAGCAAGAGCCCGGCTGGCGGCCGCTGCCTGTGCCCGGCGTCCGCCCGCCCGAGGAGCGCCGGCCCTACGGACACCAGCAGATGGAACCGGTGACACCCCCGCAGGTGGACCGCGAGCGGGCATGAGGGTGCCTGCAGCGGTGTGAGGAGCGACGTGACCAGCGAGATCCGCAGCGAGCCGTTCACGGTCAACATCGGCCCCCAGCACCCGAGCACGCACGGCGTGTTCCGGATGAAGGTCACGCTCGACGGGGAGCGGATCATCGACGTGGAGATGATCGTCGGCTACCTGCACCGCAGCATGGAGAAGCTGGCCGAGGAGCGCACCTATACCCAGAACATTCCCTTTACCGACCGCGCCGATTACCTCTCGGCGATGTCTAACAACCTCGGCTACTGCCTGGCGGTGGAGAAGCTGGCCGGGATCCGGGTGCCGGAGCGCGGCGAGTACATCCGCGTGATCATGGCCGAGCTGCAGCGCATCGCCAACCACTGCATGGCGGTGGGCACGTTCATCAACGACGCGGGCGCCTGGCAGACGCCGCTCATGTGGCTGTTCGCCGAACGGGAGAAGATCCTCGACCTGTTCGAGATGACCTGCGGCGCCCGCCTCACGGTCAACTACATGCGCATCGGCGGCGTGGCGTTTGACCTGCCGGAGGAGTTCGTGCCGGCCTGTCGCCGCTTCATCGACGAGTTCCCGGGGCGGCTGGACGAGGTGGAGGCGCTGCTGCGCGAGAACGAGATCCTGCTGGCGCGCAGCAAGGGGATCGGCGTGATCCCCACCGACCTGGCGATCAACGCCTCACTCTCTGGCCCCATGCTGCGCGCCAGCGGCGTGGCCTGGGACCTGCGCAAGGCCGACCCCTACAGCATCTACGACCGCTTCGATTTTAAGATCCCGGTGGGCACGGCCGGCGATTCCTACGACCGCTTCCTGGTGCGCGTGGCCGAGATGCGCGAGAGCGTGAAGATCATCGACCAGGCCCTGCGCGACATGCCGCCCAAGGGCCCGTACAAGGTCGATGTGCCGCTGGCGCTGCGCCCGCCGCCGGGCGAGGTGTACGCACGCGTCGAATCACCGAAGGGCGAGCTGGGCTACTACGTGGTCTCGGACGGCGGTGCGGCGCCGTACCGCTTCCATATCCGCCCGCCCTCGCTGATCAACCTGTCGTTGCTCAAACAGATGCTGGTCGGCCTGACGATCGCCGACGCCATCGTGGCGTTCGGCAGCGTGGATATCGTGATCGGGGAGCTGGACCGGTGAGATACCCCGGTGAGCCGGGGCGCACGCGCCGGCCGGGAGCAGGGGCGACATGATGGTGCTGGCACGCTGGTGGGACCTGCGCTCGCTCGCCAACCCGGTGAACGCCCTCCTGGACTGGCTGCGCGACCGGTACCCGGACTGGGTGGCCTACGTGGTCTCCGGCCTGATCGGCGCGGCCGCCATCGGTCTGTTCCTGGGCGTGGCGATGCTGCTGCTCATTTGGGTGGAGCGGCGGGTGATCGCCCGCATCCAGATCCGGCAGGGGCCGAACCGCACCGGGCCGGCGGGCATCCTCCAGCCGGTGGCGGACGCCATCAAGCTGATGCAGAAGGAGGCGCTCACGCCCTTTGCCAGTGACAAGTGGGCCTTCTGGCTGGCGCCGGTGCTGCTGTTCGTGCCCACCGTGCTCACCATGGGGGTGATGCCCTTCGGTGAGGGGATGGTGGTTGCCGATCTGAACGTCGGCGTGCTGTTCATCGTGGCGGTGGGCTCGACCGTGCCGCTCGTGATCTTCATGGCCGGCTGGTCCTCGAACAACAAGTACGCGCTGCTGGGCGCCATGCGCACCATCGCCATGGTGCTGTCTTATGAGCTGCCGGCCGTGATCAGCCTGCTCAGCGTGGTGGTGCTGGCCGGCTCCATGCAACTGGGCGAGATCGTGCGCTTTCAGCGCGAGCACTTCGTCTGGAACGTCTTCCTCCTGCCCCTGCCGTTCATCATCTACGTGACCGCCTCGCTGGCGGAGATCGGCCGCTCCCCGTACGACATCGCCGAGGCGGAGTCGGAGATCGTGGCCGGCTACCACACCGAGTACTCGGGCATGAAGTTCGGCCTGTTCTACGCGGTGGAGCTGGCCAACGCGCTCATCCTGGGCGGTATCTTCGCCATCCTGTTCTTCGGCGGCTGGTGGACGTTCGGGCTGGACCGCATCATCCCCGGCTGGCTGCTGTTCCTGGTCAAGATGCTGCTCGGCTACTGGTTGTTCGTGTGGGCGCGCGGCACCGTGCCGCGCCTGCGCATCGACCAGGCCCTCAAGTTCTCCTGGCAGTTCCTCATCCCGATCGGCCTGCTCAACGTGCTGCTGGTGGCGCTTGAGGTCGCGATCTGGGCGGAAGCCGACGCTCCCGGCATCATTTTGCTCCCGTTCGCCGTGGTCAACTGGCTGGCCGCGGCCGGGCTGGTGGTGGGGTACGTGCGGCTGCTCAGGTTGGAGGGCGTGCAGGCCCCGCGGCCGGTGGTGCTCACCGACCAGATCGGGATCGTGGCGCGGGTGACCGGCCCAGTGGGTGCCGGTGCGGCGGGCGATTGAGGCGGGTGAAGGGGCGCGATGGAAGGGTTCGGCGTCGTCTCGGCCTTCTGGGTGCTCAGCGCGGTGGCGGTGGTCTCGGCGCTGGGGATCATCGTGTCGCGCAACCTGCTGCACGCGGTGTTGTGGCTCATCCTGACGTTCGTGGCCCTGGCCGGGCTGTTCATCACCCTCACGGCCGACTTTGTGGCGGTGGCACAGGTGCTGGTGTACGCGGGCGCGGTGGGGGTGCTAGTGGTGTTCGCCATCATGCTCACCCCGAACAGCGCCCGGGCCAACGCCGAGACGCAGTTTGTCGGCCCGGGGTTGCTGGTGGCGGCCGCGTTTTCTGCCCTCTTGACCTATGTGGCCCTGCGCACGGACTGGCCGGTGGCCGCCCGCGACGCCTTCCAGACCACCGCCCAGGAGATTGGCAGCCTGCTGGTGACGCGCTACGTGCTGGCCTTTGAGGTGGCGTCGCTGGTGCTGATCGCGGCGATGGTCGGCGCGATTGTTCTCGTGCGCGGTGGGCGGTCGGTGCCAGAGGAGCAGGTCGAGGCGATGACTCCCGTCGAGGCTGAGGTCGAGCAGGAAGCGCGGCAGGAAGAGACGACGGTCGTGTAGGCGCATTGAACCGGGCGGCGCGCGGGGCGGAGACGCCGGCGCGCGAGCGGCCGAGAGGGGGCGGGAAGCGGTGCGCGTGACGCTGGAGCACTACCTGGTGGTGTCGGCGCTGCTGTTTGGGCTCGGCCTGTGGATCGCGCTGGCCAAGCGCAACGCCATCATCATCCTGATGGGCGTTGAGTTGATGCTGAACGCGGTCAACCTGGCGCTGGTCGCGTTCAGCCGCTTCGCCGCCATGCCGGGCGGTCGGCCACCCCTGGCCGGGCATGTGTTCGTCATCGTCGTGATCACGGTGGCCGCGGCCGAGGCGGCCGTGGCGCTGGCGCTGGCGGTGGCCGTGTACCGCAACCGCGCCACCGTGGACATCGACCAGATCAACCTGCTGAAGTTCTGAGCGGACGGCGATGTGGACCGAGCTGTTTGAGGTCAAAAACAAATACGTGGCCGAGATCTGGTGGGAGCTGTTCAACGCCGAGGGGCTGGCCACGCGCGTGGTGGTAGTCGGCGATCGCAAGATGGCCGGCGACCTGACCCCACGCAAGATCTACGTGCCCGATAGCAAGACGCACGTGGCCAACGAGATCCTGCGCAAGATCTGACGGCCGCCGGCTCATCGCGGCCACGCGCGGACGCATCGCGGAGGAGAGGACCCGAAGGCCACATGTTCGAGACGATCCGCGAGTCCACGGTCTGGCTTATCTACCTGCTCCCGCTCCTGTCGTTCCTGCTCATGGCGGCGCACTACCTGCTGCCGGCCGGCGCGCGGCCGTCGTCGCGGGCGCTGGGCGCGGTGAGCGTGGCGCTGGTGTTCGTCTCGTTTCTCCTCTCCCTGTGGGCGCTGCGCGCCGTCATGGCGGCGCCTGAACCGGGGAGCGCGATCGGTTTCGCCTCCCACCCCTGGATCGAGCTGGGACCGCTGCGCTTGGAGGTCGGCATCCGCCTGGACGGGTTGACCGCGGTGATGCTGGTAGTGGTGACCGCCGTCGCGTTTCTCGTCCAGTTTTACTCGCAGGGCTACATGGCGGGCGACCCGGGCTATCCGCGCTACTTCGCCTTCCTGTCGCTGTTCACCGCCGCCATGCTGGGGCTGGTGCTGGCCTCCAGCTTGATTATGGTGTTCATTCACTGGGAACTGGTGGGCCTCTGCTCGTATCTCCTGATCGGCTACTGGTTCGCCAACCCGCCCCGCCCCGGCTACACGTCGCCGGCCGCCGCCGCCAAGAAGGCGTTCATTGTCACCCGCGTGGGTGACCTGGGTTTCCTGATGGCCATCCTGCTGATCTGGAGCCGCACCGGCACGCTCAACATCGCGGAGCTGCAGGAGAGGGCGCAGGCGGGGGCCATCGGCGCCACGGTGCTCACCCTGTTCGCGCTGGGCGTGTTCGCCGGCGCCGCCGGCAAGAGCGCCCAGTTCCCGTTCCACGTCTGGTTGCCGGACGCCATGGAGGGCCCCACGCCCGTTTCGGCCCTCATCCATGCCGCGACGATGGTGGCGGCCGGTGTCTACCTGGTGGCGCGCCTGTTCCCGGTGTACGCCGCCTCGCCGGACGCCATGCACCTGGTGGCCGCTATCGGCGCGGTCACGGCCCTGCTGGCGGCCACGATGGGCATGGTGATGCAGGACATCAAGCGCGTGCTGGCCTACTCCACCATCAGCCAGCTCGGCTACATGATGCTGGGCTTGGGCGCCGGCGGCTTGGCGGCGGGCATCTTCCACCTGATGAACCACGCCTTCTTCAAGGCGATGCTGTTCCTGGGCTCCGGCTCGGTCAATCACGGCACTAACACCTTCGACATGCAGAAGATGGGCGGGCTGCGCCGGGCCATGCCCGTGACGTTCGTGACGTTCGTCATCGGCTCGCTCAGCCTGGCCGGGATTCCGCCCTTCTCCGGCTTCTGGAGCAAGGATGAGATCTTAGTGGAGGCCTGGCACTTCAACAAGCTGGCCTTCGCGGCGGCGCTCGGGGTGGCGTTCCTCACGGCGTTCTACATGTTCCGCGCTATCTTTCTCACGTTCTTCGGGGAGTTCCGCGGTGGCGAGCCCGGGGCCGGGCACGGTGCGCACGCCGCAACCGGGCACGATGCCGTGGCCCACAACGGCCACGGCGCCCCAGGCGCGCAAGAGGTGCACCCGCACGAGTCACCGGCCGTGATGTGGCTGCCGCTCGTCATCCTGGCGGTGCCCTCCGTCCTGTCCGGGTTCGTGAACGTGGGCCCGTTCGCGCACGCCTTCGGCGACTTCGTGAAGGGCTCGTTGCCGGAGGCGATGCGGGAGGGTGAGGAGCACGGCCTCATCCCGTGGATCGCGGTGGTGTCCTCGGCGTTCGCGGTGTTGGGCATCCTCGTCGCCGGCGTGGCCTACGGCTTCGGCGCGCGGGTGCGCGTGCCCCTCCCCGGTTTTGCACGCCCGTTCTATGTGCTCTTCGCCCGCAAGTACTTCCTGGACGACCTGTACGAGCGCGTGCTGGTGGGCGGCCTGCTCTATGGCGGCTTGTGCCGGCTGGCGGCCTGGTTCGACGCGCGAGTGGTGGACGGCATCGTCAACGGCGTGGGGCAGGCGCTGCGCGCGCTGTCCGGCCTGCTGCGCCGGGCCCAGGTCGGCTCCGAGCAGGCCTACGGGCTGGTGCTTACCGGCGGCGCCGTAGTGGCGGTGCTGGTGCTGTTCATCGTGACGTTGCGATAACGGTCACCGCCGGGATGAGGGCCGGCGGCAGCCAGGCATGAGGGAGGACAGACGGTGCTGTCGGCGCTGATCTTCTTGCCGGTCGTGGGTGCGGCGGTGATCGCGCTGCTGCCGCGCGAGCGCCCCGAGCTGCCGCGCGTGGTGGCGGCGCTGGTCGCCCTGGCGACGTTCGTCCTCTCCCTGGTCCTGCTGGCCGGCTTCGACCCACACGGCGGCTACCAGTTCATCAACCGCACCGGCTGGCTGACGCCCGACCTGAGCGGTTTCCGTTTGCAGTACAAGGTCGGCGTGGATGGCATCAGCATGTTGCTGGTGCTGCTCACCACGTTCCTCACCCTGCTCTCCGTGCTGGTCTCCTGGAACATCGAGCTGCGGCCCAAGGAGTACTTCGCCTGGATGCTGCTCTTGGAGACCGGCGTGCTGGGCGTGTTCGCGGCGCTGGACTTCGTGCTCTTCTTCCTGTTCTGGGAAGTGGAGCTGGTGCCGATGTACATGCTCATCTCCATCTGGGGCAGCGGCCGCAAGGAGTACTCGGCGCTCAAGTTCCTGCTGTACACCATCGCCGGCTCCTCGCTGATGCTGGTGGGCATCCTGGCCCTGGGCTTCTCCGCCGGCACGTTCGACATCGTCGAGCTGGGCCGCATGGGGTCGCTGACCAACCCGGTTATCCCGGCCACGGCCATCTTCTTCCTGATCCTGGCCGCCTTCGCGGTCAAGTTGCCGGTGGTGCCGTTCCACACCTGGCTGCCCGATGCGCACAGCGACGCGCCCACGGCGGTGTCGGTGCTGCTGGCCGGTGTGCTGCTCAAGATGGGCGGCTACGGCATCATCCGCATGTGCGTGAGCATTCTGCCCGACGTGGCCCGCCAGTACGCCACCCTGCTCGCCGTGCTGGCCGCGGTGAACGTGATCTACGGCGCGTTCATCACCCTGCGGCAGACGGACCTGAAGCGGCTGATCGCCTACTCGTCCGTCAGCCACATGGGCTACGTGCTGCTGGGCATCGCCGCGCTGGGGCAGGTGGGGCTCAGCGGCGCTACGTTGCAGATGTTCACCCACGGCACGATCACCGGCATGCTGTTCGTGATGGTGGGTCTGATCTACGACCGCACGCACACGCGCGAGATCGCGCGCATGCGCGGCCTGGCCCGCCACTGGCCGTTCATCGGCGTCGGCATCACCGTGGCCGGCTTCGCCTCGCTTGGTCTGCCGGCGCTCTCCGGGTTTGTCGCCGAGCTGCTGGTGTTCCTGGGCAGCTTCGACCGCTACGAGGTGTGGACCATCCTGGCGGTCATTGGCATTGCGCTGGCTGCCGGATACATCCTGTGGACGATCCAGCGGGTGATGCACGGGCCGCCGATGGAGGAGTGGCAGCGGCTGCCGGACGCCACCCGCTGGTGGGAGCGCGTGCCGGTGGGGGCGCTGACCCTGGCCATCGTCGCCGTAGGCGTCTACCCACAGGCGGTGCTTAACTTGATCGAGCCGAGCGTGCGCGCGGTGGTGGAGCGGGTCGGTTAGACGGGACAATGATGCGCGTGCCGCGCATGGCCGCGCTGGGGCGGGGGAGCGGACGTGGACAACCTGGATCGCATCGGCCCGGTACTGGTGATGTTCCTGGCGGCGGCGGTCGTGCTCCTGGCCGACCTGCTGCCTACGCCACCGCGCCGGCGCTTCTACGCCGGTGTGGCGGTGGTCGCCGCCCTGCTGGCCACGGCATGGACGCTATCGCTCATCGGCCGCGGCCGGGCCGGCGGCGCCGAGGATGTCGCCTTCTCCGGCGCCCTAGTCGTGGACCGCTTCAGCCTGTTCTTCACCTTCCTGTTTCCGTGGGTGGCGGCCTTCGTGGCGCTGGTCTCGCTCGATTACCTGGACCGGATGGAGGACCGGGCGGCGGAGTTCTACGCCTTGCTGTTCACCATCACCGGCGGCGCCATGCTCCTGGCCGCCGCCAACGACCTGATCGCCATCTTCATCGCCCTGGAGCTGCAAAGCGTGTCGCAGTACGTGCTGGCCGGCTTTCTGGGCAGCCCGCGCTCCTCGGAGGCGGGGCTGAAGTACCTCCTCTTGGGGGCGACCAGCGTGGCGGTCATGCTGTACGGCATGGCGCTCCTGTTCGGGTTGGCAGGGAGCACGGCGCTGCCGGACATCGCCGCGGCGCTGCGGGCGGCGCCGGACGGCCAGCGCGCCGCCTTCCTGGTCGCGGCCGTGCTGCTGGCGGTTGGCTTCGGCTTCAAGATGGCGATCGTCCCTTTCCAGATGTGGGTGCCGGACGTGTACCAGGGCGCGCCCACGCCGGTGACCGCCTATCTGTCCGTGGGCAGCAAGGCGGCCGGCTTCGCGGTGACGCTGCGCGTGTTCTACTCGGCCCTGGGCGAGGATGTGATCGCGCCGCACTGGGCCAACCTGTTCGCGGTGCTGGCGGCGATCTCCATGACGCTGGGCAACGTGATGGCGCTGCAGCAGACCAATATCAAGCGGTTGCTGGGCTACAGCTCCATCGCACAGGCGGGCAACTTCCTCATCGGTGTGGCCGCCATCGCCGTGGACGGCGCCCGCTTCACCCTGGCCTCCAGCGCCGTGCTGTTCTTCATCGCGGCCTACGCTTTCACCAACCTGGGCGCCTTCTTCGCCGTGATCGGTATCTCCAGCCGTATCGGTAGCGACCGCATCCGCGACTACGCCGGCATGTGGCGGCGGGCGCCGGTGCTGGCCGTGCTCCTCACCTTCTGCCTGATGTCCCTCACCGGCCTGCCGCCGACCGCCGGTTTCTGGGCCAAGCTGTACATCTTCAACGCCGCCGTGCGGGCGGACATGGTGTGGCTGGTGGTGGTGGGCGTGCTCAATACGCTCGTCTCGGCCTTCTACTACCTGGCGGTCGTGCGGCAGATGTTCCTCGCCCCGCCCACCGCGGAGGTGCCCGTCCGCCCCACGCCCGGCCTCCAGTTCTCGCTGGCCGTGGCGGCGCTGGGCGTGCTGCTGATCGGCATCTTCCCCAACCCGTTGGTGCACGCCGCCGAGCGCGCGTCCACCGTGTTCGCGCGCTGACGTCTCCCCGCCGGTCGGTGCCGATGCCGTGCCATCGGCACGCGGGCGCCACCGCACTGTGAGAGAGCGCATGGCATACACGGTCGGCGTGGAGTATGAGGTCGAGACGCCTGAGCTCGATGCGGCGCGCGTCCGCGCGCTGGTAGAGCGGGCCCTGGCCCTGGAGGGCGTGCCGGAGGGCGCGGAGGTGAGCGTCGTGTTCACCGACGACGCCACCGTGCACGAGCTGAACCGGCGCTACCGCGGCGTGGACCGGCCCACCGATGTGCTCTCCTTCGGGCTGTCTGAGCTGGCGCGTCCGGCGGAGGGAGAGGCGACGCCGGCCCCGTTCGTGCTGCCGCCGGACGTGGGCCTACAGCTCGGTGAGGTGGTCGTCTCCCGCGATACCGCGCTGCGCCAGGCCGGCGAGCACGGGCGCGCGCCGGCGCACGAGCTGGCCCACCTGGTGGTGCACGGGGTGCTCCACCTGTTGGGTCACGACCACGCCGCGCCGGAGGAGGAGCGCCGCATGCGCGCCCGCGAGGACGAGGTGCTCCAGGCCTGCGGCTTTCCTCCCGGCACCGCCGGCTGGAGCCACCCCGCCGCGGACGCGCACTGAACGGCTGCCCCGGTCCTCGCAGCGCTGCCACGCCCGCGTGTCGGCGCGGCTCCCCCGACCCGTATAATGGGGCTGCCGTGTCGGCGCGCCGGCACGGCGTTCGAGTTGAGCGCACGAAACGAGGGCCGGCGAGGGTGGGCACTGAGGTCTGGTATCGCAAGTGGCGGCCGCGGACGTTCGCCGAGGTGTGCGGTCAGGAGCACGTAACGCGTACCCTGCGCAACGCGGTGGCGCAGGGGCGGGTGGCGCATGCCTACCTTCTGTGCGGGCCGCGGGGCACGGGCAAGACCTCCACGGCGCGGGTGCTGGCCAAGGCGGTCAATTGCGCTGCGCCGCATGCGGGCGAGCCCTGCAACGCCTGCGAGTCCTGCCGCGCGGTCAACGAGGGCCGTGCGCTCGATCTCGTGGAGATGGACGCCGCCTCCAACCGCGGCATCGACGATATCCGCACCCTGCGGGACCGTGTCGGCTACCATCCCAGCACAGGCGCCTATCGCGTGTACCTGATCGATGAGGTGCACGAGCTGACGCCGCAGGCGTTCGACGCCCTCCTCAAGACGCTGGAGGAGCCGCCGCCACACGTGATCTTCGTGCTGGCCACCACCGACGTGCACCGCGTGCCGCCTACCATCATCTCCCGCTGCCAGCGGTTTGACCTCACCCGCATCCGCCACGCCGACATCGTGGCGCGCCTGCGCTTTATCGCCGAGCAGGAGGGCGTGCACGCCGAGCCGGGGGCGCTCGATGTTATCGCCCGGGCCGCGGGCGGCGGTCTGCGCGACGCGGTGAACCTGCTGGAGCAGGTGGTGGCCACGTTCGGGCCGGAGGTAAGCGAGGCGCAGGTGCGTGTCGGCCTGGGGATGGTGGCCGACGAGCGGGCACGGGCCCTGGCGGTGGCGGCGGCGCGCGGCGCCCTGGCCGAGGGGCTGGCGCTCATCGGCGCGGTGCAGGAGGACGGCGTCGACCTACGCCAGTTCAACCGCGAGGTGGTGGCCCAGCTCCGGGCTCTGCTCCTGCTCAAGTCCGGCGCCGAGGCCGGGCTGGACGGCTTCACCGCCGAGGCGCGGGCCGATCTGCGCGCCGTCGCCGACGAGCTTGATCTCCGCCGCATTCTGCGCGCGTTGAAGGCGTTTAGCAGCGCCGAGTTTCGCGGCGAGTGGCAGCCGGCGCTGCCCCTGGAGCTGGCCCTGGCGGAAGCGGTACTGGCCGCCGACGCGGACCCGACGCGCACCGGTTCGGCCACCCCGTTGGGCGCGGGCGGGACGGGGAGCGAAGGGGTGGCGACGCGGCGCACGGAGATGCCGGGCCGTCCGTCGCGCGCGTCCGCGGCACCGGCGTTGCCTCCCAACTCACCGGCGCCCCCCGAGGAGGCGAACGCCATCCCTACCGCTCTGGATGAGCCGGCGCATGCGGCCCCGCGTGCCACAGGGCCGATCACGCTGGAGGAGGCGCGGGCGCGCTTCCGGGCCATCCGCGATGCCTGCAGCGCCAACGTGCAGGCGCGGGCGCTGCTCAACAGCGGCTGCGACATTGTGGACGTCAATGAGCGCATCATCACCTTCGGATTTCGGTATGACCTGTTGCTCAGCAAGGCGCAGCCGGGCACGCCGGTGCACCGCGCCTTGGTGGCAGCTGTGGAGCAGGTGCTGGGGCGGCGGCTGGACGTACAATGTATTCACGTGCCGGATGTCACGGACCGACTGCGCGCCCAGCCACCGCGGCCCAGCCACCTGTTGGACGAGGCGCGCAAGCTCGGTCTCACCCCGATCGAGCGCGCGGAACGCGCATGAGGAGCGAACGATGAACCGATACCAGCGCCGTCACGGCGGGGGCGGGTTCGGCGGCCTCAGCCCGGACCTGCTCCGCCAGGCCCAGGAGCTGCAGAACCAGATGCTCAAGGCGCAGGCCGAGTTCGAGGCCTCCACCGTGGAGGCCACCGCGGGCGGCGGCGCGGTCAGGGTTGTCCTGCAGGGCAATCACAAGGTCAAGGCGATCACCATCGCCCCGGAGGTGGTGGACCCTGACGACGTGGAGATGCTCCAGGACCTGATCATCGCTGCCGTCAACGAGTGCGTGGACAAACTGGAGGCCAAGCGGGCGGAGATCCTGGGCCCGCTGGCCGGTGGCCTCAAGCTGCCGGGCCTGTAACGCGCCCGCGCGGCCCGCGGGCACGGACGCCCCCGTGCTTCAGGGGCCAGAGCTGGTACACTTGTTCTAGCTTGTTGGGGAGCGAAAATCTGTGCCGGAGATGGGTTCCGTCGCGGCGGCGCCGGTGGCGAAGCTGATCGAGGAGTTCAACAAGCTTCCCGGCATCGGGCCGAAGAGCGCCCAGCGGCTGGCCTACCACGTGCTCCGTGCCCCGCGTGAGGAGGCGGAGGCGCTGGCCCAGGCCATCCTCGACGTCAAGGACCGGATCAGCTTCTGCTCGGTCTGCCAGAACCTCACCGACGTTGACCCCTGCGCCATCTGCGCCAGCGAGACGCGCGACCACAGCACCATCTGCGTGGTGGAGGAGCCGCTGGACGTGCTGGCGCTGGAGCGGACGCGGTCCTACCGGGGGGTGTACCACGTCTTGCACGGGGTCATCTCCCCGCTGAACGGTATCACGGAGGATGACATCAAGCTGGCCGAGCTGCTGGGCCGCGTGCGGGCGGGAGGCGTGCAGGAGGTGATCCTGGCCATGAACCCCACGCTAGAGGGTGATATCACCCTGATGACCATCGAGCGCCGTGTTCACAGAGAGGCGCCGGCCATTAAGGTGACGCGCCTGGCCCGCGGCCTGTCCACCGGCTCCGACCTCGAATACGCCGATGAGCTGACGCTGACCCGCGCCCTGGAGGGCCGACAGCCGGTGTGATGGCGCCGGGCTCGGGCGCAACGCGAGAACCCCCATGAGCGGCGCGCGTGTGTACAAGACCGAAGCGGTGGTGCTGCGTCAGCGGCCGCTGGGCGAGGCGGACCGTATCCTCACCCTGTACGCCGCCGACCTGGGCAAGTTCGAGGCGGTGGCCAAAGGCGTGCGCCGCCCGGGCAGCCGGAAGGCCGGCCACTTGGAGCCGCTCACCTACGTCGCCCTCATGCTGGCGCGCGGCCGCAACCTGGACATCATCACCCAAGCCGAGGCCAGGGAGACCTTCCTGCCCCTGCGCGCCGACGTGCAGCGCCTCGCCGCCGGCCTGTACGTGGCCGAGCTCGTCGATCGGCTGACGGTGGAGCACGTGGAGGGCTACGCCATCTTTCGCCTGCTGGTGGAAACGCTCGCCCGCCTGGCCACAGCCGCCAACCTGGACATCGTGCTGCGCTTTTTCGAGATCAACCTGCTGGCGCACGCCGGTTACCGGCCGGAGCTCCGCCGGTGCGTGATCTGCCAGGCGCCCCTGCGGCCGGTGACCAACCGGTTCAGCCCGGCGGGCGGCGGGGTCGTTTGTCCCGACTGCACCCCGCCTGACTCCGGGCTGCGCCCCCTGTCCGTGACCGCGCTCAAGGTGCTGCGCTTGCTCCAGGACGGCCGCTACGTGGAGGCCGCGGCGTTGCGCATCGGCCCGGAGCTGGCCGCCGAGCTGGAGACCCACCTGCGCGCGTACCTGCGCGCCTACACCGACCGCGATATCGCCTCCCAACGGTTTCTCAACGCCCTGCGGCGCGAGCCCGCCGACCCCGTGCCGGCGCCGGCCGTGCTATCCTGAGCAGGACAGCGGAGGTGAGACCGTGGACAGTGTCCGGCTGTCCCAGACAACCTCGTCCTCGGGGGTGCCCTGATGCCCGTGTACGAGTACTACTGTCGCCATTGCGATGGGGTGTTCGAGCTGCTGCGGCCGATGCGTCTCTCCGCGGAGCCGGCCACCTGTCCCCAGTGCACGCGGGAGAGCCAGCGCATTATCTCCACCGAGTTCGCCGCCTTCACCTACCGAGACGGCTATCCGCGCCGCATCCCGGATAAGGGCACGTACTGGCACCTGGGCAAAGAGGTGAAGTCGCCGGTCACCGGCCCGGTGCGCCCCAACGAACACCCAGAGATCAACAAGCCGGAGCCACCGCCCAAGCCGCTCAAAGGCGATCTCGAGGAGCAGCGCGAGCGCGAACGGATCGAGGCCGAGCGCAAGGCGTACGAGGAAAAGGAACGGCAGGCGCGCATCATCGAGTGGGAGTGGAAGAAGGAGCACCAGCCCAAGAAGCTGGAGTTGTAACCGCGCCGCCACCTACACGCAGACGGGCGGTCCGCCAGGCGTACGCTCCGGCAGGCCGCCCGTTTCCTGCAGCATCGACGCCAGCTCGTTGCGGGCGTAGGCCAGGGGGTTGTGCCGCCAGCCCGCCGCCGGGCCGCGCAGCAGCGTCCAGTTGATCCAGATCGTGGTGCCCGTCACGTGTAGACCGCCGCGCGCGGCCGCAAGCAGGCCCGTCAGCGCCTGTTCAAACGTGGATGGGTGCAGCACGCGGTGGTCGACGGCGTAGCCGGCGCCCGCCAGCGCCGCGGCCCGGCGGCGCACCCGCTCGGCCAGCACGCGGTGGTCGATGGCCGCCATCCCCGGCGCCAGCTCTTCCAGAAGCACCCAGCCGAGTAGCTGCGCCAGCGTGACGGTGTTCAGGCCGACGAGATGGCGGCGGACCATGCGCTCAATTTCGCGCCGCGGCCGCTCGCCCAGGCCAATGAGCGGCGCTCCGACGCGGAGAAAGGCGCGCGGTCGTCCGGGCGCCAGGACGTCGTATGTGATGCCAATCGGCACCACCGAGGTGCCGGGCGCCGCCTTGAGCAGGCGGACCAGCCCGCTGCGGAACCGCTGCAAGCGCCCGTCGGGCGAGAGGTTGCCTTCCGGGGCCATGACCACCACGTTGCCGACCTCAAGCTCGGCGACGAGCGCCCCCAGGTGTGCCTGCGCGCGCCGGGCGGCGGCCAGCGCCAAGCGCTGGCGCACGTGGGGTTGAAACGCCTCCGGCGGGACGTCGAGCGCCAGAGCCGCGCGGTAGCGAGGGGTAAGCGCCTGGGCCAGCGTCACCCGCGCGGGCAGGCCCACGCCCGCCAGCCGCGCCGCCCACTCGGCGGTGAGGACCATGCTCAGCGGGCAGTCGGCGCCGAAGATGTCCGCTGCCTCGCGCAGCCAGATCGCCAGCAGGCGCGGTCCCGGCGTGCTCACCGGCAGCACGCGCAGGATGCGCAGGACGGGGTCCAGGTTGAGCCCCATGAGCGCCCAGCGCAACGGCCCAAGCTGTGGGAAGTACAGCGCCAGAAAGCCCGGCAGGTACAGCTCGGAGGAACCGACGAACACCAGCCGTCCCGGCCAGGCCGCCCACGTCCGCGGCCCGAGCAGCGCCCGCACCAGCAGCGGAATATCCAGGTCTCGCCTGTGATTGAACACGAGCAGGCGACGCGGTTGCAGGACGGACGCTGGGTCGCCGGCCCGTTCCAGCCGACACCAGGCGGCGGCGAACGCTGAGAGCGCGACGCCCACGGCCAGTTGGGCGCCGGCGCTCGCCGGGCTGCGCCGACCCGACACGACCGGCTCGTTCACCGTCCCGTTCCCGGAGCGCGGCGTTCAGTTGGTGCGCTCCAGTACATATGCGACCAGCCGCTCCAACGTGCGGCGGGCCTCGGTGTGCGGCAACGGCGCCAGCGCGGCCAGGGCACGGTCGCCGAACTCGCGCGCCATCGCCATCGCCCGCTCCAGGGCGGTGCTGGCCCGCACGGCGGCGACGGCCTCCGCCAGCAGTCGCTCGCGGTTGCGCCGGGCGGCGAACAGGCGCCGGATCGGGTTGCGGGGCGAGGGGTCATCCTCCAGCAGGTAGAGCGACGGCAGGGTGAGGGTGCCTTCCTTGAGGTCGCTGCCCACCGGTTTACCCATCGTCGCCTCGTCGCCGGTGAAGTCGAGGACATCGTCCACGATCTGGAAGGCCATGCCCAGGTTGAAGCCGTAGTCGCGCAGGGCCGCCACCCAGGGTTCCGGCGCACCGGAGACGATCGCCCCACCCTCGGTGGCGGTGCCGATGAGCGACGCCGTCTTGCCGCCGATGCGCTGCAGGTAGTCGCCGATGCGCTTGGTGGTGTCGAAGGCGCTCACGTCCTGGTCGAGCTCGCCGGTGGCCATCCGCATCAGCGTGCGCGCGAACAGGCGGATGACGCGGATGTTGCCGGTGCGGGCGATCAGCTCGGCGGCGTGGGCGAAGAGGTAGTCGCCCAGAAACACACTGGGCGCGTTGTTGAACAGCGCGTTGGCGGTAGCACGCCCGCGGCGGGTGGCGGCGCCGTCGATCACGTCATCGTGCACCAGCGTGGCGGTGTGCAGCACCTCGATCGAGGCGGCCAGGGGGATGAGCAGGTCCAGGTTGTAGTTCTGAAACGTGCCGGCCAGGAGGGCCAGCGCCGGTCGCACCCGCTTACCGCCGGCGCCCAGCACGTGGTCCAGCATCCGCGCCAGCGGCTCATACTCGACCCGCCGGATCCGGTCCAGCACGGTCTCCACCAGGGCCATATCCTCCTGGACCGGGCCGTACAGCGAAGGGGCAACCGTCATGGGCGGAACTCCGGGCTCGTCGGTGACCGGGCGGCGACCTGCTCGCGCTGGGCCAGGCGAAAGAGGCGGCGGGCGTTGGCCGTGGTGACCGCGGCCAGCGCCGCGGCCGGCGCCCCGCGCAACTCGGCAACCTTCTGCAACGTCTCCACCAGGTAAGCCGGCTCGTTGCGCCGGCCGCGTCGTGACTGCGGAGTAAGGTACGGGCTATCGGTCTCGAGGACAAGAGCCTCCTCCGGTAGCGCTCGTACCACAGCGTGCAGGCGGTGGTTGTTCGGGTAGGTGACCGTGCCGGGGATCGAAATGAGAAAGCCCAGGGCCACGTAGTCCAGCGCGCGCTCCGGCCCGTAGGCGTAGCAGTGCAACACGCCCAGCGGTGCGGTCGCACCGGCCCGCCGTCGGGCCCGTGCCCACGGTGCGAGCATCTCCCAGGTGGCGTCCTCCGCGTCGCGGGAATGGACCACAGCCGGCAGGTCCAGTTGGGCGCAGAGGTCGAGCTGGCGCTGGAAGACGGTTCGCTGCACCGCCGGCGGCGACAGGTTGCGATAGCAATCGAGCCCCATCTCGCCGAGCGCCACCACCAGCGGGTCGGCCGCTAGGCGCTCCAGTTCCTGCCAGTCGGTGGGCGTGACGTCCTTGGCGTCGTGCGGGTGGATACCGGCGGTGGCCCACAGGCCCGGTTCGGCGCGCGCCAGCGCCAGGGCGGCGCGGTTGCTGACCGGATCGGTGCCGACGACGATGATGGTGGTAACCCCGGCCGCGCGCGCTCGCTCCAGCACGGCGGCCCGGTCAGGGTCGAACGCCTGGGTCTGGGGATGCGCGTGCGTGTCGACGAGCTGCATCACGTCCCCAGCCGTGCCTCCTCCTGCTCGGCGACCGCCGGGTCGAGCTTCTTGAACAGCGGTTCCGGCGGGCGCAGCGGTTGGCCCGGGTGCGGCAGGCTGAACCGCCAGCCGCCCGCCTCGATGGGGCCGCTCTCGCCGAGGAACTGGTGCAACCTCTGGCAGGTGAACGGGAGGTAGGGGTAGAGGGCCGTGCGCAGGGCGCCAACCGCGCCGATGACGGTATAAAGGGCGCGCGCCGCCGCCGCGCGGTCCTCGTGGATCGCCTTCCAGGGTGAGGTCTGTTCCAGGTAGACGTTGGCCTCGCGCGCCAGCTCCATCGCGGCCGCCAGGCCGGCGCGGAAACGGCACCAGGCGATGTGCTCGCCCACCTCCCGCAGGGTGGCGGCGGCGCGGTCCAGCAGCGCCCGGTCGTGCGGGGTGAGGTCGCCCGGCTCGGGCACGCGGCCGTCGAAATTCCGGTAGGTGAAGGTGAGCGCCCGGTTGACCAGGTTGCCCCAGGTGGCGACCAGCTCGTCGTTGTTGCGGCGCACGAACTCGGACCACGAGAACTCCGAGTCCTGCGTTTCCGGCATGGTGGCCGCCAGGTAATAGCGGAGCGGGTCCGGATCGTAGCGCGAGAGGTAGTCCGGGATCCACACCGCCAGGTTGCGGCTGGTGGAGGCCTTGCCGCCGGCGATAGTGACGTACTGGTTG
This sequence comes from Dehalococcoidia bacterium, assembly GCA_042408665.1. Lineage (GTDB taxonomy): Bacteria > Chloroflexota > Dehalococcoidia > CAUJGQ01 > CAUJGQ01 > CAUJGQ01. Next base: position 22,056 of record JBHOQW010000221.1, read on the forward strand.
GCCGGCACGTCGTAGGGCAAGTTGAGGTCACCGTGGCCGATGAGCATCCCCGGCCACACGATGGTGTGGAAGTAGATGTTGTCTTTGCCGATAAAGTAGTAGGACTTGGCGGTCGGGTCCTGCCACCAGGCGCGCCAGGCCTCCGGGTCGCCCCGGCGCTGGGCCCACTCGATGGAGGCGGACAGGTAGCCGATCACCGCCTCGAACCAGACGTAGATGCGCTTGTTCTCATAGCCTTTGACCGGCACCGGCACGCCCCACTCGATGTCGCGCGTGATCGGGCGGTCCGGCAGCCCCTCGCGCAGCAGGCCCAGGCTGAAGTTGAGTACCGGCCGCCGCCAGAACTCCTTGTCTTCGGAAAGCCAGCGCAGCAGCGGCTCGCGCAGCTTGGAGAGCTTGAGGAAAAAGTGCTTGGACTGCCGCCGCACCGGCGCCTGACCGCAGAAGCGGCAGCGCGGGTTGATCAGGTCCAGCGCGTCGAGCGGGTTGCCGCAGTTATCGCACTGGTCACCCCGGGCGCCATCATAGCCGCAGATGGGACAGGTGCCCTCCACGTATCGGTCCAGGAGGAAACGGCGGTCGGTCTCGCAGTACAGGAGGGTCTGCTCCCCTTCCTCCAGATAGCCGCGCTCCAGCAGGCGCAGGAAGAAGTCCTGCGCCACGCGGAAGTGGTTGTCCGTGTGTGTACTGGTGAACAGGTCGAAGGAGATACCCATGCCCGCCCACGTCTCCAGGAAGCTCTGGTGGTAGCGGGCTACGATCTCCTCCGGTGGCAGCCCTTCCCGCTCGGCGCGCACGGTGATCGGCGTGCCGTGGGCGTCGGAGCCGGAGACCATCAGCACGTGATTGCCGGCCGTGCGGTGGTAGCGGGCGAAAATGTCCGGCGGCAGGTAGGCGCCGGCAAGCTGCCCCTGGTGGATCGGCCCGTTGGCGTAGGGCCAGGCCACGCCGATAAAGATCCGTTCGGGCACGCGAGACACCTGGCGGTGATGCTGCGCTCATGCTAGCACAGGGCGTCGGTTGGCAGAACGCGCCCCTTCACCGGTCGGGGTGAGCCCTGAGCCAGGCCTCGTAGAGCTGCCGGCGGGGAAGGCCGTGCCGGCGCGCGGCCGTGGCTACGGCGTCACGTACGCTTGTGCCGCCGGCGATCAGCTCCTCGACCTCCGCCAGCGCCGCCTCCTGGCGACCGACGGGCTCCGCTGTGGATGCCCCCTGGATCACGAGCGTGAACTCGCCGCGCGGCTCCCGGAAATACGCCAGGGCGTCGCGCAGCGAGCCGCGGTACACCTCCTCGTGCACCTTGGTCAGCTCCCGGCAGACGGCGACGGGCCGATCGCCGAGCACGGCCAGGGCGTCGGCCAGGGCGTCGGCCAGACGGTGAGGTGACTCGAAGGCCACGAGCGTGTAGGGGAGGTCCGCCACCGCACGCAAGAGAGCGCGGCGCTCCCCGGCGGCGCGGGGCAAGAACCCCAGGTAGAGAAAGCGCCGCGTGGGCAGGCCGGAGACCGAGAGGGCGGCCATCACGGCCGAAGGGCCCGGCACCGGCACCACGCGATGGCCGGCGGCCGCCGCGGCCGCCACAAGGTCTTCACCCGGGTCGGAGATGGCGGGGGTGCCGGCCTCGGACACCAGGGCCAGATCGGCGCGTTCCAGGTGCGCCAGCAGGAAGGGAATACGCGCGCGCTTGTTGTGATCGGTGTAGGACACCAGCCGTGCGGTGATGCCGTACCAGTCCAGCAACCGCCGCGTGGTGCGCGTGTCCTCCGCGGCGATGAGCGGCACCGCCGCCAGCACCCGCAGGGCGCGCAGGGTGACGTCTTCGAGGTTGCCGATCGGGGTAGCTACGACGTAGAGCGTTCCCACCTCAGACTTTGAGCCGTGCTCGTCCCCCGGTCACCGCGCGGCGGCACGACCGGCGCTAGGGATGCGCGTCGCCTCCGCGTTGAGGCAGCCTTGGCGCTCTGCTATGATCACACAAATCCGTACCGCGCGGCGACAGAGGTCCGGCGGATGGCGACCGGCGGGACGGCGCGGACGGGCGGGATGGCGCCGGTCCAGCGGAGGCGGGCCGCATGACTGCGCCGGTGTTCGCGGCGGCCCCCCTCACCCCAAGCGTCGCGTGCTCCGGCCGGTCACCCCGGGGCAAAGCCCGCCGATCTCGACACCTGAGACGCTGTGGGGAGGGGCGTGCCGTCCCCGGCATGGCGGACCCCGGATCCCATCCGGCGTGCCGGCGGATAAGGGGCTGGGTACCACCCTTCCAGACCGCGGTGCCGCGGGCGCTCCGGGGCAGCGCGCAGGACAACCACGCGATTCCGTACCACGTCTGGTCGCCCGCGCGACGCGACGGCCCCCGCCTCCGGGGGACGCCGCCGGTGATCGTCATACCGACCGCGCCGCGTAGAGCAAGGAGAACCCTCTCATGTGCCGTATCACCCAGCTTCCTGAAGGTCTTACGTTTGATGATGTGCTGCTGGTGCCGGCCTACTCTGAGGTGTTGCCGCGTGACGTGAGCACGGCCACCCAGATCACTCCCAACATCCGGCTGGCGATCCCGATCATGTCGGCGGCGATGGACACGGTTACCGAGTCGCGCATGGCGATCATGCTGGCGCGGCTGGGCGGGATCGGGGTCATTCACCGGAACCTGTCGCCGGAGGAGCAGGCCGCCGAGGTAGATCGCGTCAAACGCTCGCAGGCGGGCATGATCACCCACCCCGTGCACATCCCGCCGGACGCAACGGTGGGCGATGCCCGCCTCCTGATGGAACGCTTTCACGTCTCCGGCCTGCCCGTCACCGATGACGACGGGCGGCTGGTGGGTATCGTCACCAACCGGGATATCCGCTTCGAGGAGCGCAACGACCGGCCCGTGCGCGAGGTGATGACGCGCGAGGGGCTGATCACGGCGCGCGAGGGCACCACGCTGGAGGAGGCGCAGGAGATCTTCCGCCGCCACCGCATCGAAAAGCTGCCGATCGTCGATGACCGCGGCATCCTGCGCGGCCTGATCACCGTCAAAGACCTGGGCAAGCGCGCCCGCTACCCGGACGCCACCAAGGACAGTCAGGGGCGCCTGCAGGTGGCCGCCGCGGTGGGGGTGGGCGAAGAGGCGATCCGGCGTGCTGAGCTGCTGGAAGAAGCCGGGGTGGACGCCATCGTGGTGGACACGGCGCACGGCCACGCCAAGGCGGTGCTGGACACCGTGCGCATCCTCCGCGACCGCACGCGGGTGGACATCATCGCCGGCAATGTGGCCACAGGTGAGGGGGCGCGCGCGCTGGCCGAGGCGGGCGCCCATGCGGTCAAGGTCGGGGTTGGTCCCGGCTCCATCTGCACCACCCGGGTGGTGGCGGGCGTGGGCATGCCCCAGCTCAGCGCCATCTCCGAGTGCGCGGCAGCGGTGGCCGACCTGGGTGTGGGGGTGATCGGCGACGGCGGCATCCGCCACTCGGGCGATATCCCCAAGGCGCTGGCGGCGGGGGCGGATGCGGTGATGCTGGGCAGCCTGCTGGCGGGGACGGACGAAAGCCCGGGAGAGGTGGTGTTCGAGCGCGGCGAGGGCTACAAAGAGTATCGCGGTATGGGCTCGCTGCGCGCGATGATGGGGCGCGGCTACTCCCGCGACCGCTACCGGCAGGAGCACGTGGAGGATGCCGGCAAGCTGGTGCCGGAAGGCGTGGAGGCGCGGGTGCCGTACCGCGGGCCGCTGGAGCGGCTGATCCACCAGCTTGTGGGTGGCCTGCGCGCCGGTATGGGCTACCTCGGCTGCCCGGACATCGCCTCGCTGCGCAAGGTGCGCATGGTGCGGGTCACCGTCGCCGGACAACGGGAGGGCCAGCCGCACAGCGTGGAGGTCATGGAGAGCCAGCCGTTCGTGTGAAGTTCCCCCGGAGGATGGGGTATGTCTGCCATCACCTGTCCTGCATGGCGTGACGACACGCGGGCGCGGGCCATCGATGCCTTCCGCCTGGCGTGGGAGCGCGCGCCCGCGGCCGGCCGCGCTGCCCTTTTGGACGCCGCCGCCCGCGGCGCGGTGGGGCATCGCTGGGAGACGGGCCGGTACGCCTGCGTGCTGGCCTTGCTGGTGGCGCCGGCGCTCAAGCCCGGCGAGCCGGTGAAGGCCGGCGCCTATCGGCTGTTCGGATGGGAGGTCACGGAGGACTTCCCCGCCACGTGGGATGCCGGCGGCGTAACCCTGACCGAGCTGCTCGCGGCCGTGGGCGTGCGCCTGCCTGAGCGCGCTGACGGCCGACGGGCCGGCTGGCGCTGGCGGCCGGTGACCGCGCGCGGCGAGTAAGTACCGGGGGCGGCTCACTCTCCGTTGGGCCGTGGCGGTGCGGTGCCGGGAGGGGGTGGCGCGTCGCGCCGCGGCTGCTCGAGGCCGTGCAGGAGGGTATCGAGCAGGGCGGCGGCGATCTCCTCGGCGGTGCGGCCGTGACGCAGGTCGGCGAACGACCACGGGGTGAACACCCCGCCCAGCATGGCCGTCGCCACGTCGGCGTCGACGCCCGGCCGGAAGCGGCCCTCGGCGATGCCGCGCCGGATCAGGTCGGTGATGCGGCGTTTGAAGGCGGCGCGGCGGGCGTGGCGCGCGGCGGCGCGCACCGCCGGGGGGTGCCCCTCGAGCGCCGCGGCCATCACGCTTCCGAAGCGTTCGGCGACGTGCAGGCTGCGGCGCACGAACGTGTGCAGGGCCTCCACCACGTCCGGTTGGGCGAGCGCTGCATCGAGCGCCGCCTCACACTGGGCCACCGCCTCCTCCACCACAGCGGTGAGCAGGTCTTCTTTGCTGGGGAAGTGGTTGTACACCGTGCCGACGGCTAAGCCGGCGCGCTCCGCGACCTCGCGGATCTCGGCGTCGGCACCGCGCTCGGCAAACACCGCCACCGCGGCGTCGAGCAGCCGCTGGCGGTTGGCGCGCGCATCGGCGCGCTCGGCGGGTGGCGTCGGGCGAGGCTCCCTCACGGCTGTACTGTACCCGTCCTTAGGGCCGTTGACAAGAACATGAATTCATGTTCAGATCGTTGCTAACGACCCGTACCGGTGCGGTTGGAGGACGGCATGGCGGATGCCAGGTTGCAGGCGCGGGAGGGAGCGCCGGCGGCGCCCCTCTCGCACACCCAGGTCTTGGTCGTGTTCAGCGGTCTGATGCTGGGCATGCTGCTGGCGGCGCTGGACCAGACCATCGTGTCCACGGCGCTGCCGACCATTGTGGGTGAGCTGGGCGGCCTCAACCACCTCTCTTGGGTGGTCACCGCCTACCTGCTTACCTCCACGGCTTCGGTGCCGCTCTACGGCAAAATCAGCGACCTGTACGGGCGCAAGATCATCTTCCAGTTCGCCATCGCCGTGTTTCTGGTCGGCTCGGCGCTGTGCGGCCTGGCCCAGAACCTTGGCGAACTGATCCTGTTCCGCGGCCTGCAGGGCCTGGGCGGCGGTGGGCTGATGGTGATCGCGCAGGCGATCATCGGCGACATCGTGTCGCCGCGTGAGCGGGGTCGCTACCAGGGCTTCACCGGCGCCGTGTTCGCCCTGGCCAGCGTGGCCGGGCCGCTGCTGGGCGGCTTCTTCGTCGACAACGCATCCTGGCGGTGGATCTTTTACATCAACCTGCCGCTGGGGGTGGTGGCGCTGGGGGTGACCACCTCGGTGCTCAACCTGCCCTTTCGGCGGGTGCCGCACGCCGTGGATTACCTGGGTTCCGCCCTGCTGGTGGCGGCCGTCACCTGCTTCTTGCTGGTGGCGGTGTGGGGCGGCAGCGAGTACCCGTGGGGCTCCACCCAGATCATCGGGCTGGCCGTGGCGGGGACGCTGTTCCTGATCGCGTTCCTGTGGCAGGAGCGGCGGGCGCCGGAGCCGATCCTGCCCCTGCGCCTGTTCCGGGTGCGGGTGTTCACCGTGGCCAGCGTGGCCGGGTTCATCATCGGCGTGGCCATGTTCGGTGCCATCGTCTTCCTGCCCCTGTACCTGCAGGCGGTGAAGGGCGTCGCCGCCACCCGCTCCGGCCTACTGCTCACCCCGATGATGCTCGGCATCGTGACCGCCTCGGTGAGTTCGGGCATCGTCATCTCGCGCACCGGACGGTACCGCTTGTTCCCCATCATCGGCTCGGCCATCGTCTGTGTGGGCATGTTTCTGCTCTCCCGCCTGAGCAGCACGACCCCGCAGCCGGTGGTCTCGCTGTACATGGTGGTGGTCGGCCTGGGCATCGGCCAGGTGATGCAGGTGCTGATTCTGGCCGTGCAGAACGCCGTCGAACACCGTGACCTGGGCACGGCCACCTCGGCGGCCAACTTCTTCCGCTCGTTGGGCGGCGTGTTCGGCACCGCGCTGTTCGGCGCGGTGCTCACCAACCGGCTGAACCACTACCTGCCCCAGTTCATCAGCCCTGAGCGGCTGGCCGGGATGCGCGCTGCCGGCAGCAACCTCTTCTCCAACAGCCCCGAGCAGTTACGGCACCTGCCGCCGGATATCTACGCCGGATTGGTCGAGGCCCTGGTGCGCGCCATCGATACCGTGTTCCTCATCGCGGTGCCGGTGGCGGTGTTGGCGTTCATCAGCACGTGGTTTCTGGAAGAGATCCCCCTGCGGCGCCATGCACACATCGGCGCGCTGGAGGGCGAGGCGGTGGCGGATCCGGAGGCCGAACCGGTGCCCGGCTCGACGCACGCCGGGGACTGACGGGGCGCGCCGGGGGAGGGAGATGCGCCTAGGGCGGCGGCCGGCTATCATGCCGGCGTGCGGCACCCAAAGATAGCATGCGAGGACGGCTGACGATGGATCTTCGCTTCGGACCGAAGGAAGAGGCGCTGCGCCAGGAGATCCGCACCTTCTTGAAAGAGCATCTGCCTCGGATCCCACCCGGCCGTGACGCGCGTACGGATGACGAGGCCTTCGAAGCGGCCAAGGAGTTCAACCGCAAGTTGGCCGAACGGGGCTGGATCGCCCCGGCCTGGCCGAAGGAGTACGGCGGCCTGGGCGCCAGCATCTTCGAACAGATGGTGTTCAACGAGGAGTTCGGCTACCACGGCGCCCCGGACACCGGCACACGCGGCTTCGGCGTGGGCATGATCGGGCCCACGCTCATCATCCACGGCACCGAGGAGCAGAAACGGGAGCATCTGCCGCCCATCACCTCCGGCGAGGCGATCTGGTGTCAGGGCTACTCGGAGCCGGGGGCGGGCTCCGACCTGGCCAGCCTCCAGACCCGCGCTGTGCGCGACGGCGACGAGTACGTGATCAACGGGCAGAAGATCTGGACCTCGGGCGGGCACCGCGCCAACTGGATGTTCCTCCTGGCCCGCACCGACCCGGACGCCCCCAAGCATCGCGGCATCAGCTTCTTCCTGCTCGACCTTAAGAACACCCCCGGGGTGACGGTGCGGCCCCTGATCAACATGGCCAACCGCCACCACTTCAACGAGGTGTTCTTCGAGGATGTGCGCATCCCACGTAAGAATCTCGTCGGGGAGGAAAACCGCGGCTGGTACGTGGGCATGACCCTGCTCGACTTCGAGCGCTCTGGCATCGGCACCACGGCCGCCCAGCGCCGTACCCTGGAGCGGATGGCGGAGTGGCTGCGCAATGAGCCGGCCTGGAAGCGGGAGCGGTACCGCTTGGGTCTGGCCAACCTGGTGATCGAGAACAACGTGGGCCGGTACTTGGGCTACCGGATCGGCGACATGCAGGCCAAGGGCAAGGTGCCCAACTACGAGGCCTCGGTGATCAAGATCTTCCAGTCGGAGCTAACGCAGCGCATCTACCGCTTCGGCGTCAACATGCTCGGTCTGCCCGGCCAGCTCTTGCCCGAGCAGCCCGGCGCGCCCTTCAACGGGGACATGCCGGAGGGCTACCTCACCTCGGTGCCGACCACGATTTACTCCGGCACCAACGAGATCCAGCGCAACATCATCGCCACCCGCGGGCTGGGGTTGCCGCGGGGTTAGTCGAGCGCGTTGCCATCCATGACAGCGGCGCAGGCGGATGCTTGCGCCGCTGTCCGCTCTCTAAGGAGCGGTGGAGGGGGAAGACGGGGCACTATCAGCCGTGCAGCGCCGGGGCGGGCGGCCGGTGCGGCTTCTTGGCCGGCCGTTTCGATGGTCCGGAGGCGCGGCCTACCGCCCCACGCGGCGCGTCCACGTCCTGTCGGCTGCGGGCGGCATCCGTGGCCAGGTGGGGCCGCTCGTCCAACAGCGCCAGGAAGGCGTCCAGCACCACGGGGTCGAACTGGGTACCGCGGCCGCGCCGGAGCTGGGCGCGCGCCTGGGCTGGGTCGAGCGCGGGGCGGTAGGCGCGGTGCGAGGTCATCGCGTCCCACGCATCGACCACCGCCAGGATGCGCGCGCCGAGGGGGATGGCGTCGCCCACCAGGCCGTCCGGGTAGCCGCGGCCGTCGTAGCGCTCGTGGTGGTGGCGGACGATGGCGCAGCCGCGGGCGAACTCCGGAAATCGGGCCAGCAGACGCGCCCCGATCTCTGGGTGGGTGCGCATCTCCCGCCACTCTGGATCGCTCAGCGGGCCGGGCTTCATCAGGACCGACGACTTGATGCCGATCTTGCCCACGTCGTGCACGCGGGCGGCGAGCGTCACCAGCTCGACCTCGGCCAGGGGCAGTGCAAGTCGCTCCGCGGTCAGGCGCGCCAGCTCCGCTACCCGTCGGCAGTGCTCTGCGGTGTAGTGGTCGCGCAGGTCGACGATATCCGCCAACTCTTCCAGGGCCGCGCGGGTCTGGACCCGCAACGCCACGCCGTCACGCAGCGCTCGCCAGGCGATGGCGGCCGGCGCCACGGCCAGGGGAAGCGCCCAGGCGTTCTGCATAGCGGCCAGCGCCACGATCACGCCGGTCAGCGCCAGCGCGAGCTCGCTCAGCAGGAGGTCGCGCTGGGGCAGCACCGCGCGGGTGAACGGGTTCCCGCGCAGGTGCACGGCCGTGATCGCGGTCACGAGGGCGGTGGTTGCGGCCTGCATCGCGGCGATCGCGCCCAGCGCGGCGACCGGCTCGGCGGCCGGCGACGGCAGGGCGCGCAGCAGGGCCGCGTTGGTGACGCCGCCCAGGACGGCGCGGGTGGCGGCTACGGCCGCGTTGAACACCCACTGCACGACGGGCGCGCGGCGGCGGGCGTCGCCGGCCAGGGCACCGATCGTGAGGGTGGTCAGCGCCAGCGGTCCGGGCAGCAGTAGGACGGCCGCCACCTCCGGGATGGTACTGACGTTGGCCTTGCGGTTGGGGCCGATGTGCACGGGGAAGCGGTGTGCGCCAGCGATCAGGGCGGCGAGCAAGCACGCAGCGATGAGGGCCGGGATTCCCTGGGTGGAACCGACCGCCGCGCGGCCAAGCGGTGCGAGCGCCATCGCTCCTACCGCGACGGCGGCGACGAACAGGTAGAGCCGTGCCGGCAGGCGAGTGCGGGTGGCATGGGCCATAGACCCTCCTCCCTCACTGACCAGACAGGGTGAACGGGACCACGAGGCGCGTGTTGGCGGTTCCCGTGGCGACGGTCGGCGCGGCGAGCGGCACACCGGCGCCGGTCAGGGGGGTGATCACCGCCCGGACGGGGTACGAGACGGTCGCGGTGACGTCCACGATCACGGTGACGGGCAGGGGCCCGCGACCGTCCCAGGCGGGCGCGCTGGCGACGATCCGTGTCTGCATCGGGAACGCGCTCACATCGTCCACCACGACCGACCCGGCCACGTTGTTGGGAATCACGACCGTCAGCGTCGTGGTGCGCATGGTAAGCACGTACTGGAGGGGCATCTGCACCTGGATGTCGACGAGGTGTCCGTTGACGGAGATCACAGGGTCGTCGGCGCACCACGTTTCGTAGGCCAGAGCGCGTGGGCCCGGCTGTAGCGAAAGGAGCAGCAGAGCGGGGATGAGGAGCCACCAGGCACGCATGCGTTCCCTCCTCCCTGGTGCGTACGCCGGTGGCCGTCGTGGCTGAGCCCTGGACTCTTCCGGCAACGTCGTTGTAGACAGATTGTCCGCCGATTAGGTTTCACTATCAAGGCAGATAAGTAACAAGTTAGTGATATATCAGTAACATCAGGGCGGTGCCGCCCGCAATCCCGATCGCTAGGTAACGACGGACCAGCGGCGCCGCCCTCACGCCGTGATCACGGCCACACGTTCGATGCCGGCTAGATCGCGCGTAAACGACAGGGCCGCGCCGGGCAATCGCTCGGCCACGAGGTCGCGTAGCGGCTCGGCCTGGCCGAAACCGATCTCCAGGATGACCGTGCCGTGCCCACCGCGCAGGTGGGACGGCACCTGGCCCAGCAGCCGGTCGATGACGCGCAGCCCGTCCGGACCGCCGTCCAACGCCTGGCGCGGCTCGTGGTCGCGCACCTCCGGCTGCAGGGAGGGGATGACCTCGCTGGGGATGTAGGGCAGGTTGGCAGCCACGATGTCCACCGGCTCATGCACCGGCTGCAGCAGGTCGCCCTGCAGGAACGTGACGCGACCGGCCAGGCGCAGCCGCCGGGCGTTGAGGTCGGCGACGGCCAGCGCGGCCGGCGAGCAGTCCACGGCCAGCACGCGCAGGGCGGGCAGGTGTTGGGCCACCGCCAGGGCAATGGCGCCGCAGCCGGTGCCGACGTCCACCAGCGTCACCCGCTCTTGGCGGGCGAGCAGCGCACGGCCGACGCGCACCGCCTCCTCCACCACGTGCTCCGTCTCCGGCCGAGGGATGAGCACGCCCGGCGCCACAAACAGGTCCAGGCCGTAGAACTCGCGGTGACCGGTGAGGTAGGCGGTGGGCACGTGCGCGCGGCGGCGGTCCAGCAGGCGGCGGAAGCGCCGCTCGTCCTCTGGGTCAAGCTCGTCCTGCAGGCGCAGGAACAGGTGGGCGCGGGAGAGGCCGAGCGTGTGGCGGAGGAGCACCTCCGCCTCCAGCTCAGCGTCGTCGATGCCCGCCATCCGCAGCGCCGCCGCGCCGCGGCGCAGCGCCTCGGCGACGGTCACGCCCGCGTCCCCGCCAGTTGCTCCTCGCGAAGCGAGGTGGCGACGGTGTCGATGATCTCGTCCAGCTCGCCGTCCAGGATGGCGGGCAGGTTGTGGACGGTGAGCCCCACGCGGTGGTCGGTGACGCGGTCCTGGGGGAAGTTGTAGGTGCGGATCTTCTCCGAGCGCTCGGCGCTGCCCACCTGAGCGCGGCGGGCGGAGGTGATCTCCTCCTCCTGCTTGGCGCGCTCTAGCTCCAGGAGGCGGGTCTTGAGCACCTTCATCGCCTTCTCGCGGTTTTTGAGTTGGGAGCGCTCGTCCTGGCAGACCACCACGATGCCGGTGGGCAGGTGCGTGAGGCGCACGGCGGTGGCCACCTTGTTCACGTTCTGGCCGCCGGCGCCGCCGGAGTGGAAGATGTCCATGCGTAGGTCCTTGTCCGCGATCTGCACCTCCACCTCCTCCGCCTCCGGCAGCACGGCCACGGTGGCGGTGGAGGTGTGGATCCGGCCCTGGGCCTCGGTGGCGGGCACCCGCTGCACGCGGTGCACCCCGCTCTCGTACTTGAGGCGCGAGTAGGCGCCCTTGCCGCGCACCTCGAAGATGATCTCCTTGAAGCCGCCCAGCGCGCCCTCGGAGACGGACAGCACCTCGGTCTTCCACCCCTTGCGCTCCGCGTAGCGGGTGTACATGCGGTACAGGTCGGCGGCGAACAGGCCGGCCTCGTCGCCACCCGTGCCGGCGCGGATCTCGACGATCACGTCCTTCTCATCGCGTGGGTCCTTGGGCAGCAGCTCCAGCTTGAGCTGCGCCTCCAGGGCCTCCAGCCGCTCGGTGGCGGCTTGCAGCTCCTCGCGCGCCAGCTCGCGCAACTCGCGGTCGTCGCTCTCGTGGAGCACAGCGCGGGCCTCGTCTGCCGCCTGTTTCACGCGGCGATACTCGCGGTACAGGGTGACCACCGGCTCGAGGGCGGCGCGCTCGCGGTCCAGCTCCTGGAAGCGCTGGTAGTCCGCCGCCACCTCGGGCCGTGCCATCTCCGCGGTCAGCTCGTCGTATCGCTGTTCCAGTGCCTTTAGCCGTTCCCACATCGCGCTGTGCTCCACAGACAAAACCCCCAGCCGCACTGGGGGTGAGCGCGTTTTGCCGCCTGCTTGCTTTGAGTATAGCACACGCCTGAGCTCGGTTCGCTGCCCCGGCCTGGGTTGCGATATGCTACAGTTGCAGCAGTCTGCCGGCCTGATGGACACGTGATGGGCGGAATCGAATCGCTGTTGGCGAAAGTCCGCGAATACCTGCCACCGGAGCGGGTGGAGTTCGTGGAAAAGGCGTACCGCTTCGCCGAGCGGGCGCACGACGGCCAGGTGCGCAAATCGGGTGACCCCTACATCACCCACCCCCTGGCCGCGGCCGAGATCGTGGCCAGCCTGCAACTGGACGCCAACACCGTGGCGGCCACGCTGCTGCACGATGTGCTGGAGGACTGCGGCGTCACCCTGGAGGAGCTCAAGCGGGAGTTCAACCCCGAGGTAGCCAAGCTCGTTGACGGCGCCACCAAGCTGGAGAAGGTGGACTGGCGGGCCCCCGGTGCCGACAGCGTGCAGGCGGAAAACCTGCGCAAGATGTTCCTGGCCATGGCCGAGGACGTGCGCGTGGTGATCATCAAACTGGCCGACCGTCTGCACAATATGCGCACGCTGGACTTCCAGCCTGAGGAGAAGCGTCGGCGCATCGCCCAGGAGACGATGGACATCTTCGCGCCGCTCGCCGGGCGCATGGGCATCTGGAACATCAAGTGGGAGCTGGAGGACCTGGCCTTCCGCCACCTGCAGCCGGACAAATACCGGGAGATCGCCCAGCTCCTCGCCTCCAAGCGCGCCTCGCGCGAGCGCTACATCGCCCAGGTGGAGCAGATCCTGAGCGAGGAGCTGGCCAAGCACGGCCTCAAGGCGGAGGTCAAGGGCCGCGCCAAGCACATCTACTCCATTTATCAAAAAATGCAGCGCTACGCGGCCGAGGGGAAAACCTTCGACCAGATCTACGACCTGCTCGCCTTGCGCGTGCTGGTGGAGACGGTGGCCGACTGCTACACGGCACTCGGCATCGTGCACGGGCTGTGGCATCCCATCCCCGGCACCTTCGACGACTACATCGCCTCCCCGCGCGAAACGGGCTACCAGTCGCTGCACACCTCGGTCATGTGCCTGGGCGCCAAGCCGATCGAGGTGCAGATCCGCACCTACGAGATGCACCGCGTGGCCGAGTACGGCGTGGCGGCGCACTGGCGCTACAAGGAGGGCGGCAAGGTCGACCCGCGCGACACGCAGCGCATGGCCTGGCTGCGCAACCTGCTGGAGTGGCAGCGCGAGCTGGCCGGCTCCTCCGAGGACTTCGTGGAGACGGTGAAGACGGACATCTTCCGCGACCAGGTGTTCGTCTACACGCCCAAGGGCGAGATCAAGGACCTGCCGGCCGGCGCCACGCCGTTGGACTTCGCCTACCGCATCCACACCGACCTGGGCCACCGCTGCATCGGCGCCAAGGTGAACGGCAAGCTGGTGCCGCTCAACTATACGCTGCAGACCGGCGATATCGTGGAGATCATCGCCACCAAGACGCCGCGCGGGCCGACGCGCGACTGGCTGAACGCCAACCTGGGCTACGTCAAAACGGCGCACGCCCGCGAGAAGATCCGCCAGTGGTTCAAGCGGCAGGAGCGGGCCGAGAACATCGAGCGCGGGCGCGAGCTCTTGGAGAAGGAGCTGCGCCGCCTCAACCTCAACCCGAGCGAGTGGTACGATGAGCTGCTCAAGCTCTTCAAGTACGACTCGCTGGACGACCTGCTGGCCGCCGTCGGCTACGGTGGTATCACCACCGACCGCATCGCCCTGCGCCTGGCGCCGCTGTTGGAGGAACGGGACCAACGTGAGCTGGCGCAGCCGGAGCGGGACGGCGCGGCGCCGCTGCCTGCGTCGGTGACCGGCATCCAGGTGCTGGGCACCGGCGACCTGCTCACCCAGCTCGCCCAGTGCTGCCGACCGGTGCCCGGCGACCCGATCGTCGGCTTCGTGACGCGCAGCCGGGGCGTGTCCATCCACCGCACGGATTGCCCCAACATCCAGCGTACCCCGGAGAAGGAGCGGCTGGTGGAGGTGTCCTGGGGCGCGCACGAGCAGCAGTACCCCGTGGCCATCAAGGTGGAGACCTGGGATCGCTTGGGCCTGCTGCGCGATCTGAGCACGGTGATCGCCGAGGAGCGCGTGAACATCGCCGCCGTGCGCACCGAGGCGCACGAAGACCACACCATCACGGTGCACTTTACCGTCACCACCACCGGGTTGGGGCAGCTCACGCGCGTGCTGCATCGGCTGGAGTCGGTGCGCGGTGTGTTCTCGGTCGTCCGCAGCCGGGACGGCGTGCGGGCCGGCGCGTGAGCCACCCCCGCCTCCTCATCGTGTTTCGACGTTCCAACCCCTGAAGCATCCCTCTCGCGCCCCTTCCGGCCGCTCTCGTCCCCGTCCTGGCCCCAACGTGGCCGAGATCGCCTCCGGGGCGTCCCGTAGGCCCTGGCGGTGCTGGACGCGCGCCGGCCCGACGGCCTTCGCGGTGAGCGCCACCCTGGAGACCGGCGCATCGCTGGGTAGCGCGCGGCACCGCCTGCGGCCGCTGGTGGAGGACCGCCGGAGCTGCCCTCGCGGCCGGTCATCGGAGCGCGGTGGGGGTAGCGCACGCGCGGTTGTCCGCTTGTCCGTGGTATCATGGCCGGCGCCGGGTTCTGGCGGGAGGTTGGGGGGTGCTGGCCAAGGTTTTAAGCTGTGCGGTGGTGGGCCTGGAGGGGGAGTTGGTCGAGGTGGAGGTGGACGTGTCGTACAGCCACCTGCCCTCCTTCACCATCGTGGGGCTGCCGGACACCGCCGTGCAGGAGGCGAAGGAGCGGGTGCGCACCGCCGTGCGCCATTCCGGCGGGCAGGACCCGGTGCGGCGGGTGGTGGTGAACCTGGCGCCGGCCGATCTGCGCAAGGAGGGCCCGACCTACGACCTGGCCATCGCCGTGGCGTTGCTCATCGCCTCCGGCCAGCTCGCGGCTGAGCCGACGTCGGCCGTGTTTCTGGGTGAGCTGTCGTTGGACGGCTCGGTGCGGCATACCCACGGCATCCTGCCGATGGTGGCGCTGGCGCGGGACCGGGGCGTCCGCACCGCCTACGTCTCGGCGGAGGACGCGGCCGAGGCGGCCCTGGTGGATGGGATCACCATCATCCCGGTGGGAACACTGCGTGAGTTGGTGGCGCACCTGTCGGGTCAGGCGCCGATCGCGCCCTATGTGCCGACGAGGTCCGTGGAGGACGGGGAGGAGCGCTGGGAGGGGACCGACTTCCGCGACGTCAAAGGGCAGGAGCACGTCAAGCGGGCGCTGGAGGTGGCGGCCGCCGGGAACCACAACGTGCTCCTCAGCGGTCCGCCTGGCTCTGGTAAGACGCTGCTGGCGCGGGCGCTGCCCGGCATTCTGCCGCGCATGACGCCGCTCGAAAGCCTGGAGGTGACGAAGGTCTACAGCGTGGCCGGCCGGTTGCCGAGCGGCAGTCCGCTGATTCGCCGGCG
Organism: Dehalococcoidia bacterium; assembly: GCA_042408665.1. Taxonomy (GTDB): domain Bacteria; phylum Chloroflexota; class Dehalococcoidia; order CAUJGQ01; family CAUJGQ01; genus CAUJGQ01. Next base: position 37,597 of record JBHOQW010000221.1, read on the forward strand.
CCCGTTCCGTGCCCCGCATCACACCATCTCCCACGCCGGCCTGGTGGGCGGCGGCTCGCAGCCGCGGCCGGGCGAGGTCTCGCTGGCACATCGCGGCGTGTTGTTTCTGGACGAACTGCCCGAGTTCGCCCAGACGGTGTTGGAAGTGCTGCGCCAGCCGCTGGAGGACCGCATCGTCACCATCGCGCGGGCGCGGGGCACGGTGGTCTACCCGGCCAACTTTATGCTGGTCGCCGCTATGAACCCCTGCCCCTGCGGCCACGCCGGCGACCCGGCGCGCGCCTGTACCTGCTCGGCGACGGCCCTCGCCCGCTATCAACGGCGCATCTCCGGTCCGCTGCTGGATCGGATCGACATCCACGTCGAAGTGCCGCGCGTGGAGTACGACAAGCTGGCGGACTTGCGCCCGGGTGAGGAGTCGGCCGCGGTGCGGGCGCGGGTGGAGGTGGCACGGGCGGTACAGGCGCGGCGCTTCGCCGGCACGTCCTGCACCACGAACGGCGAGATGTCCACCACCGAGGTGCGCACCTCCTGTCAGGCGGCGTTGGAGGAGGGCGCGCGCTCGCTCCTGCGCACGGCATCCGCTCAGCTCGCCCTCTCGGCGCGCGCCTTCCACCGCGTGCTTAAGGTGGCGCGCACCATCGCCGACCTGGCCGGCAGCGAGACGATCGCCGCCGCCCACCTGGCGGAGGCGCTCCAGTACCGGCGGCGCACGATTCCGTGAGCGGCCCTCCGGCGCGTCGCCCGGAGGTCAGAAAAACGGCATGCCGGCCTCCAGGCCGAGCAGTGCCCGGCCGGCGGCCTCGTAGGTCAGCGGGCCGATCATCACGTGGGCGGCGGCAGTGTGCACGTCGCGGAAGTGGCGCTCCAGCGGGCTCTTGCGGAAGACGGCGGTGGTGGCCACGGCGGCGTGCGTGAGATCGACGGCCCGGACACTGGCGCGCACGGCGTGGCTGGTGGCCAGGCGCACCTGCGCCCGCAGGCGCGGGTCGTCACCGTTGGCCAGGGCCACCTGCCACAGGCGGCGCGACACATCGTACAGGTAGAGCGCGGCCGAATCCACCACCACCGCCGCTTCGGCCAGCACCGCCTGCAGACGTGGCTGCTCCCGCAACGGGCGGTCGGTTCCCCAGGCTAACTTGGTCGCCGCGATCTCCATCGCCGTGTCGATGGCGGCGCGGGCCACGCCGAGCGCCTGAGCGCCGTGGTTGATGAACCACAGCGGCGGCGTGCGGTACAGGGCCCACGGGTGGGCAGGCTGGAAGCTGGTTGTGTCGATGCTCTGCCGCTGGGGGACGAACAGCCCCTCCACGCTGAAGTCGTGGCTGGCGGTGCCGCGCAAGCCCAGGGAGTCCCAGGTGTCGTGCAAGCGCACCCGCTCCCGCGGCACAACCATGAAGGCGGTGACCGGATCGCCGTGGTTGGTCCGCCGTTGTTCCTCCCCGTCATAGACGAAGCATTCCCCGGCGAACCAGGTGGCGTGGCTGGTGCCGCTGGCGAACGGCCAACGACCGCTGACCTGGTACCCTGGTTCGGGGTATTCGGTCCAGACGGCGCGACCACCCTGCGGACGGGCCGATCCGGCGACGATGCCACCCCCGCCCCAGATGCGTCGCGCCTCCTCCGGGGCCATGAAGCCGGCCAGGGGGATGGTCTGCGCCGCGATCATCACACACCAGCCGGTCGAGCCATCGGCCTGTGACAGCGTCTCCACGACTTGGGCTGCGGTGACAGGGTCGGCTTCCAGCCCGCCGAGGTCGTTCGGCAGGAGCATGTGAAATAGGCCGGCGTCCACCAGCTCTTGCACCAGCTCGGGCGGCAGGCGCCGCTCGGTGTCGATCACCGGTGCCGAGTCCCGAATGCGTGGTGCCAGCCGCTCGGCCGCGGTGCGACGGGTGTCCGCGGCGTTCTTCGCGGATGACGGAGGGGATGCATGCGCGTGGTCCGACATGGATCGATCCTTTCACGGCAGTTGCCCCAGCATAGCACGCCGTGGAGCTGTTGGCCTCGATGGCACGTGACGGCGTCCGCGGCGAGGCGGAGCTCAGCGCTGCGTTCCTGAGGTGCTGCTGGCCGACCTGCGCCCGGGCAAGGCGTCGGCGGCGCGGGCGTGGGTGGAGGCGGTGCGGGCCGGGACGATCGCTTAGGCGCCGCGGGTGATGAACTCAGGGCCGGCCCGGTATGGAGGTCAGGGGCGAGCGCAGCCCTCAGCTCACCGCTCGCTTGACGAGCGCGCTGATCGTCGCCTCTTCGGTGGACGTCAGGTCCTTCAGCGCGAAGGAGGTCGGCCACATGGCGCCGTCGTCGAGGTGTGCCGCGTCGCTGAAGCCGAACGTCGCGTAGCGCGTGTGGAACTTATGCGCTCCTTGGAAAAAGCAGACGACCTTGCCCTCCTTGTTGGCATACGCGGGCATCCCGTACCAAAGGCGCGGCGCAAGGGTCGGCGCGCTGGCTTTGATGATGGCATGCAGCCGCTCGGCCATGGTGCGATCCGGCTCCGGCATCTCGGCGATCTTGGTGAGCACGGTGTGCTCCTCGTCCGCCTTGTCTGCGCCCCGACCCCGGCGTGCGGACGCCTTCAGCTCCTGCGCGCGTGCTCTCATCGCCGCGCGTTCTTCCGCCGTGAACTCCTCGGGCAACGTATCGGACGCGGCGGTGCGCTTGGCGGACTTCTGTCGATCCTTCACGCGGGTTTCCTCCTCCGTGAACCGGATGGTGTGGCCGTAGCCGCTCGATCGGGCGAGCCTGGCACGTACTGGCGCCAGCATAGCAGGTGGCGCGGGCGCCACCCCCTGTGCGGAGCGGATCCATGTCTTGACACCGCGCGCGCGACGGGCGCTACTGTACACACGTCCGACAGCGCGTGCACCGCCCGTGTGACGGGGAAAGGAGGTGGTAACGGTCCACAGCCGGGGGCCGGCCTGCGCAGCGATGCGGCCGTGTAAGCGGCCGGCGCACCGGCAAGCTGCCGTCTGACGCGCGGGGCGGCGCGACACGGCAAGCCATGGTGCACACGAACAGGGTGACGGTGTGACGGGCCCGCCGCGCACCGATCGCCGTCGAACACGAGGAGGGACCTGACATGTGGCGAACGCAGGCGCACCGGTTGCTGGTGGGGCTGCTGATCTGGACGGCCGCCGTCGTCCTGGCCTGCGGTGGCGAGAAACCGGAGGCCAAGGGGACCGCCGCCCCCGCCGGAACGGCCCAGGCGACAGGCTACACCCCGGCGCCGCGTGACCAGCAGCGGTTCGTGGTTAATATGGGCGCGACGCCCGATTTCCTGGACCCGCACAAGTCGCAGTTTGAACAAGACATCGCCATCGAGCGTCTTCTGTTCCGCGGCCTGTTCTACACGGACGACAAGGGCAACCCGATCCCGGCGGTTGCGGCGGAACTGCCCACACAGCAGAACGGCGGCATTTCAGCGGACGGCAAGACGCTGACGATCAAGCTCAAAGACAACCAGAAGTGGAGCGACGGTTCACCGCTCACCGCCAAGGACTTCGAGTACTCGATCAAGCGTGCGTTTCACCCCAAGCTGGCGAGCCCGTATGCCTCCTTTCTATTTAACATCAAAGGTTCTGAGGAGTACTACAACGCCCTTGGCTCGGAGAAGAGCCCCAAAAACCCCAGTCAGGATGAACTGAACCGGCTGCGCGACAACATCGGCGTCAAGGCGCTCGACGATAAGACGTTGCAGATCCAGCTCCAGGAGCCGCAGGGCACGATCTTGGTGCTGCTGGGCCTGTGGGTCATGTACCCGGTAAAGCAGTCGGTGGTGGAAGCCGGCGGCGCCGGACCGGAGAACACCAAGTGGGCGTCCCCCGGCAAGCTAGTGGGCAACGGGCCGTTCGTGCTCAAAGAGTTCCGCGAGAAGGACCGCATCGTCCTAGAGGCGAACCCCAACTACACCCTGGAGCCCAAGCCCAAGCTGCAAACGCTCGACGTGCGCCTGATTGAGGACGAAGAGAGCGCCTTCGCCTCGTTCCAGACCGGCGAGCTGGACCAGGTGGCTGTGCCGCCGTCCAAGGTACCGGTGGTCGAGTCTGACCCGAACCTCAAAAGGCTGAACATCACCGGGCCGGTGCCACGTACGGGCGGTATCGAGTTTAACTTCACGGTCAAGCCGCTCGATAACCGAAATGTGCGGCTGGCGATCGCCAAGGCCATCGACCGGGAGGCGTTCGTGCGCGTGGTCCTGCCCGGGGTGGGTCAGCCGACACAGTGCTGGCTGGCGCCCGGCACACCCGGGTACGACCCGAACGACTGTACGGCGATCAAGTACGATCCAGCGGAGGCAAAGCGGCTCCTGGCCCAGGCCGGCTATCCGAACGGGCAGGGGTTCCCGGAGCTCAGCCTGCTGGTGACGAACAGCCCATTGGGGAAGAACATCGGTGAGTTCGTCCAGAAACAGCTCAAGGACAACCTGAACATTAACATCAGGCTCGAGCTGGTGGACTCGAAGACGCGCTCGTCCCGCTACTCCAACAGCCAGTTCGAGCTGTTCTACGGGGGATGGCAGGAGGACTACCACGACCCGGAGAACTGGATCCCGGAGCTGTGGGGTACCGGTGGCGGCAACAACCAGTACAAGTACTCCAACCCGCAGCTTGACGCGCTGATCAAGCAGGCGAAGTTCGAGCTCAACAACGACAAGCGCATCGCCCTTTACAAGCAGATGCATAAACTCCTGATCGACGACGCCAACGGCGCCTGGCTCGATACCCGCATCCGCAACGCGCTTGTCAAGAGCAAGGTGAAGAACGTGACCCCGAACGGCCAGGACGCCGGCTGGCTGGGCCAGTTCAATATTGAACGGGTCGAGATCGCTAAAGAGTGAGCGTGGGCGGGGCCCGGAGCGGGCCCCGCCTGAAGCGCTAATCCTGGAGTACTGACGGGAGGTGGGGGGAATGATACACTCCGTTTAGCGCTTTCAAGGCCCCTGTCTTTGCAAAGCACGGGCATGTCCCCTGCGCGGCACGACGTGTGGCCCGGGGCGTAGCTGGTCGGCGTCGAGCGCGCGGGACCGTCCCGAACGGACGCCGGTCCGGTATCGGCGGCGCAGGTTGGGCGAGGGCGGCGGTGAACGGAGCGGCTAGGGGCGTGCCTGACCCAGACCACGCGGGGGCTTCGCTCGGGCCTGGAGAGGTGAGCACTAGGCACTATGAGGAGGGGTTGCATCGATGTGGCCGAACCGCAAAGGGGGACTGGTCGCGGCGGTGGTGGCGTTCGCCCTCCTGAGCGCTGTCGCGTGCGGCGGTGAGAAGCAGGAGACGCGCGCTACGACCGCGCCGAGCGGCACGCAGGCGGCGCAGGCCGGCTATACACCCGCGCCGAAGGACCAGCAGGTGCTCCGCGTACCGTATGCGGAGCCGGATTTCCTTGACCCGCACAAGTCGCAGTTTGCGCAGGACATAGGCATTGAGCGGATGCTCTTCAAGGGCCTTTTTGGCACCGATGAGAAGGGCAACCCGATCCCGGTTGTCGCACGCGAGCTGCCCACACAGCAGAACGGCGGCATTTCAGCGGACGGCAAGACGCTGACGATCAAGCTCAAAGACAACCAGAAGTGGAGCGACGGTTCACCGCTCACCGCCAAGGACTTCGAGTACTCGATCAAGCGTTCCTTCAACCCGAAGCTGGCGAGCCCGTATGCCTCGTTTGCCTTCAACATCGTCGGCGCGGAGGAGTACTACACCGCGCTGGGCACCAAGGATAAGCCGAAGAACCCTTCCGCCGAGGAACTGAAGCGGCTGCGCGACAACATCGGCGTGCGCGCCGTTGATGACAAGACGCTCGAGATCAAGCTCAAAGAGCCGCAGGGCACGATCCTGATCATCCTCGGCCTGTGGAACATGTGGCCCGTCAAGCAGTCGGTGGTGGAGGCCGGCGGCGCGGGTGAGGAGAACACGGCATGGACGAAGCCGGGCACCCTGGTCGGTAACGGGCCGTTCGTTCTCAAGGATCGCAAGGAGAAGGACTCCATCATCTTAGAGGCCAACCCCAACTACACGCTTGAGCCGAAGCCCAAGCTGCAGCGGATCGAGTACCGCATCATCGAGGACGCCGAGGTTGCCTTCAACGCTTTCCAGACGGGTGAGATCGACCTGTCGGGCGTGCCGACGTCGAAGATCCCGCTGGTAGAGAGCGACCCAACCCTGAAGAAGCTCAACATCCGCGCCACCGACCCGACCACGTGGGGTGTGGAGTTCAACCACACCGTCAAGCCGCTGGATAATCGCAACGTTCGTCTGGCGCTGGCCAAGGCCATCGACCGCGATGCGTTTGTGAAGGTCGTGCTCGGTGGTGTGGGGCAACCCACCCTCTGCTGGCTGCCGCCCGGCACCCCGGGCTACAACGCGGCTGACTGTGAGGTGCAAAAGTTCGACCGCGACGCGGCGAAGAAGGCGCTGGCGGATGCCGGCTTCCCCAACGGTCAGGGGTTCCCCGAGCTGACGCTGCTCTCCTCCAATACGCAGCGCGGCAAGGATATCGCCGAGTTCCTCCAGAAGCAGTGGAAGGACGTGCTCGGCATCACCATCAAGATCGAGCTGGTGGATGCCAAGACCCGTTCCTCGCGCTACTCCAACAGTCAGTTTGAACTGTTCTTCGGCGGCTGGCACGAGGATTACCACGACCCGGAGAACTGGATCCCAGAGCTCTTCGGGACGAATGGTGGGAACAACCAGGCCAAATACTCGAACCCTAAGCTCGATGACCTGATCAAGCAGGCCAAATACGAGCAAAACAACGAGAAACGCATCGCGCTCTACCGCGAGATGCATAAGCTCATCGTGGAGGACGTGGCGCGGGCGAACGTCTACAACCCGATCCGCAACGTCGTGGTTAAGAGCAAAGTGAAGAATCTCGTGGCGAACCCGCAGGATAGCGGTTTCACCGGCGAGTTTCTCGTCCATCAAATCGAGATTGCCAAGGAATAGAGCGAGCGTTGGGGTCTCCTCGATCACCAGAGGAGGCCCCAACGCATGATGCACTCTATGACCGCGTACATTGTCCGCCGTGTCTTGTGGATGATTCCGGTCCTGTTCTTCGTGGCCGCGATCACGTTTTTTCTCATGCACCTTGTGCCGGGCGGGCCGTGGGACCAGGACCGTAAGCTGCCGCCGAGCGTGATCGAGAACCTTAACCGCGCTTATAACCTAGACAAACCGGTGCCCGTCCAGTTTGCCATCTACATAAAGAACCTGCTGCGCGGTGACCTGGGTATCTCCTTCCGCGGTGACCGCAAAGTCTCCGACCGGATCAAAGACGGCTTGCCGATCACGGCCACGCTCGGGGTGGCGGCCTTCGTTCTGGGCACCACCCTGGGCGTCACGCTGGGCACGCTGGCGGCGCTGCGCCAAAACAGCTGGCTGGACTACCTCACCATGCTGTTGGCCACGGTGGGTGGCAGTATGCCGAGCTTCGTGGTGGCGACGTTCCTCATCGTGGTGTTTGCGGTCAAGCTGCGTTGGTTTCCCATCATCGGCTGGCGTGAGCCGTGGCAGATCGTCACCGATCCGCGGGTGGCGGTCATGCCGGTGCTTGCCCTCAGCCTGCGCGAGACGGCGCTGCTCACTCGTCTGACGCGTGCCAGCGTGCTGGAGGTGGTCCGACAGGACTATATCCGCACGGCGCGGGCCAAGGGCCTGCACGAGCGCACGGTGGTGCTGCGCCACATGATCAAAAACGCCCTCATCCCGATCCTGACCCTGCTGGGGCCGCTGCTGGCCGGTCTGGTCACCGGCTCCTTCATCATCGAGTACATTTTCTCGATTCCAGGCATCGGGCGGGCATTTGTGGACGCGGTGGTGCAGCGCGACTACGGCATGATCATGGGCACGACGCTGTTCTACGCGGCGCTGGTGGCGGTGGCGAATCTGGTCGTGGACGTGCTGTACGGCGTGGTCGACCCGCGTATCCGGTACAGCTAGACGGAGCGGTACGATGGCGCAGCTTTCCGCACTGCCCGGTCCGGCGCTCGCGGGCGGGGAACGCATCGGCCGGCAGCGGTCCCTGTGGGGGATGGCGCTACAGCGGTTGATGAAGAACCGCCTGGCAGTGCTGGGGATGGTGGTGGTGGCCTTATTTGTGGCCGCCTGGATCGCCAGCCCCGTGATCCGGCGCTATCACCCGTACGAGTATCAGAACTACAGCGCCCTCAATCAGGGGCCGAGCCGGGCGCACTGGTTCGGCACCGATAACCTCGGCCGGGACAACTGGAGCCGGGTGCTGACCGGCATCGGCCTGTCGCTCCAGGTTGGGATCGGGGTGGCGGTGGCTGTGTTCGTCATCGGGGCGTTGGTGGGCAGCCTGGCGGCGTTGGGTGGCAAGACCACCGACAACCTGTTGATGCGCTTCACCGACATCATGTACGCCTTCCCTGACCTGCTGCTGATCATCCTCGTCCAGGCGGTGTTCTCCGGGCGCAAGTTCCCACCCCCGATCCTGCAGGTGATCGTGGCTATCAGCGTGGTGGCCTGGGTGACTGTGGCCCGGCTGGTGCGCGGGCAAATGCTATCCCTGCGCGAGCGAGACTTCGTACAGGCGGCGCGGGCGCTGGGCGCCTCGGAGGGACGCATTGTGTTTCAGCACCTGCTGCCGAACACGCTCGGCCCGGTGATCGTGGCCATCACCTTCGCCGTGCCGGGGGCGATCTTCGCCGAAGCGGCCCTCTCGTTCATCGGTGTGGGGCTGCCACCGCCGCAGACCAGCCTCGGGCGGCTGGTGTCCGACGGCCGCGCGTTTGTGCAGGTCAACCCCTCGGTGATCCTGTTCCCGGCCGGCGCCATCGCCCTGCTCATGTTGAGCTTCACGTTTATCGGTGATGGGTTGCGCGACGCCCTGGACCCGCGCACTCGCTGAAGGGGCCGGTACTAGCGTTGGGGGACAACCCAGGGGCGGTTTATTTGCCGGTAAGTCGGTTGGTTGTCGCCGATCCGGCAGTGGCCTTATACTGGCGGATGCGCGGCGCGGGCCGGCCGCGTGCAGAGAGGGCGACCACCGCGGCCCACGTGAGGAGGGCAGGGAGATGCGTCGAGGCAACGTACGGTCCCTACGCGAGGCGGCCCTGGGCCGGCGACGGTTCGTGGGCGCCGGCTTGTTCGTGACGGGCGCGGCCGCGCTGGCCGTCGCCTGTGGCGGCAAAGAGGAGCAGCCGGCGGCGAAGGGCACCGCCGCTCCGGCCGGGACCCAGGCCGCCGCCCAGGCCACCGCCACCACCGCGGCGGCGCAAAAGGCGCGCGGTGGCATCCTGCGCGCCCAGATCCCCAACGTGTTCGACTCCACGGACGTGCATCGGGCGCTGGGCGACCCGACGTTGTGGACCTCCAACTACGTCTACAACAAGCTGGTCATGTACAAGAACCCGGACACCGGCGAGCTGGAGCCGGACCTGTCCGAAAAATATGAGGCGGTGGACGCGGCGACCTATATCTTCAGCCTGCGCAAGGGCGTGAAGTGGCATCCCCCCATCAGCCGTGAGTTCACCGCCGAGGATGTGCGCTGGCACATCGAGCGGCAGGCCGGCGGCAAGCTCAAGGACGGCAGCCCCGGCGGC
>JBHOQW010000227.1:0-20228 GCA_042408665.1 Dehalococcoidia bacterium
TCCTCTGGCACCCAGCCTTCTTCGGCGTCAAGCCGGAGCTGGTGATCAAGGGCGGTTTGCCGGCCTGGGGCGCGCTAGGGGAGGGCAACGCCACCATCGGCCGTTGCGAGCCGGTGCTGTATACGGCGCACTGGGGCGGCACCGGCCCGGCCGCCGCATCCGTCAGCGCCACCTTCGTGTCCCGCGCCGCGGCCGAGGCCGGCATCGGCCGCCGCCTGGGCACGCGCCGCCGCATCATCCCGGTCCAGGGCACGCGCCGCGTAAGCAAGCGCGACATGCGCTACAACCAGGCCTGTCCCGTCGTGGAGATCGACCCGACCACGGCCGAGGTGCGCATCGACGGCCGGCCCCTGCCGCAGCTCCCGTTCACGGAGCTGCCGCTCAACCGCCGCTACCTGCTGCTCTAGCGGTTATCCCGCTCGCTGGAAGAGCTGGATCACGTTGCCGTCCGGGTCGCGCACAGTGAGGGTGCGGCCATGCGTTCCCATATCGCGCCGCGCGCCGAGCGTGCCGCCGTGCGCTGCGACCCGCGCCGCGGCCGCCTCCAGGTCGTCTACCTCGAAAACCAGCACCGCGCCGCACGCCCCGTCGGCGGCCTCCTCCGGCGCGCTCAGGGAGACGTTCGTGCCGCCGGCGTCGAACTGGGCCCAGCGCGCGCCGTCCTGGAACTTGAGCGCCAGGCCCAGTGCCTCTCGGTAGAAGGCCACGGCCCGGTCCATCGCCCGCGTGACGAGATAGGCGTTCTGCAGCTTCTTGACCGTCATACCCCCATTCCTGCGGTTGACGGCGCGGCATGACCGCGCCGCTCGTGCTCTGCCGGGCCGGCTCGCGCCTGCGCGCCGCCCCGTGCGCCGTCCGTTTACGGCATGAGGCCCGCGATCGGCGTGCCGGCCACATCCTCGGCGCTCCCGCCGCCGTATTCCAGGGTCAGCGTCACCTCCCAGTCACCCGGCAGGCCGGGCGGGTGCGGAATCGAAAGCGTCGCCCCATCCGCCAGGGCCACCGCCACCTCGGTACCGCCGAGCGGCAGGCTCCCGGCCCAGAACGGAATGTCGCCGTAGGTGAAGGGCAAACACCCGACCATCGGAGCGCAACACTGTCCCCCAACCTGGTTCATGCCAACCTCGCCGTCGATGCTGGCGAACACCAGGGTGCCGTTCTCGGCCTGGTAGGCACCGCTGAACATCCACCGTGCCGGCAGCGGCTGGTAGGTGACCGTGCACATCGCCTCTCCGGCTTGGCAGGTACCTCCCTGTTCGGTCAACCGGCATTCGGGGCTGGTGAGGACAAAGGCGTCCGGAATGGTCATCGTCACCGCGAACGCACCATGCTCGTTCAGCGTCAACTCGCCCTCGCCCGTCAGCGTGCGCTCAAAGGAGACTGGGCCCTGCTGAATACGGTGTTTGCCCTTCACCTTCGCCTTGGCCTTGCAGGGCGCGAACGTGTTGAGCAACTCGATGAGGGCCGCCTGCGCCTCACCGCGCAAGGTCGGCCCGCGGTCGTCCGGGTCGAGACGCGCCGCCGGGACAACGCGCAGGCGCTCGCGGCGTCCCTGGCCTGGCCGCGCACGGTCACCGTCACCAGGACGGCCAGATCACCTGGCTCGCCCCGGACAGCCTCTCCGATCAGGACATCGATCGCGACGTCAGGAGCGAGCGGCGCCAGCAGCTCGTCGTAGTCAACACACTTCCAGGCGGTCTTATTGCGCTCGAAATTGAACGCCTCCTCAAGGCCCCGATAGATGGTGCGGTATTCCTCGGGGGTGATCTCAACGAAAACGGTTTCAACGCGGATGATTGAGTCCAGCGGCTTCGCATGTGTCACCCGTCCGCTCGATCCACCCACAACGGTGATGATTGTAGTCATAAACGCGGCAAAAGCGACGAGACGCATCGTGCCCTCCCTCTCTCTCCAATGGCACTGTGAGTCCCCAGTCCCCCGACGGCAAGAGCCGTATGAGCCCAGAGTATAGTCCACCGCGTGCGCTACACGCATCGCGGGCGACCCAGGGGCATCATCACTGGGTGCGCCCGGCGCCTCTGCGCCAACCGGCCAGTCGGTGCCCGACCGCGCCGTCAACCTGAAGGCCGGACAAAGCGCGTACAGTCAGTGACGACACCAGGCGCTGCTCGATAAAGGCACACCCGGCGAAAGCCGGGGCCGCAAAGCCACGGGCCTGCCTCCTCATCCGCCCCGAGGAAATGGCCGCCGGGCCGCCGAAGCGCGACCGTCGCTCCGGAGGTGCACAGTGGCGGCACAGGCAGGTGCAGTGATCGATGCGGGGCGGGCCGAGGCGGAGCCCCACCCCAGCCGGCCAGGCGTAGACACCTCGCGTTCCCAGGCCGGTCTAAGGGTGCTCCAGGGCCGCCCGACTGGTGAGCCGGCAGCGAAGCGTGCCGCGCCTACCCCGGCGGACCGCGAGTGGCTGGTGCTGGAGCACCTGTGGCTCGTTCACCACATCGCCTGGACCCTCATGCGTCACCTCGGCCACCAGCCGCTGATCGAGATCGGCGACCTCATCGGCTGCGGTACCATCGGCCTTGTGCAGGCGGTCGATACCTTCAACCCGGAGTACGGGGTGCCGTTCGCCGCCTGGGCGCGGCTGCGCATCCGCGCCGCGATCTACGAGGAGTTGCGCTTGCTCGACCCCCTGCCGCGCGGCTGGCGGGCGCGCGGTCGCGCCATCGACGAGGCCCGCGCCACCCTGGCCGCCCGCCACGGGCGCTGGCCCACGGACGCCGAGGTCGCCGCCCACCTTGGCATCACCCCGCGCGAGGTGCGCGTCGTCACCGAGCTGATCGAACGGCGTGTGGTATCGGTCGATGAGGCGCTGCGCTCCGGCACGGCGGGCGAGCCCGGCGACTCCTATGCCGACCGCCTGGCCGACGACGACCCGGCCGTGGACCCGGAGACAGTGCTGGAGCAGAAAGCCACCGGGGCACTGGTGCGCGAGCTGGTCGATCGGCTGCCGGCCCGGGACGGAACGGTGGTACGGCGGCACTACTTCGAGGGACAGGACCTGAGCCGCATCGCCGCGGAGTTTGGCATCTCCCAGTGCCGCGTCTCGCAGCTGCACGCCCGTGCCCTGGCTGCGCTGCGCGAGCGGCTCAAGCGGGCGATGTGAACCCGCGCGATGCCCCTATCACCAGCAGGAGTATTACCGTGACAACGCACGCCTTTCGCGAGCACAGCGCCGCCGACAACCTCCTCACCCCGGCAGCAGTCACCGACCTGGCGCGGCGGGAGCTGGAGCGGGCGGAGCGGTACCGGCGCGTGCTGTCCCTCACCGTCATCGAGCTGCCGGAGGGGGACGCACGCGAGGCGGCGCTCGTGCGCCACCTGAGCGCCGCCCTGCGCGGCCCGGACGCGGTCGGCCGGCTGGACGAGGGCGGTCTGCTGCTCGTCCTGCCGGAGACGCCGCGCGGCGGCGCCGAGGCCTGCATCCGCCGTCTGCGTCGGCTGACCGAGCCGGACGTCGGGGGACTCCAGATCGGCATTGCCTCCTTCCCGCAGGACGGGCAGCGGTGGGATGAGCTCGTGCGCGTGGCCCTGGACCGGATGGACACCGTCGAGGCGCCGCCCGTGGCCAACGCCTCCCCGCGCGGCAGCCTGCGTGGCGCCTTCCCGGCGTTCTACCGGTCGGTGAGCCGCTGAGTGCGCGTGGAGGTCAGGAGGGGGGACCAGCATGAGCACACCCGAATCGCGTCCGTCCACCGGTTTCACCGCCGTCACCAGTCGCTACGCCGACGGCACCTGGCTGGTGGGCACGGCGCTGCGCGCCTACCGAGAGCGCCACGGCCTGAGCGAGGCGGAGCTGGCCGCACGCCTGGGCATCTCCACCGACGCACTCGGCTGGCTGGGGATGCGCACCCGCCCGGACCCGGCAGCGCCCGCCTTCGGCGCGGAGGTGCGGCGGCTGGCGGACACGTTCCGCTGCGACGCCGACCTCCTGGCCGCGATCCTGTCCGCCTGAGCACCGGCCTGCACGTCACACCACACCGCCTCGCGGTTGCTGCCTCGCGCGCCGCGCCGTAGTACACTGCGGCCGGAGGCCGGTTTATGTCCGCGCAGCGTGAGCCTGACTACGGCGCGGTGCTGGCCGGGATCCCGCGCCGCCGGGATCAGCTCCTGCCGGCGTTGCACGCCGTGCACGCGGCCGCCGGCTGGCTGCCGGAGGCGGGGATCGCGGCCGCCGCCCGCCACGTGTTTGTCCCCCTATCCGAGGTGTACGGCACCGTCACCAGCTACAACGAGTTTCGCCTGGCGCCGCCCGATCCGGAGCGCGTCGAGGTGTGCACCGGCCTGAGCTGCCGGCTGGCCGGGGCAGCGGCGATAGCCGACGCGCTGGAGGCCGCCGGCCGGCACGTGGAGCGCGTGCCCTGCCGCTTCCTGTGCGCGGTGGCGCCGGTGGTAGAACACCGCGGCCGCTACGTCGGCCGGGTCCAGGCGAGCACGGCGCTCCCCCAGGACACCGCGCCCCGCCCCAGCGTGCCGGTGCAAGATCCTCCACGCGGCACCCTGGCCGAGCGCCGACGGGCGGCCGCGGAGCGGATGCAGCGGCTCGCCGGGCGCGTGCGCCTGATGGTGGCCGACGGCGTGTGCGCCCGCGCGGCCGGCGCGTGGTCCTCACCCCCGTCCTCTCTCCCGCACGCGGGAGAGGGGTGGCCGACAGGCCGGGGTGAGGGTCGGCCAGACGCCGACGCCGGACCCTGGCTGGTCCGCACGGGCTGCGACGGCGCATGCCACGCCCAGCCCGTGGTCGTGGTGCGATACCCGGACGGTACGGAGCGGCGCTTCGAGCGGGTGGGAGCCGCAGAGCGTGCGGCCGTGGCGGAGGCCGTGCGCGCGGGCACGGCCGGCAGCATTTCCCCTTCGTCCGTGCCCGGCGTGCGGCGTGTGCTGGCGCGCTGCGGCGTCATCGACCCGGAAAGCCTCGATGAGGCGCTGGCGGCCGGGGCGTACACGGGGCTGGAGCGGGCCCTGGGCATGGCGCCGGACGAGGTGGTGGCGCTAGTGCGCGCCGCCGGTCTGCGCGGCCGGGGCGGGGCCTACTTCCCGGTGCACGCCAAATGGGAGGCGGCACGCCGACAGCCGGGGCCGCGCTACCTGGTGGTGAACGCCGAGGAGGGCGAGCCCGGCGTCTTCAAGGACCGCCACCTCATGGAGGGCGACCCGCACGCCCTCATCGAGGGCACGCTCATCGCCGCCTACGCCATCGGCGCGGAGCGGGCGTTCATCTACATCAACGGCCAGGCCGAGCTGAGCGCCGAGCGGGTGGTGAAGGCCCTCCAGGACGCGCGCGCGGCCGGCCTCGTGGGCTCGGATATCCTCGGCTCCGACTTTGCTTGCGAGATCGTGGTCTACCGCGGCGCGGGCGGCTACGTGTGCGGCGAGGAGTCGGTCATCCTGAGCAGCATCGAGGGGGAGCGGGCCGTGCCGCGCCTGCGCCCGCCCTTCCCTACCGAGCGCGGGCTGTGGGGTCGCCCCACGGTGATCAACAACGTCGAGACGCTGGTCAACCTGCCGCTCATCCTGGTGCGCGGGCCGGAGTGGTTCCGTGAGCTCGGGACCGAGCAGTTCCCCGGCACCAAACTCATCTCGCTGAGCGGCGCGGTGCGACGGCCGGGGCTGTACGAGGTGCCGCTGGGCACCACCGTGCGCGCGATCATTGAGGACTACGGCGGCGGGGCGCCGGATGGGCGGCAGCTCTGGGGCGCCGTGGTGGGCGGACCCTCCGGCGGCCTCCTGCCTGCGGCGATGTTCGACACGCCGGTGCAGGGCGGCATGTTGCACCCCTCCGGGCCGGTCCTGGGCGCCGGTGGCATCGTGGTGTTGGACGAGCGCCTGTCGCTGCCCGCGGCGCTGCGCGAGCTAACAGCCTACAACAAGGCCGAGTCCTGCGGCAAGTGCACGCCCTGTCGCGAGGGCACGGCCCGCGCGCTGGCCATCCTGGACGAGGCCGGGGAACGGCCGCTCTCTGCCGAGGAGCGGGCGACGCTGCTGGAGCTGTGCGATATCATGCAGACCGCCTCATTGTGTGGACTCGGCCAGATGGCGCCGGGGCCGATCCGCTCCGCGCTGACGTTGTTCGACGGATCATCATCGCCCTGAGCCGCGGGGGCTCGACAAGGGGGTGTTGCGCCATGACCATCACCCTGACCATCAACGGGACATCGGTGAGCGTGCCGGAAGGGGCCACGGTGCTGGACGCGGTCAAGGCAGCGGGCGTCTACCTGCCGCACCTCTGCAAGGACCCGGACCAGCCGCCCATCGGCGCCTGCCGCACCTGCCTGGTGGATATCGAGGGTGCGCGGCCGTATCCCGCCGCCTGTTACACCCCGGCGCGCGAGGGGATGGTGGTGCGCACGAACACGCCGGGCGTGGAGCGGGTGCGGCGCGGTGTGCTGGCGCTCACTTTGGGCATGGGCGCGCCCGTCCATTCCTCTCTGGCCACCACCAGCCCCAGCGAGCTGATGACGGCGGCGCGGGCGCACGGGCTGGACGGCGCCGCCGACGGTGACGGATTCTTGCGCACCCTGGCCCCCCGTCCCGCACGCAGCAGCGGGGTGGCCGAAGGGCGGGGTGAGGGCAGGAGGGGGCGTGCCGCCGATACCTCGAACCCGTTCTTTAACCTCACCCATGACGACTGCATCCTGTGCGGCCGCTGCGTGGTGGCCTGCCAGGACGTGCAGCACATCGGCGCCATCGCCATCGTCGGCCGGGGGACCGATGCGCACGTGGGCACCTTCATGGACCGGCCCTTGATCGAGTCCGTCTGCACCTCCTGCGGGCAGTGCGTCTCGGTCTGCCCCACGGGCGCCATCCTGCCCAAGTACGCGGACGCACCCCAGTCCCAGCCCGCGGCCACCCCGCCCGTGCAGGCGGAAGGAGACGGCGGACGCTTCGCCCTGCCGGTGTTCGCCGCGCCGCTGGCCGGGCTGACCCGCACCGTGTCCTCCACCTGCCCCTACTGCGGCGTGGGCTGCGGTGTGGGCCTGCGCATCGACGGCGACAACCTCATCCGCTTCGTGGACGATCAGCCGGACAACAAGTCCAGCATGGGCATGCTGTGTGTCAAGGGCCGTTTCGGCACCACCTACGTCCACCACCCGGACCGGCTCACCACGCCGCTCATCCGCCGCGAGGGCAAACTCGTGCCCTGCTCTTGGGATGAGGCGCTGGAGTACGTGGCGGACAAGTTCGTGCAATACCGTGGCGCCTTCGCCTCCTTCGCCTCGGCCAAGGGCACGAACGAAGATGGCTACGTCCAGCAGAAGTTCGTGCGCATGCTCATGGGCACGAACAACATCGACCACTGCACGCGCCTGTGCCACTCGCCCTCCGTGGAGGCGATGCTCATCCAGCTCGGCTCCGGTGCGACGTCGAACTCCTACGAGGACTACGAGCACGCCGGCTGCCTGCTGGTGGTAGGGTGCGACCCCTCGTCCAACCACCCCGTGATCGCGGCGCGGCTCCGGCGCGGCATCGTGGAAAACGGCGCCCGCCTTATTGTCGTCAACCCGCGCCGCATCGACCTGTGCGACTACACCGATCTCTGGCTGCGACCCTACCCCGGCACGGACGTGGCGCTGTTCAACGCCATGGCCAAGGTCATCCTCGAAGAGGACCTGTGGAACAAGGAGTTCGTGCGCACGCGCACCGAGGGCTTCGAGGAGTGGCTGGCCGTGGTGGGCAAGACGGACGTGGCCGAGGCGGCGCGGATGACGGGGGTGCCGGAGGAGCTGATCCGGCGCGCGGCGCGGCTGTACGCCCACCCGCCTAAGAACGGCTCCTGTCTCATTTGGGGCATGGGCATCACCCAGCACACCAACGGCACCGCCAACGCGCACGCCCTCCTCAACCTGGCGCTGCTTACCGGGCAGATGGGATTCTTCGGCTCCGGCGTCTCCCCCCTGCGCGGCCAGAACAACGTCCAGGGCTGCGGCGACGCCGGCTGCATCCCGGACTCGCTGCCCGGCTACCAGGGCCTGGGGGACAGCGCGCGGGCCAGGTTCGAGGCGGCATGGGGTTGCCAGCTCCCGGCCGAGCAGGGCCTGCGCGCCACGGACATGATCGAGGAGGCCGCGGCCGGACGCATTAAAGCCATGTACATCGTGGGTGAGAACCCGCTGCTCTCCGAGCCAAACATCGCGCACGCCCGCGAGGCCATCGAACGGCTGGAGTTCCTGGTGGTGCAGGACATCTTCCTGCACGAGACGGCGGAGCTGGCCCACGTGGTGCTCCCGGCCGCCGCCTTCGCCGAGAAGGACGGCACCTTCACCAACTCCGAGCGGCGTGTGCAGCTCGTGCGCAAGGCGATCGACCCGCCCGGCGAGGCGCGGCCGGACTGGGAGATCGTGTGCGACCTGGCCCGCCGCGTGGCGGTGCGCTTGGACCGCGATCCGGAGCAGTTCCGCTACACCCACCCGTCCGAGATCTTTGCCGAGATGGCCCGCCTGTGGCCCAACCTGGCCGGCATCAGCTATGAGCGCCTGGAGCGGGAGGGTGGCATCCAGTGGCCCTGCCCGGCGACGGACCACCCGGGCACGCCGCGCATGTACGCCGAGTCGTTCCCGCGCGGCCTGGGCAAGTTCGTGCCGGTGGAGCAGGGTCCCCCCGCGGCGGAGCTGCCGGACCGGCGCTTCCCGCTCGTGCTCAACACCGGCCGCATGCTGTACCACTGGCACGGCGGCACCATCACCCGGCACGTGGCCGGCCTGCTGGAGCGGGCGCCCCATGTGCCGGTGGCCGTCAACCCGGCCGACGCGGCCAAGTATGGCCTGGCCGATGGTGACGAGGTGGTCATCTCCTCTCGCCGCGGGGAGATGACGGCCGTGGTGTACGTCACCGAGGCGCAGCGCCAGGGCGAGGTGTTCGTGCCGTTCGTGCGCCTGGCCGAGCACGCCGCCAACTGGCTCACCAACAACGTCTACGACCCGAAGTCGCGCATCCCGGAGTACAAGGTGTGCGCCGTGCGCCTGGACAAACCGGGCGACGCGCGCGCCTGGCGGCGCGGCCGACGGATGGCACCACAACCGGTGGGCGATTGAGCCGCGGAGGCCGGCCGCGCCACGGGCCCAGAACGCAAACCGGCCAGGGCCTGACATCGGCCCTGGCCGGTGGTCGGGGTGAGAGGATTTGAACCTCCGACCTCTTCGTCCCGAACGAAGCGCGCTACCAGGCTGCGCCACACCCCGCAGACAGAGATGCCCCTCACGGGGCTATCGCTAGTTTAGCAAACCGCCGCACCGTTGTCGAGTCGGGGGTGGACCGCCGCACGGCGGCACGGGGATTGGGGCATGCCGGCCGCGCTCGCGTATACTGAGGGCATGGGAGAGCCCGCACCACACGACCGGTACGCCGGGGTCAGCCCGCTGGCGCCCAAGGGCCCAGGGCACGACCAGCGTCGCTGCCGCTTCCTCCTGCCCAACCCGGCGTTCGATCGCAGCGCCATCCCCGAAGGGGTAGACCGCACCCGCCTGCCCCTCTTCCTCTGCCTGGCTAAGGGCCGCCCCCTCATCAGTACGATGCGCAAGTGCAAATACTGCCGGGAGACAGGCCTGTGGTACCAGCCGCGTGAGGACAGCCCGGATGCCCTTCCCCTTCACACCGGTCCCTCGCCGCAACCGCCGCCGGCGCCGGCACCAGAACCGGGTCGGTGAAGGACGCCGTTCAGGACGGGACGGGGATGGAACCCGCGTCGGAGATCACCGCCATCAGCGCCGTTACCCTGGCCACCCACGATATGGTCCGTGCCGTGCGCTTCTACCGCTCTCTCGGCTTCCCGCTCTTCTACGGCGGCGAGACGGCCGGCTTCACCAGCTTCCGCGTCGGCACCAGCTACTTGAACCTCATCGCCCAGCCGGCGGAGCGGCGCTGGTGCTGGTGGGGGCGCGTGATCTTCTACGTCACGGATGTGGACGCCCTGTACCGGCGCGCCGTGGCGCTGGGACTACAGCCGCATGCGCCGCCTCGCGACGCCGAGTGGGGCGAGCGCTACTTCCACCTCACCGACCCGGACGGCCACGAGCTGAGCTTCGCCCGCCCACTATCACCCGGGTAGCGCAGTGGGCCGGTGCGCGGCCGGCTCCACGGGCAGGGCCTCGCGCACGGTGCCGGCCACGGGGTCAAAGTAGCGCCGGGGGATGCGCGAGGTGTCGCGGCCGAACAGCACCAGCTCCCACACCGGGCCGCCCTCTCCCTGCTGGTTGTGGATGTCGTGCGGGCGGTCAAACCACCACACCACGTCGCCGGGGCCGGCCACATGCTCCGCCACCAGCCGCAGTCGCGCCCAACCGGGCACCTCGCCCGCGTCCAGGCGCTGCCAGCGCTGGTAGCGGTCGTGGCCGTCCACCACGCAGGCCACCCCCCAGCTCCCGTGGTCGTGCACGCCGGTCGGGCGCTCCGGGGAGAAGCGGGCTAGCGTGAGCGTCAGCCCCTCCGGCCCTTCGGAGTGCAGGACGCGGGAGGCGGAGACGCCGCCGTGCTTGGGCGCCAGCTCAACCGTCCGTAGCCAGGGCTCGCGCGCCAGGCGCCGCAGCAGCGCCCCAAGCGCCGCCAGGCCGGCGTCCGTCACCCCGTGCCGCGCCAGTACGGCCCGCGCCTCTGCGAACAGCCCCTCCAGTTGCGCCCTGTGTCGTTCGCCCCGTTCGTCCACGGCCCACTCCCCCGGTCAGCATAGGCCCACGCGGCGGAGAGGACAACGGCAGCGCCATGGTCGGAAGCCGGGAAACGCGGTACGATGCGCGGCGCGGACGCCAAGGCCGCGCGGACTTTTTGTTTTTGTTGGAGAAGGGCGATGAACCAACCACGGCAAGAGGCGATGATGGGAACGGCCGTGGCCGCAACGGAGCCCGTCAACCTGGAGGAGTACGAGCCGCTGGCGCGGGCCACGTTGCCGCCGCACGTGTACGACTTCGTGGCCGGCGGCGCCGAGGACGAGCGCACGCTGGCCCGCAACCGCGCCGCCTTTGCCCGGTTGCTGCTCCGCCCGCGCGTCCTCACCGGCATCACGCAGCCCTCGCTGGCCACCACCGTGCTGGGCCAGCCGGTAGCCATGCCCGTGCTTCTGGCCCCCACCGGCGAGCACTGCCTGGTGCACCCGGAGGGCGAGGCGGCCACGGCCCGCGCCGCGGGCGCCGCCGGTACGGTGCTGATCGTCAGCACCGCCTCCAGCCTGCCCCTGGAGGCGGTCGCCGCCGCCTCGGCTCTGCCGGGGCTCTGGTTCCAGCTCTACGCGCTGCAGAACCGCGACGTCACCGCGGCGCTGGTGCGCCGTGCGGCCGCGGCCGGCTACCGCGCCCTGGTCCTGACGGTGGACACGCCCGTGCTCGGCCGACGAGAGCGCGAGATCCGCTCCGGCTACGCTGTGCGTCGCGCCTTGCACCGCGGCAACTTCCCGGACGGCCGGGTACCGCTCCACGCCACCCTCACCTGGGACGACCTGGACTGGCTGCGCTCGCTCACGCCGCTGCCGCTGGTGGTGAAGGGGGTGATGCGCGGCGATGACGCCGCCCGTGCCGTCGCGCACGGCGCGGCCGCGGTGATCGTCTCCAACCACGGCGGCCGCCAGCTCGACGGCACGCCTGCCACCATCGAGGTGCTGGAGGAGGTGGTGCAGGCGGTGGCGGACCGGGCAGAGGTGTACTTGGACGGCGGCGTACGGCGCGGCACGGACGTGCTCAAGGCGCTGGCGCTGGGGGCACGCGCCGTCTGCATCGGTCGGCCTTATCTGTGGGGCCTGGCCGTGGCCGGCCAGGCCGGCGTGGAGCGCGTGCTGGCCCTGCTGCGCGAGGAGCTGGTCACGACCATGCACCTGGCCGGCTGCGCCGATGCGCAGAAGGTGTCGCGCGATCTGGTGACCTGGGGCCCGGGGTGAACGCTTTCCACGCTCGCCGGAGCGCTTCGCGCTGGGATGCGGGCCGCGCCGATTACGGCCGTTCCGAAGCCGGCCCGAGCAGCGCCTCCAGGCGGGCGACCGCCTCGGCGGCGTCGCGAACGCCGGCGAGGTGGGCGAGGATCTGCGCGCGCGTGAGCTCGCGCTCGTCGCGCAGGCGGTTGGCGGCGCGGATGATGGCGCCGAAGGCCGGGCCGGGCGTGAGGCCTAGCGCGATCAGGTCCTGACCGCGGATCACGTCGGCGGGCGGGCCGTGGAGCACGTCCAACGCGGCGGCGCGCGCCCGCAGCCACTCCCCGATGGGGAAGCGATCGGGCAGGGTGAGCCGGCCGGTGGCCGCGTCACGGAAGAAGCCACGGCCGGCGTGGTCCGCCTCGGCCACCAGGACCAGCTCGGCGATGGTGGCGGGAACCAGGCGGGCGGCCAAGCGGCGCACGGCGCCGTCGCGCACGCGCTCGCCGCGCTCCGTCTCGGCCCGGTAGCTGCGCCGCGGCCAGGTGTGCTCGGCCACCAGGCGTGTGACCTTTTCCTGGCTACGGAGGTCCACCCCGATCTGGTCCAGGAAGCGGTCTGCGGGCTCCACGCCCGCCGCCTCGTGCCCACGCGCGGTGATGCGGCCGTCCTGCACCGCCGTGGTGGCCGGCTTGCCCAGGTCGTGGCAGAGGGCGGCCAGCATGAGCACAAGGGCCGCATCGTCCGCCAGGCCGTCGCGCACCCGGATCGCCGCCGCCTGGTCCACGGTCAGCAGCGTATGCGTCCAGACGTCGCCTTCCGGGTGCCAGGTAGGGTCCTGGGGCGTCTCCGGCAACGCCGCGAACTGCGGGTACAGGGCGTGGAACACGCCTAGCTCCATGCTCAGGCGCAGCCCGACCGACGGTGCCGGCGCCTGCAGGAGCAGCTTGCGCCACTCATCCAGAAAGCGCTCCCGGGGCAGCTCGCGCAGGCTGGGCACCATCGCCCGCATCACCCGCTTGCTGTCCTCGTCGGCGGTAAGGCCAAAACGCGCCGCGAACTGGAGCCCGCGCATCACGCGCAGGGGGTCATCGCCAAACCGCTCCGCGTCGGTCACGCGCAGCACGCGGGCCTGGAGGTCCCGATAGCCACCGAAGGGGTCGAACAGCTCACCGGTGAGCGGGTCGGCGGCCATGGCGTTGATGGTGAAATCGCGCCGGCGGCAGGCCTCTTCCACGGGCATGAAGGGGTCCGTGTGCACGGCGAAGCCGCGGTGGCCGGGGCCGATCTTAGAGTCGCGCCGGGGCAGGGAGAGGTCGATCTCCACGCCCTCGGGCGCGCGCAGCTTGAGGATGCCGAAGGCGGCGCCGACCTCGGAGACGGTACCGAAGCGGCGCGCCAGCTTGCGCAGGCGCTCGGGCGGCAGGCCGTAGACCTCCAGGTCGTAGTCCTTGGGAACACGACCGAGCAGCATGTCGCGCACGCAGCCGCCCACCAGCAGCGCGCGCCCGCCCGCATCCTTCACCGCCCGTGCGATGCGCAGCACCAGGTCGAAGGCGCGGGCATGCTCCTCGAGCCCCTGCGCACGCAATCGGGCAAGGTACTCCGTGCCGGCCGGCAGGACCCCGGTCATCCGCTTCTCCAGCACCGAGTGATGTGCGATGGGTCTGACCCTCACCCCGCCCTTCGGGCACCCCTCGGCGAAGGCCGGGGCCCGTGCCTGAGTTTACCCCCGCTTCGCCGGTGGCCGGGCCGCTCCCGCGCGGGAGTGGGGCTAGGGGTGAGAGCCCGTCGGGGGTGAGGGCTCGCTCGGCGCTCAGCACTCACAGGATCGGTCGCACCTGGATGGCCTGCTCGCGCGCGGGGCCGACGGAGATGATGTCCACCGGGCAGCCGATGAGCTCGCCGATGCGGCGCACGTACGCCTGCGCCGCCCGCGGTAGGTCCTCGAAGCGGCGCACTTCGGTGGTGGGGCACATCCAGCCGGGCCAATCCTCGTACACCGGCGTGCACCGGGCGAGCACCGTGCTGCTGGCGGGGAACGAGGTCAGCAACGCCCCGTCCACCCGGTAGGCCGTGCAAATGCGCACGGTGGGGAACGTGTCTAGGATATCGAGGCGGCTGACCACGGCGCTGGTAACACCGTTCAGGCGGGCGGTGTAGCGGGCGGCGACGGCGTCGAACCAGCCGCAGCGGCGCGGACGGCCGGTGACGGTGCCGTACTCCCAGCCCCGCTGGCGCAGACGCTCGCCCTCCTCGTCGAACAGTTCGGTCGGCATGGGGCCGTTGCCCACGCGGGTGGTGTAGGCCTTGTACACGCCCACTACGCGCCGGATCTCGTGCGGGCCGATGCCCACCCCCAGCGCGGCGCCGGCGGCGGTGGAGGAGGGCACCGAGGACGTGACGAACTCGTAGGTGCCGAAGTCGAGGTCCAGCAGCGCCCCCTGCGCCCCCTCCAGCAGCACCTCCTCGCCCCGGTCCAGGGCCGCCTGCACCAGCAGGGAGGTGTCCGTCACATAGGGCGCCAGCCGCTCGCCGTACTCGCGGTAGCGTGTGTACACCTCGTCAAACGACAGCGGCGCCAGGCCATACAGCCGCTCCAGCACCCGGTTCTTATAGTCCAATAGGGCGCGCAGCCGCTCTTTGAACGTCACGGCGTCCACCAGGTCGGCGACTCGGATCCCGGCCCGCCCCACCTTGTCCACGAAGGCGGGACCGACGCCGCGGCCGGTGGTGCCGATGGCCTGGGCGCCGCGCAGGCGTTCGTCGGCCTGATCGATGAGCGGGTGCCAGGGCATGATCACGTGCGCGCGGTCGGAGATGTGCAGCCGCTCGGTGGAGATGCCGCGCGCCTCCAGCGTCTCGATCTCCTGCAGCAGCACGGCCGGGTCGATGGCGCAGCCGTTGCCGATGACGCACTCTTTATCGCCGTAGAAGATGCCGGCAGGCACCAGGCGCAGGGCGAACTCGCCGCGCTCGTTGATCACGGTGTGTCCGGCGTTGTTGCCGGCCGAGTAGCGGGCCACCACCCGCGCGCCGCGGGCGAGCAGATCGACGATCCGCCCCTTCCCCTCATCACCCCACTGTCCGCCGATCACCACCGTTGCCGGCATACTCGTGCGTCCCCCACCGGAGGCTGCCGTGCGGCGGGCCTCCACGCTGGTTCATTGCGCCCACGTCCCCTTTATCATCGTTGCGGGCCGCTCGCACTATAGCAAAGCGCCCGAGTAGGTGACAAAAGGGCAGGGGGAGGGGGCGGGCTGCCCGAGGCGCTGGGCTCCGCTATACTCGCCCTGCGGCCCACGGGGGCACATCCACGGGGAGGCGGTGCACGGATGCGGATCGGGCTGGGACTGGCGGTGTCAGGGGAGCGGCCCACGCTGGACGCCCTGGTGCGGGAGGCGCAACGCGCGGAACGGGCGGGCTTCCGCTCCGTGTGGTTGTCCAACATCTTCGGCTTCGACGCGCTCACCGCGCTGGCGCTGGCCGGACGGGAGACGGAGCGCATCGAGCTGGGCACGTTCGTGGTGCCCACCTACCCGCGTCACCCCGTGGCGCTGGCGCAGCAGGCGCTCACCGTCCAGGCGGCGACCGACAACCGCCTGGCGCTGGGTATCGGCCTCAGCCACCGCGTGGTGATCGAGGGCCGGTTTGGGCTCGACTACTCGCGTCCCCTCCTGCACATGCGCGAGTACCTGACCGTGCTGAACGGTCTGCTGGCCCAGGAGCCGGTCGAGTTCACGGGGGAGCAGTACCGAGTAGCGGCCCAGCTCTCCATCCCCGGCGCCACGAAGCCGCCCGTGCTCGTCGCCGCCCTCGGCCCGGCCATGTTGCGGCTCGCCGGCCGCCTGGCGGACGGCACCGCCACCTGGATGGGTGGGCTCGCCTATCTGCGCGATGTGGCCGTGCCCACCATCCGCGCGGCGGCGGCCCGGGTGGGTCGGCCCACGCCGCGGGTGGTGGCCGGTTTGCCGGTGTGCGTCACCGACGACGCCGATGCCGCCCGGCGGGCGGCGGCGATCATCTTCGCCCGCTACGGCGAGCTGCCCTCCTACCGTGCCACGCTGGAGCGCGGTGGGGCGCGCGGCCCGGCCGACGTGGCGATCGTCGGCACTGAGGCCGAGGTGGAGGCGCAGCTCCGCGCCCTGGCCGACGCCGGGGTGACCGATTTCACGGGCAGCCCGTTCGCCGTGGAACGCGGCGGCAGCACCGAGCGCACCTACGAGCTGCTGGCCGCGTTGGCGCGGCGGTTCTGAGGTTCCCCCGCGCGACGGTGCGCCATGACCGCTGACCTTCTGCCCGCGTTGCCTCGGCGCGACGCGCTGCTGTACGCCTTTGGCAGCTTCTCGGGCAACCTGGTCTCGCGGGTGATGGCGGCCTGGTTGTTCTTCTTCTACGCCGCCAACCGCGAGGACGCCGACATCCCGGCCCGGGTGCCGACATGGGCGGTCGGCGCGATCCTGACCGTCACCACCGTCCTGGACGCGCTCGACGACCCGCTGATCGGCTACTGGAGCGACCGCACGCACACCCGCTGGGGGCGGCGCATCCCGTTTGTGCTGCTGGCCACGCCGCCATGGGCGCTGCTCTTCTTCTTGCTGTGGACCCCGCCCGTCGACGGGGTGAGCGCCCTCAACGCCATCTACCTGTTTGCCGTGGTCACCGCCTTTCACCTGTTCGGCACCCTCTCCGGTGGGCCGCTGGAGTCGCTCCTGCCGGAGATCGCGCCGCGCAGCGCGGACCGGGTGTTCATCGTCACGTTTCAGGTGGTGTTCGGCACGCTCAGCGCGGTGGTGGCCCTCGTGGTCACCGGTCCTATTATCGATCTGCTGGGCTTCGCCGCCATGGGTGCCCTCGTCGCCGCCCTCGCCTTGCTGTCCCGCTTCCTCGCCCTGGCCGGTGCCTGGCGCCACGCCCGCGTGGACGTGGAGCCGGCACGGCTGAACGTGTTCCAGGCCTTCCGCTGGACGTTCCGCAACGACCAGTTTCTCTACTTCCTGCCCACCTTCGTCCTGTTCAACCTGGGCATCACCCTGATGACGGCGGCGCTGCCGTTCGTGGTGGAAGCGATCATCCGGCCACCCGCGGGGCGCGTGGGAACCTACACCGCCGTGCTGGCCGCCGTGCCGATCGCGGTGGTGCTGGCGTCGCTGCCGGTGGTCTACCGCCTGGCGCTGCGGCGCGGCAAGGCCTGGGTCTACGCCGTCACCATGCTGCTGGGCGCTTGCTACCTGCCGCTCCTGTTCTTCATGGGCTTTGTGCCGGGCATCCCGCGCCTGGTACAGGCGTTCCTGTTCCTGGCCCCCGTGGGGGTGTGCATGGCCGGGGTGTTCGTCTTTCCAAACGCCATCATGGCCGACATCATCGACTACGACGCCATCCGCACCGGCATGCGCCGGGAGGCGATGTACTACGGCACGCAGAACCTGATCGAGGGCAGCGTGGAGGCGCTGCACGCGCTGATCCTGACCGGGCTGCTGGCGCTGGGCGGCACGGCGGAGAACCCGCTCGGCCTGCGGCTCGTGGGCCCGGTGGCCGGAGTGAGCATCCTCATCGGCTACCTCGTGTTCCGCGGGTACAAGCTGCCGGACACCGTCCGCCCGGATACCATCCCCGCGTCACTCTTGCGCTGAAGGGAGGAGGCCATGAGCGTCACGGTGCGCCCCGTCGATACCGAGGAGATGCCGGAGTTCGTGCGCATCTGCAGTTTATCCCTGGCCATGGCGCCGGAGCGGTTCGCGGCCATGCGCCCGGAGTGGACGCTGTGCGCCTTCGAGGACGGACGCCTGGCCACCTGCTACGGGCGCTGGCCATTCCGGATGTCCTTCAACGGTGCCTCCACGCCGGTGGCCGGCGTGACCTGCGTGAGCACGCTGCCCATCTATCGGCGGCGGGGGCACCTGCGCGCCATCATGGAGACCGACTTCCGCCTCCTGCACGAGCAGGAGGGGCCGGCCATCGCCATCCTCCACGCCTCCCTGGCCGCCATCTACCAGCGCTTCGGCTACGGCATCGTCAGCACCCACTTCAGCTACCGTGTGGAGCCCCGCTACCTCGCCTTTGCCCACCCCGGCCACGCGCGCGGCACCCTGCGTGAGGCCACGCGCGCCGAGAGCGGCCTGCTCAATGTCCTGCTCAAGCGCTTCCGCGCCCCGCGCACCGGCGACCTCCACCGCTCGCGTGCCATGTGGGAGTACGGCGTGCTGGCCGAGCCACCCGCCGGCCATACCCTGAGCATCATCATCTACGAGGAAGACGGTGAGCCGTTGGGCTACGTCATCTACACCACCGGCCCGGGTGGCTTTCCGCCGCCGGGGCCCAACCAGGCGCTGGACGTGCGCGAGCTGATCTGGCTTACGCCGGCGGCCTATCGTGCCCTGTGGGAGCACCTGGCCCGCTTCGACCTAGTGCGAGAGGTGACCTGGGGCACGGTGCCGGCGGATGACCCGCTGCCGCACCTGCTGCTGGAGCCGCGCATGCTGCGCGCCACCGCGCGCGACGGCATCCTGGCGCGCATCGTGGACGTGGCGCGCGCCCTGCCCGCCCGGCCCTACGCCGCGCCGGGCACGCTCACCTTCGAGCTGCTGGACGATCTGTGCCCGTGGAACGCCGGCCGCTGGCGGCTGGAGACGTCCGGCGCCGAGACGCAGGTGCGGCGCACGGGCGAGGCACCGCAGCTCACGCTGCCGGTGCACACCCTGGCTTTGCTGCTCTTCGGCCAGGTCGGCGCCTCCGAGGCGGCGCGCATGGGCCGCCTCGACGCGCATGAGCCGGACGCCCTCGACCGATGGGACATCGTGCTGCGCACCCGGCACCGGCCGTTCTGCGGCGACCATTTTTAGCCGGGCGATACCACCAGGAACACCAGCGCACCGACCGGCGAGGCCGAACCATCACGCCGCGCGCCGGGCTGCCTGTGGCGTCGGTAGCGAGTACGCTCTTCATGGCAGTTCGTGAATGAGCGCGCCGCACAGACCCGCGACAGGAGTCATCATCGTGGCGTACGAGCATGAGTTTCCGCCCGTGCTGGACGGGCACGAGGACTTCATCACCGCCCTGCCCGAACAGAAGCGGGACTTTCTGGAAGAGAGCGACCGAGGGCACGTGGACCTGCCCCGCGCCCGGCGCGGCGGTTTGGGCGGCGCCTTCGTCTCCATCTGGCTGTCCAACGAGCGCGCCGAGCAGAACGCCGTCGGCTACGCCATCCAGGAACTGCACGACTACCTGCGCATCTGCGACCGCTCGGACGGGCAGGTGCGCGTGGTGCGCACGGTGGCGGAGCTGGACCAGGCCCTGGCCGAAGGCGCCTTCGCCGGCATCCTCCACTTCGAGGGCGCGGACCCCATCTCGTACTCGCTCAAGGAGCTGCGCGTCTTCTACGAGGCGGGGCTGCGCTCGCTGGGCATCGTCTGGAGCCGGCCCACCATCTTCGGCTACGGCGTCATGTTCCGCGGGCCGCAGCCCACCGCCGGCCTCACCGAGGCGGGCTTCCGCCTGGTGGAGGAGTGCTGCCGGCTGGGCATCCTCCTCGACGTCTCCCACCTCAACCCGGCGGGCTTCTGGGACCTGGTGCGCGTCATCGACCGCCCGTTCGTGGCCACGCACTCCTGCGTCAAAGCCATCTCGCCCCACGTGCGCAACCTGGACGACGACCAGATCCGGGCCATCGCCGAGAAGGACGGCACCATCGGCATCACCCTCGCCAACGCCTTCCTGCGCCCGGACATGGACCGGCACAACGACGACACGCCGCTGGAGCTGGTGCTGGCCCACTTCGAGCACGTCATCAACCTGGTGGGCGACCGGCACGTCTCCATCGGCTCCGACTACGACGGCACCGAGGTGCCGCGCGCCCTCAAGGACGCCGCCCAGCTGCCGGTCCTGCTGCGCGCGTTCAAGCGCCGCGGCTGGAGCGACGACCGCATCGAGCGGATCTGTTACGGCAACTTCCGCCGCGTGCTGGCGGCCGTGTGGCGGGAGTAGACGGTAGCCGCCGGCGAAATTTCACCTGCCGGCAATTCGCTCGTGACGTTCTTGAAACACGGCCGCGGCATGATACGGTCACACGGTGCCCCGGCCCGCTCCAGCGTCCAGTGGGGCAGTTGCCGACCACTCATCGCTCAGCACTTCGCACCCGTGTGGGCCGGGGCAGAGGGAGGTTCTCCATGATCGAGATGGCCGTGCTGGTATGGGATCGGAAACGAAAGCGGATCACCCGTGTGCGCACGCGGCGCGAGCCGGTGAAGGTGCGCGTCTGCCGGCTGTGCATGCGCGCGCACCCGGTGACGCAGGCTTGCCGCGCCGCCTGAACATGACCGGCCGGCGCTTGACGCGCGCCCCGGCCGCGGGCCATGCTGATGGTACCTTACCGGCGGTCAGA